>NC_013202.1:0-311048 GCF_000023965.1 Halomicrobium mukohataei DSM 12286 | reverse complement strand
GGTCGCGCCGATCAGCGCCGCTGCCAGCAGCCCGAACGCGACTTGGAAGTTCGCCACGTCCGAGAGCCAGCCGACGATCGCCGGGGCGACCGCGCCGGCTCCCATCAGCAGCGTTCGGACGACCCCGAGGCTCCCGCCGGCCACGTCCTCGGGGACGACAGCCATCAGGTACGCACCCCTGACCGGCCGATATCCGTGTGCTCCCAGGCCGAGCGCGACGACGGCTCCGCCCAGCGCGAGCGGTCCGCCGGTCGCCGAGAACACGAGGACTGCGACCAGTCCCGCGGTGGCGACGGCGAGTGTCACCACCAGCATCGGTGCGGTCCCGACGCGGTCGCTGGCCTCGCCAGTCACGAGCTGGACGAGCGAGACGACGAAGAGCGCGCTAAAGAGGAGGTTCGCCGTCGCCGCTGTCAGCGCTGTCTCGTCGGCGAGATACAGCGGCAGAAACGCGACCGTTCCGTTGTAGGCGAACGAAAACAGGATCGTCACGGCGACGAACCCGGCGAACTGCCATTCGCGGAACATCGTGAGGTAGTCGCCGACCGCGACTCCATCGCCGGTCGCGTCCGTCGCCGTCGCATCGTCGTCGGCCCGCGACGAGAGTCGCTGGGGCACGCGACGGACGAACAGCGCCGCCAGCACGATTGTCGCGATCCCGCCAGCCAGAAACACCGTTCGCCACGGCGCGCCCGTGAGTAGTGAGACGCCACCGACGGCGACGACGGCGGCCGGCGCGGCGACGCCGCCGAAGGCCCCGACCGTGTCGAACACGCCCAGTGCGCGCCCTGTTCGGTCTGGATAGACCCCCGAGAGCAACCGAACGGCGACGGTCTTGTATGCGCCCGTCCCTGCCCCCATCAGCACCATTGCGCCGGCCAGCACGGCGAAGGGTGCGTCGACGACGAGGACGAGCGCGCCCGTCGCCGCCAGCGCCGCCCCCGCGGCGATCACCCGAACGGAGCCGAGCCGGTCGGCCAGCGCACCCGATGGAAACTGCATCGCGGCGTAGACGAGCATGAACCCCGTGAATGCGGTCCCGAGCACCGTCCGCGAGACGCCGTAGCTCTCGCCCAGCGTGCCAAAGAGCGGCGGGAAGGCGTATCGCAGGAACTTCCCGATGAACCACAGCGACGCCGTCAGCACGAGCGCATCGAAGCGGGCCAGTCCCCGGAGTCGCGTCGCGAGTGTCACAGTAGGCTCAAGGCCCGTTCGAACGGAAAACGCCGTCGGCTTCGGGTCGAGGCCGCTCCTCGGGTTCTTCTGATCCGCTCCGCCGGCTCAGTCGTCGTCCGCCGCTGGCTGTGCCACGTCGCGGTCGGCGCGTGGCCCCTCCAGATCCACTTTCGGCAGCAGATCGCGGAGGTACTGCCCCGTGTAGGACTCCTCGTTTCGGGCCACGTCCTCGGGCGTGCCTTCGGCGACGATGGTCCCGCCGTGCTCGCCGCCCTCGGGTCCGAGGTCGACGATGTGGTCGGCGTTCTTCACCAGATCGAGTTCGTGCTCGATGACGACGACTGTGTTGCCCTCGTCGGTCAGGCGGTGGAGCACGTCGATCAGCTTGCGCTCGTCCTCGGGGTGGAGCCCGGTCGTGGGCTCGTCGAGCAGGTACAGCGTCTCGCCGGAGTCTTTCTTCCCCAGTTCCTCGGCGAGCTTGATCCGCTGGGCCTCTCCGCCGGAGAGCGTCGTCGAGGGCTGGCCCAGCCGCATGTAGTCCAGACCCACGTCTTTCAGGAGCTTCAGGCGGCGGCGGATACCGGTGTGGCCCTCGAAGAAGTCGTAGGCCTCTGCGACGCTCATGTCCAGCACGTCGGAGATGGTGGCGTCCTTGTAGGTGACATCCAGCGTCTCGTCGTTGTACCGCGCCCCGTCGCACTCCTCGCAGGGGACGTACACGTCAGAGAGGAAGTTCATCTCGATTTTGACGTTGCCCTGGCCGCCACAGGCCTCGCAGCGACCGCCCTTGACGTTGAACGAGAAGCGTCCCTTCTCGTAGCCGCGCTGCTTCGAGAGGTTCGTCTCGGCGAACAGCTCGCGGATGTGATCGAAGACGTTCGTGTAGGTCGCCGGGTTCGAGCGCGGCGTGCGGCCGATGGGCGACTGGTCGATGAGGCGGACGGTCTCGATCTCGTCGATCCCCTCGATGCCGTCGTGCTCGCCGGGGTTCACGTCGGTGTCGTTCATCCGCCGGACGAGGCCCTTGTACAGCACGTCGTGCATCAGCGTCGACTTGCCCGACCCAGAGACGCCCGTGATCGCGGTGAAACAGCCGATCGGAAGGTCCACGTCCAGATCTGCGAGGTTGTGCTGGCGTGCCCCCTCGATCGTGAGGTGGGTGTCCGACGCTCGGCGGTCGTCGGGGACCGGGATCGTCCGCTCGCCCGAGAGGTACTCGCCGGTGACGCTGTCCTCGCAGTCGATCACCTCGTCCATGTCGCCGTTGACGACGACTTCGCCGCCCCGTTTGCCGGGGCCGGGACCCATGTCGATGATGTTGTCGGCCCGGCGCATCGTCTCCTCGTCGTGCTCGACGACGAGGAGCGTGTTTCCGAGGTCGCGCAGCTCAGCCAGCGTGTTCAACAGCCGGTCGTTGTCCCGCTGGTGGAGTCCGATCGAGGGCTCGTCGAGCACGTACAACACGCCGACCAGTCCGGAGCCGATCTGGGTCGCCAGCCGGATGCGCTGGCTCTCGCCGCCGGACAGCGTCGACGCCTCCCGGTCGAGGGTGAGATACTCCAGCCCGACCTCCTCCATGAACCCGAGGCGGGCGCGGATCTCCTTGAGGATCTCCTCGGCGATCTTCGTGTCGCGTTCGTCCAGCGACGCTTCCAGCCCCTCGAAGTGTTCCAGTGCGTCGCCGATCGACATCCGGTTGACCTCGGTGATCGACGTACCGTCGGAGGAAACCTCCGACGACGTTCCGCTCGCATCGCTCGCGGAACTCCCGTCGACGAGGACGTGACGGGACTCCGCTTTCAGGCGGGTGCCCTCACACTCGGGACAGGTGGTGACGGCCATGAACTCCTCGATGTGTTCGCGGGCGCGGTCGCTGTCGGTCTCGACGTGGCGACGTTCCAGGTTCGGGACGACGCCCTCGAAGCGCTCGGTCTTCTCGCGGGTGCCGTTCTTGGTCTGCCACTCGAAGTGAACGAGGTCGTCCGTGCCATAGAGGAACTGGTGCTGGATCGACTCGTCCAGCTCCTCGAAGGGCGTCTCCAGCGAGACGCCGAAGTGGTCCGCGACGTTGTCCAGCTGTCGCGAGTAGTAGGTGCGGTCGTAGCTCCAGGGTTCGAAGACGTGCTTGAGGGGCTTCGAACGGTCCTGGATGACGAGCTCCTCGCTGACCTCCTTGGTCTCGCCGAGGCCCTCACACTCCGGACAGGCCCCGTGGGGGCTGTTGAACGAGAACGAGCGGGTCTCGATCTCGGAGATGTCGATCCCGCAGTGGGTACACGCGAGCTCCTCGGAGAACTCGACGACGAGCCGCTCGCGGTCGCTGTGGTCGTCGCTGTCGCCGGTCCCCGCGAGATCGCCCGTCGAGCGCGCCGTCGCCCCGCCGAGGGACACGCCTTCCGGCGGGTCCGGGAGGATCACCTTCGTGATGCCCGCCCCTTCTTCGAGGGCCGTCTCGACGGAGTCGGTGATCCGCGAGCGGGCGTCCGCGCTGACGCTCACGCGGTCGACGATCACGTCGATCGTGTGGTCGTAGTTCTCGTCGAGATCGGGGTCGTCGATCGTCAGGTCGTACGGTTCGCCGTCGACCTCGACGCGGGCGTACCCCTCGCTCACCAGCTCCTCGAACAGCTCCTCGAAGGCACCCTTCTGGTCGCGTACGACCGGTGCGGCGATCTTCGCGCGGGTCCCCTCGGGCAGGGCCAGCATCCGACGGACCATGTTCTGGGCGGACTGCTCGCCGACCTCGCGGCCACACTCCGGACAGTGTGGCGTCCCGATTCGGGCGTACAGCAGGCGCAGGTAGTCGTGGAGTTCCGTGACGGTCCCGACCGTCGATCGGGGGTTGTTGGCGGCGTTCTTCTGGTCGATCGAGATCGCCGGGCTCAGCCCCTCGACGGTCTCGACCTGTGGCTTGTCCATCTGGCCCAGGAAGTTTCTGGCGTAGGCCGACAGCGACTCGATGTAGCGGCGCTGTCCCTCAGCGTACACCGTCTCGAAGGCCAGCGAGGACTTGCCCGATCCCGACAGCCCCGTCACGACCGTCAACTCCTCTCGCGGGATCTCAACATCGATGTCCTTGAGGTTGTGTTCCTCCGCACCGCGGACCTCGATGTACTCTCGTGTCATCTACGGCCCTCTGAGGTCTGGGTGCGTGAAACGCTGTCGGTCCGCCGCTGACACTCGTTGGCTCTGTCACCACCAGACACAAAATTAATGTCGAAATCGCGTGAGCGTCCGGACATGAGTGCCCTCTCGAAGTACGACATCCAGGGACTGGAACTGACCGACAACAGCTACACCGTCGAACAGTCGCTGGTCCGCAACAAGTACAAGGCGATGGACGCCGCCGGCGACGTCGTCGTCCGCGGCAAGCAGAAGATGCTCAAGATGAAAGAGGAGTTCCCCTTCACCGACGGGGACGGCAACGAGGTCTTCACGGTCAAAGCCGGCGGCATCATCGACGTGGCCGGCAACTACGTGCTCTCGGACGCCCAGACCGGCGAGGACCTCGTGGTCCTCGACAACGACTACTCGGTCATGCAGGACACCTGGACGCTCCGCGACGCGGGCGACGAGCGCGCCATCGCGAAGATCGACTCTCGGGGTGCCGCGGTGACGCTCGCTCGCAACCTCCTCCCGTTCGGCGAGATCATTCCCCACAAGTACGAGATCACGGACGTGGACGGCAACCACGTCGGCTCCATCGAGGGGCAGCTCTCGCTGCGGGACCGCTACGAGATCACCATCGACGACGCGAGCAACGTCCCCAAGGAGGCCGTCATCGCCGCCGCGATGGTCATCGACGCGATCCAGGGGAACTAGCGCAAAGCTTCTCCGTCCACGCTCCTCAGTGAGCGTATGCGTCGCCGCCCCCTCCTTCGAACGCTCGGCAGCGGTCTCGCGCTCGGGAGCGCCGGCCTCGCGAGCGGGCACCCGACTGCCACCAGCGACGGGACGCCGCCCGCCGAGACGCCGGACAGCCAGCCCCTCGGGACGGTCTCGATCGAGAACGTCCGCGAGATGGTCCTGAATCCCGACGGGACGGTCGCCTACGTCGCCACCGTCGACGGCTTCGCGGTCGTCGACGTGAGCGATCCGACCGAGATGCGGGTGCTGGCTCGCGAGCGGCTCCTGGCCGACCACGCCGACGGGCCGCTGTCTGGGATCTGGGACCTGCACTGTGACGGCGACCGACTGCTCGTGGCCGGCCCGGCAAACGGTGGGCGCGACTCGGTCCGTGGCTTTGGCTACGTCGACGTGTCCGATCCCGCCGATCCCGAACTTCTCGCCGAACACGAGGTCGACTTCTACACCCACAACTGCGTGCTCGCGGACGGCGTCGGCTACTTCACCGGCGGCGGTCTGGACGGCTCGCCCCTGGTCGTCGCCGATCCCGAGAGTGGCACGGAACTGGCCCGCTGGAGCGTCGTCGACGTCGACGACCGCTGGGCCGAGCTGCCCTTCGGCATGGTGAACCTCCACGACGTGTGGGTCCACGACGACCGCGCGTATCTGGCCTACTGGGACGCCGGCACCTGGTGTCTCGACGTGTCCGACCCCGGCGAGCCGACGCTCGTTTCGCGGGTGCGCGGTCGGCCACTCGACGAGCTCCTCGATGTTACCAACAGGCGACGCGAGCGCACGGAGCCGCCGGGCAACGACCACTTCGTCACCGTCGACGAGACCGGCGATCTGCTGGGGATCGGGACCGAATCGTGGGCGGCGGCCTCGGGCTCGACCGGCCCGGGCGGGATCGCCTTCTACGACGTGACCGACCCCGCCGAACCGACGCGACTCGGGGCGATCGACCCGCCGCCGACGCCCGATCCCACCCGCGGCGGCGTCTGGACGACCGCCCACAACTTCGAGCTCGTCGACGGGCGCTGTTACGCCGCCTGGTACCAGGGCGGGGTCACCGTCCACGACGTGACCGACGCGACGGATCCCGTCGAGCGGTTCCACTGGCGCGACGCCGGCCGCGGGAAGTTCTGGACCGCACAGCTTGCCGCGCCGGGCGAGTTCTTCCTGGGGGCCAGCATCGGCGCGTTCGGTGTCAACACCGCCGCCGACTCGCCCCTGGAGTCGGCGCTGTTCGCGTTTCCGGACCAGCGGCCGGCCGACGGCGCGACGACGACCGACGGCACCCGGTCGGGACGGGCGTCGACGCCCACCAGCGAGACGGGAGCCGGCGCTGGTGTCGGCGCGGGTCTGCTCGGACTGCTCGGTGCCGGCGCGTGGTGTCGACGGCGTTCGGAGTGATCACTCAAGGCCGTGTTTGACGGCCTTCGCGACGCTGCGGGCCTTCTCGGCCAGCCCCTCTGAGACGTGGCCCGCCTCGACTGCCGCGTCGAGTTCGTCGTCGTCGACCCGCTCGACGCGGCCGTCCGCGTGCTTGACCACGTCCACGTGGAGGTCGACGTAACGGACCGCGTCGGGGAACACCTCGACTGGGGTGCAGACGTTGACGTAGGTGCCGCGCTTGGTCCCGTCCGCGCCCTCGTAGACGGTCGGATACCACCAGCGTCCCTCCTTGACCTTCGTCGTCGCCACGTCGCCGGCCCGGCGGTCGACGCCGAGCGCGTCGTAGGTTCCGCCGGGCGACATCTCTCGCTCGACGGTCACGGTGCCGTCGGGCTCGACTCCCTCGACCGCCGCGTCGCCAAGCGTGTACATCCGACCGTCGGGCTTGCCGTGGTCGAGTCGGACGGTGTCGCCGGCTGTGGGTCCGAACTGGCTCGTCACCGCGGCGAAGGGGAAGTCCTGCTCGCCGGTCCGGAAGCCGTCGGCGACCGCCTCGGCCAGATCGACGCCGGCCGAGGCGCTCCGCGAACCGGCCTTGATCCGGTGGTGGCCCGGCATCGTCGCCGTCACCGCGTCCCGCGCCTCGTCCAGTGCGAAGCGACTCTCACGACCGAACCAGACCCACGCCGTCGACGTTGGCCTGGCGTGGCGGTCCGGCGGGTCGTCACCCGGTGCCGGCGCGTCGGCGAGGGCGTCGTCAAGCGCCCCCGCGCGGTCGTTGGCCCGTTCGAGCGCATCGCCCAGTGCGTCGAGACTGGCGTCGTCGCTGTGGCGGTGCCAGGAGCTTCCCCAGCCGTCGACGGGATCGGCCGGGAGGATGTCTGCGAGTTCCGGCCCAGTGTGCTCGATCGTCTCGCCGCGGACGAGCGTCACCAGCGAGCCGTGGGCCCGGATCGTCGTGTCCAGTGTCGGCCGGTCGTCGCTCCAGGGCGGGCTCGGTTCGTCGACCTGGACGCGGAGCCCATCGCCGTCCTCGATCCGCCGGTCGGTCGCGCCGTAGGGCAGGTACCCCTCGCCGTCTCCCAGATCGACGATCGCGCCACCACCGAGCGTCTCGGTCACCGCACCGTCGTAGACCGCGCCACGGGGAGTCGGATCTGGCCAGACGAAGGCATCTCGCCCGACTGCCCCGAGTTCTTCGCAGACCGCCTGGACGGCGTCGTGCTCGCCGGTCACGCGAACGCCCTGCCTGTCGGCTGTCGTCTCGACTGTCACCGTCGCCGGCTCGTGAGTGAACTCGGCGTCGAACCGGTCGACGATCGGCGGCGAAGGCTGGACGACGCCGGGATCGCCTCGGAACAGTTCGGTCAGTGCGGTCGTGTAGATCCCCCTGATCCGGACGGTCATAGCGCGCCGTCGTCGTGAGCGAAGCGCACGCGGCCGTCGACGGTCGGACCGAGCGTCAGTTCGACCACGTCCTCGCTCAGGACGCGCCCGCCCTCGACCGGTACGCCCCACGAGTCAAAGCGGAGGTAACCCCGGATGTCGTCGGCGTGGGTAAAGAGGTCCAGATAGTCGACGGCGTGTTCCTGTACGTCGCTGGCGCTGTGTGCCATCTCCATGTCGGAGTAGACGGTTTCGCGATCGGCGAAAAAGCCCTCTAGCGTCGTGGCGGCCTCGTCGGTGGCCGCGACGACGGCCTCCGAGGCGGCGGCGATCTCGTCGGTCGAGAGGCCGGCCTCGGCCAGTGCCTGCTGCTCGCGCTGGCTGAAGTGCATGGACGGCCGTTGCGACGGAGCGATGAAAAGCCCGCTGTTACACCGCGCCCAGGATGAACAGCGCGTTGAGCATGAGGATCAACACGCCAAAGAGGACGCCGAATGCCACGACCGACCGGGGATCCATTCGGATCGTGTTGCTGTCTTCCGCGTCGAAGTACCGAACGAGTCCGGCACTGGACATCAGTCCGCCGCTGTCGCTGCTGCTCATACAGAGGCGTCGTCGGTCCCGCCGAGTAAGCCTTTCCCTTTCGTCCCCCGCCACGGGCAGGATCCGTCGTGGTGACAATCCTTATCTGGGCCCGTCGGCTACCTCCAACGAGTACCGATGACAGTCACGCTCAAGGACTTCTACGCAGACTGGTGTGGTCCGTGCAAGACGCAGGATCCGATCCTCGAAGAACTGGAAGCCGACTGGGGCGACGTGAGCTTCGAGAAGATCAACGTCGACGAAGAGCAGGACGTGGCCAACGAGTACCAGGTCCGCTCGCTGCCGACGCTGATCGTCGAGAACGACGACGGCATCGTCGAACGGTTCGTCGGCGTCACCCAGCGCGAAGATCTCGAAGACGCCCTCCAGCAGGCTTCGGCGTAGTCTCCCCGTTCTCACCGTTCACGTACACGACCGCGAAAACGAGTCAGTCAGAGACGGCTGCGTCGGCCTGTTCGGCTCCGGAGTCGGTGATCTCGTAGAGGTTCTGTCTCGCGTCCGCGAAGTAGACGTCTTCCTCGATGACGCCGACCTCGTCGAGGCGTTCGAGCGCGTAGCGGACGGTCCGCGCCGAGAGCATCGACTCCTCGACGATCCCCTTCTGGGTGAGTGGACCGTCGTACTCCAGAACCTTGTACACGAGCTTCGCGCTCGGTGGAAGGTCCGCGATGGCCTCCCCGTCGGTTTCGGTCATCACCTGTCACGAGTGGCGCGGGCTCCATAAAGATTGAGGAGTTACGCCGAGCAACGAACTGTGCTGCCCGTACTGCTCCGTATCGCGGGCGTTCTGGGTGGGGGTTCGACTCGCGACCGCGCTCGACGCCGACCCGTGGCTGGGACTCGTGACCGTGCCATCGAGCGTGCCCGAACCGGGCGGCTTTTGGTCCCCGACGGCGGACCATGGCGTATGGCAACGGACACGGTCGAGGGCATGAGTTCGCACTTGCGCGGGCTCACTGTCACGACACTGGCGGCCCTCTCTGGGTTAGCCGCCGGTGTCGCGGCCAACGAGATAGCGGCCGGCGCGGGTGATCGACTCGCGGTCGCCGTGCTGATCGCAGCGATCGTCGTTCAGTTCCCGATCTTGAGTGTACTGGGCGTCGACATCGACGACTTCTCCGCGAAGGACTACCTGTTCGTCGCGTTCATGACGTTCTCGCTCTGGTTCGTCTCGTGGGGAATCCTCCTGACAACGGCGGCACTCTAACATGGCCGACGACAGTATCGCGGTCGTCGACCTCGACCGATGTCAGCCCGACCGCTGTAACTACGAGTGTATGAACTTCTGCCCGCCCAACCGGACGGGCAAGGAGTGCATCGTCAAGCGCGGCGACGCGTACGACGAGGACGACAACTACGCCGGCAGCGACGACCAGGTGTGGATCTCAGAGGAGATCTGTCTGGGCGAGTCCTGCGGGATCTGCGTCGAGAAGTGTCCCTTCGACGCCATCGAGATCATCAACCTCCCACAGGAACTCGGCGACGAGCCGGTCCACCGCTACGGCGAGAACTCCTTCGCGCTGTACGGACTGCCAGCTCCCCAGGAGGGCCGGGTCACCGGGATCCTCGGCCCGAACGGGATCGGGAAGACGACGGCCGTCCACATCCTCGCCGACGAGATGACGCCGAACCTCGGTCGGTTCGACGAGGAGCCGGCCTGGAAGGCCGTCATCGACGAGTATCGGGGCACCGAACTGCAGGACTACCTCGAAGACCTGCGCGAGGGCGACATGACCGTCGCACGCAAGCCCCAGTACGTCGACCAGATCCCCGACCAGTTCGACGGGACGGCCAGCGAGTTGCTCGAACGAACGGACGAACGCGGTGCGCTGGACGACCTGATCGAGCGGACGGGGATCGGTCCGGTCGTCGACAACCACATCGACGACCTCTCTGGCGGGGAGCTCCAGCGGGTCGCGCTGGTCGCGACGCTCGCTCGCGACGCGGACTTCTACTTCCTCGACGAGATCACGCCGTACCTGGACATCGGACAGCGGATGACCGCCGCCCAGCTGATCCAGGAACTGGCCGAGGACGAGGACCGGTCGATGCTGGTCGTCGAGCACGACCTGGCGATCCTGGACCTGCTGGCCGACGCGCTCCACGTCGCCTACGGTGAGCCCGGCGCGTACGGTATCATCACCAGCCCGAAGTCGACGAAAAACGGCATCAACGAGTACCTCTCTGGCTATCTCGACAACGAGAACATGCGGTTTCGCCAGCAGGAGATCGAGTTCGAGGAACACGCCCCGCGCTCGGTCTCGACGGGCGACGTGGTCGCCGAGTACCCCGACCTCACGAAGTCCTACGGCGACGGCGAGTTCTCGCTGGACGTCGAGGCCGGCCAGATCCGCGAGAGCGAGGTGCTGGGCGTCGTCGGCCCGAACGGGATCGGGAAGTCGACGTTCGCGAAGCTGCTGGCCGGGCGGCTCGAACCCGACGCGGGAACCGTCGACGCCGACCTCGACATCGCGTACAAGCCCCAGTACATCGAGATCGACCAGCCGATGCGGGTCGACGCCTTCCTCTCCTCGATCACGGACGACTTCGGCTCGTCGTACTGGAACACCGAGATCGCCCAGCCCCTCCAGCTCGACGCGGTGATGGAACAGCAGCTCACCGATCTCTCTGGCGGGGAGCGCCAGCGGGTCGCCATCGCGGCGTGTCTCTCGGAGGACGCCGACCTCTACCTGCTGGACGAGCCCTCGGCCCACCTCGACGTGGAACAGCGCGTGATGGCGACGAGCGCCATCCGACGGTACGCGGAGAACCACGACGCGACGGCGATGGTCATCGACCACGACATCTACATGATCGATCTCCTCTCGGATCGACTGCTGGTCTTCGACGGCGAGCCGGCAAAGCAGGGCCACGCCAGCCCGCCCGTCGAGATGCGCGAGGGGATGAACCAGTTCCTCTCGAACCTCGACGTGACCTTCCGGCGCGACGAGCGGACCTCCCGGCCCCGGATCAACAAACCGGGATCGCAGCTGGACCGCCAGCAGAAACGCGACGGCGAGTACTACTACGCGCCGTAGGAGATCCCGAACGCAGTGAGGGATCTCCGAACAACCGAACGGGGAGCGTAGCGACACGCGAGGTAGGGTGATCGCGACCAGCGGGAGCGATCACCTCGTTAGCGAACGGGTCCGGAGAGCGGTCACTACGACACGGGATCGGGCTCTCCGACCTCTGCTCCGTCGACGGCGTCGTCGAGCCCGTCCTCGATGTCGACGCCGCCGCCGTCGTCCGGGAGTTCGCGGTCGCTGCGCTTGGCCGCCCGGTCCTGTGATTCGGTCACGGCGTCGTCACCGGTGACCGACACGAAGATCTCTCCGAGTTCGTCGATGCGGGCGGACTCCTGTGTTTTGCTCATGCATCGTGCCATAAGTTAACATACACAATAACGACGATACCTAACTGAGTTGGCAACGTCGTCCCTCGTCGTTTCAGCGGCCGCTCGTAGACGAGGGTCAGCGACGAGAACGCACCGCAGAGAGCGACTACGTCACCTGTGTCGCACAGGAGCCACACAGCGACTGCTCTTTGACGTCGACCTCGCGGACCGTGGGGGAGAACTTCATCACGCAGCGTTCGTTGTCACAGTGTTCCAGGCCCAGCGTGTGGCCGATCTCGTGGACGACCTCCTTCCGGACCCGGTCGCCGAAGATGTCGCTCGCGGACCGATTCGAGAAGCCCCCGTCAGAGGAGGTCTGGAGCCGGTGTGTCGAGATGACGCTCCCGCTGCCGCTGAGGTAGGCCAGACCGAAGACGTAGTTGCGCCGCCGGTAGTACAGGTCCTGTGGCGTGACCGCGATGTTCTTCTCGCCGCTCCCGATTCGCTGGGCGAGATCGATGAACTCCTCGGCCCGGTACTGGTCCCGGTCGGCGTCGTACGCACCGGTGGGGATCGGCTGGGGTTCGTGCATCGAGACCTCGCAGTCGTAGACGGTCCGCAGTCCCTTGGAGGCCTCGCGCTTGACCCGTGCCGAGACGTCTCCCACCGGCACGACGTCAACGTGCATGCGAAGCCATATGTGCCGATGTGACATAAACATCCCGCCGTGAACGACCCACGCAGCCCTCTCGTCGATCGATTGGCCGACTTCGAGTGCGTCGTCGAGGTCGGCGTCGGCCGACGGCCGGACGTGGCACGACGACTCGCTCGGCGGGGCGTCGACGTGACCGTCACGGACGTGGTTCGGCGGGACGTGCCGCGGGCGCTCGCCTTCGTCCTGGACGACGTGACCGATCCGGACCCGAGCGTCTACGCCGACGCCGAGGCCGTCTACGCGCTGAACTGCCCGCCCGAACTGCACCGTCCGCTGCGCGCCCTCGCCCGCGAGCACGGCGCAGTCTGTTATTTCACGACGCTGGGCGGCGACCAGCCCGCCGTCGCGGTCGACCGCGAGCAACTGCCCGGCGGCGAGACGCTGTACCGCGTCCGCCAGGACGGGCCGAAAGGCAAGTGAAATAGTCGCCCACCACGTTCCGGGTGGTATGCACGTGGATGCGGTCGTCCTGGACATCGACGGCGTGCTCGTCGACGTGGCCGATTCCTACCGACGGGCCATCGTCGAGTCAATCGAGCGGCTGTACGGCGAGACGATCGACCGGTCGGCGATCCAGTCGTTCAAGGACGCTGGCGGGTTCAACAACGACTGGGAGCTGACTCACGCCGGGGCGCTGTACGTGCTCGCGAGCCGCGAGGGACTCGACCAGACGGTCGAGGCGTTCACCGACGGGATCGCCCAGCGGGGCGGTGGCCGGGACGCCGCCGAGGCGATCGTCCGGGAGGCGCTGACGCCGAACGCCCGCGAGGACGTCTTCGACGCCTGGGACCCCGACCAGCTCCGGGACGTGTTCCAGATGCTCTATCTGGGCGCGGAGCTGTACCGCGAGATCGAGGGCCGCGAGCCCCGCATCGCCGAACCGGGGTTCGTCAACGACGAGCCGGTCATCGTCGATCCGGAGACGATCGCGGCCCTGCAGGCCGACTACGACGTGGGCGTCGTCACCGGCCGTCCCGCTCCAGAGGCCGACATCGCGCTGGAACGGGCCGGTCTCGACGTGGCCGACGAGCACCGCTTCACCATGGACGACTGGGAGGCCGGCAAGCCCGATCCCCACGCGCTGGTGACGCTGGCCGAGCGGTTCGACGCCGACCGGATCGCCTTCGCCGGGGACACGCTCGACGACGTGCGAACGGCCGTCAACGCTAACGAGTCCGACGGCCGAGTGTACGACGGTATCGGCGTCCTCACCGGGGGACTCACGGGCGAGACGGGACGACAGAAGTTCACCCGTGCCGGCGCGGCCGCCGTCGTCGAGAGCGTCGACGACCTCCCGGAGCTGCTCTCGCCGCGGTCGACGGACCGTTAGGGTCGCTCTTTTTGCCGGTTCGGGACCGATCGAACGGTATGGATCGAACGGATCTGCTGTGGTTCGTCGGCCTCACCGTGACCCTCGCCGTGTTCGGGCTCGTACTCGGTGTCCTCGTCGTCCCCCCAGACCCCGCCTCGCAGCTGTTCGTCGGCGTCCAGTGGGTCGTGCTGTCGCTCGTCCTCGCGTACCTGATCGTGCTCCGGGGCGAGCCGGGACCGCCGCTGCTGGGCGACGACTGACACTCCCGGCTGGTCTGCGTCGCGACCGGCCACTCCGGGCAGGCGACCCTCTCCACGGCTTTTCAGCCGACACACGAGTGCCAGACATCGGCAAGTAGCGGGAGTGTGACAACACTTATTCGGTGTTCGCTCCACCCTTTCGGTATGGAAATCGCCCTACTCGGCGGCACCGGCGACATCGGCGAGGGACTGGCACTGCGGTGGGCCGCGGACTCCGCCCACGACGTGCTCGTCGGCTCGCGCGATCCGGAGCGCGCAGCAGCGAAAGCGACGGAGTACGCGACGGCACTCGACGACCGCGGCCGTGACGCGAGCGTCGAGGGGCTGGGCAACGTCGAGGCCGCCCGGCGCGCGGACGTGATCGTCACCGCCGTCCCCGCCTACCACCTCACCGACACCGTCGAGTCCATCGCCGACGAACTCTCGCCTGACGACGTGCTCGTCTCTCCCGCGGTCGGTATGAAACGCGACGAGGACGGCTTTCACTACAACCGGCCCGGCGTCGGCAGCGTCACGCAGCTGGCGGCCAACGCTGCCCCCGACGACGTCCCCGTCGTCGGCGCGTTCCACAACCTCGCGGCCGGCCGGCTCGCCGACCTCGACGCCGACCTCGACTGGGACACCGTCGTCGTCGGCGACGAGACCGACGCCAAGGACACCGTGATCGAGTTGGCCGAGTCGATCGAGGGACTGCGCGCGCTCGACGGCGGCCCGCTGGCCAACGCCGCGGAGATCGAGGGACTGACGCCGCTGCTGATCAACGTTGCCCGACACAACGACGGCCTCCACGATCTCGGCGTCCGATTCCAGTAGTCGTCGGAGCCACTGCAAGTCGACGCACGCTCGATCCAACGACGGCCGTGCGATCGGTGTGTGATACGGTTTATTGTAGTTGCTTACCGGTGATCTTCGCCACGGAGTAGACGATCACCGGTAAATCGCTACAATAATCCGTATGAGTCGCTTCGATTGTCACTGTCACACTCGCCGGGACCGTCACTCCGGGACCCGCCGGACCGCCGTCAGCCGACACGCGTCGGGCTCGGCCAGGCTGGCCCGCCCGGTGACCACCTCGGGCCGGTCACAGAGCCTCCGGAACCGCTCGTCGTCGGCCAGGGTAAAGTCGACGCCGAAGGCGAGGTAGCCAAAGCAGAGCCGCTGGCCGTCCGCGGT
This sequence comes from Halomicrobium mukohataei DSM 12286, assembly GCF_000023965.1. Classification (NCBI taxonomy): domain Archaea; kingdom Methanobacteriati; phylum Methanobacteriota; class Halobacteria; order Halobacteriales; family Haloarculaceae; genus Halomicrobium; species Halomicrobium mukohataei. Next base: position 295,845 of record NC_013202.1, on the reverse strand, counting down.
CTCGTCGACGCTGGCCCGCTCGACGAGCGCCGGCAGTGCCGTTCGATCGCCGGTCACACGGTCGACGGCGGCGACCCCAGCGCCGTCGAGGTCGTCGTACACCTGCGACGAATCCGTTCGCAGCAGCATCGGCTCGCTCGCCCACGTCAGCAGGTCGGTCGCGAACTCCCGTGCGAGCGCGTCGGTCTCGACGGGGACGACGGTGTCACACGCTCGGCCGAGCCGCTCGATCCCCCGGTCCGTCGTCCCGGTGACGACACCGACACAGGTCGCGTCGTCCGGACACGCCCGTCCGACTTCGGCGATCTGTCGCCGTGCGTCGGGACTGTCGACAGCTCCGGTCACGACGACGACATCGAACGCCGCGAGCACCGCCGCCGGTTCGTCCGCACCGCTATCGATGGTGAGCAGCCGGGGGTCCGGTCCCCGGTCCGGCGTCGCCGCCTCGCCCGTCCGCTCTTCGAGCCCGTCGCGGACCAGCGCACGCCCGGCACGTCCACAGCCGACGTACGCGGTTTCGATCCCGAACGTCATCTCTGTCCCGTCTCCGTCCGTCTAGGAGGGAACGACGGTGATCGTCTTGCCGCGGTCGATGGCCTGCTCTAGCTCCTCGGCGATGGCAGAGCCACGCGAGACCTGGATCTCGCCGCCCCGCGAGACCGTCGCGGTAAAGAGGTACTCGCCGTCGGCCTGCACTTCCACGGTGTCGCCCTGATGACCGTCCATCGGGATTTGGACGTGTCGGGAGGTGATCTCCGGGGTGACGATCTGGCCCGGCGCGTTCGCGCCGCCGCCGGCAGTGCTCGACGCCGAGGAGCCGCTCGGCTTCTCGGCCAGCGTGCGCACGTCGATGTCGATTCCCAGGCGGTTCTCCACGTCCGTGATGCGCCCGCCGCCCTTGCCGATGACCTGCGAGATGTCGCTCTCTTCGACCCAGACGACGGCGGTGTCGGGGCTCTTCAGCTCCACTTCGACGTGGCCGTGTGCGATCGAGCGGATCTCCCGTTCGATCTCCTGTTTCGCGATGCGGTCGACGCCCGAGTCGGAGCCGGGGCCACCGCCGTCCTCGTCGTCCAGTGGCACCGTGACGACCTGGCGGTTGAACGTGTAGATCTCGTACTTGGGTTCGCCGGTCTCGAAGTCCCGGATGAGGATGACCGGGCGAGCCAGATCCTCCTCCATCAGGCCGTCGGGGACCTTGACCTCCGTCGTCACGTCGTAGACGGTGTGGACCTCGCCGGCCTCGATGTAGATGACGGTGTCGACGATCTGCGGGATCAGCCCGAGTTCGACACGGCCGATCAGCCGTTGCAGGGCGTCGATGGCCCGCGTCGCGTGGACGACGCCGATCATCCCGACGCCGGCCAGTCGCATGTCGGCAAAGACCTCGAAGTCGTCGGTCTTGCGGACCTCGTCGTAGATGGTGTAGTCCGGCCGGACCATCAACAGCGAGTCGGCGGTCTTCTCCATCGAACCGCCCAGCTCGGTGTACTGGGTGATCTCGTCGCCGACCTGGAGGTCGCGGGGCTTTTCCATCGTCTTGACGGCGTAGTCGGCGTCGACGAGGAACTCCCCGACGGCCTGGGCGAAGGTCGACTTCCCGGCACCGGGCGAGCCCGAGATGAGGACGCCCCGCTGGTGGTCGGTGAGCCGGTCGCGCAGCTCGTCGGCGTGCTCGTAGTCGTCCAGTTCCGTCTTGACGATCGGTCTGACGGCCGTGATCTCCAGGGCGTCCGAGAAGGGCGGGCGCGCGATGGCGATCCGGAAGTCCCGGTACTGGATGATCGTCATGCCCGGCTCGGACAGCTCGACGAACCCCTCGGGACTGGCGTGGGCCGCCTCCTCGATGTCGGCGGCGTACCCGCGCAGTTCGGACTCGGTCGCGGGGTCGTCTCGGATCGGCTGGTAGGCCATGTCGCCGATCGACCCGCGCTTGGCGAAGGGCGCGACGCCGACCTTGAGGTGGACGCTCATCGTGGCCTCGTCGAAGAAGTTCTCGATGGTCAGGCGATCGATCGTCCGCTCGATCGGGTCGAGAAACTCCACTGGGATGCCCTTCGCGCTGGCGACCTCGGCCTGCACGTCGTCGCTCGTCACCAGCGTCGCCCCGCGGTCCTGTGCCACGTCCCGGATGAGCGCGTCGATCTCGCCCTCGCCGGCCTCGCGCTTCTCGACGGCGTCGGGCCGACGGCCGACGTACTCCACGTCGATGGTGCCGTCTTCGTCCAGCGAGACGAGGCGCTGGAGCTCTTCGAGCCCCTCCCAGCCGGTCTCTCGGCCGTCGTTGGCCTGTGCTTCGAGTTCGCCCACGACCGCTTCGGGGACGACGACGGTCGCGCCCGCAAAGCCCGTCCCCTCGACCTCGGAGTCGGGATCCGCGTCGGCTTCGATCCGCTCGGACACGCGGCCGTCGATGACCACGCTCGTGTCCGGTACAATATCCATATCCTGCCTTCGGGACAGGTGGTAAAAAGCCCGTCCCTCGCGGCACGACAGCGTTAGTGCCGATAGAGGTGGTAACCGACGCCCCAGACGCCGACGAGGACGGCCGTCACGAGCAGCATTCCGGCGGCCTCCTCGGAGATCGGGACGTTCGTGTACGCGGTGAGGAGCTCACCCGCGATCCGAGACACGCGTCGGAACGACGGCGCGAACGCCAGGATGTGTTCGATCAACAGTCCGCTGACGACGACGCTGACGAGGTACCCAGTCGAGTGTGACGCGCCTGACTTGGCCGGCATACGCGACGGTACGCTCACGCCGCCGTAATAGCTTGGTGGGTTCGCGGCTCGGGGCTGGGGTGACGCGGCGGTGCCCGATGGCGGGCGGGATCAGTCGCCGACGACGACGACCTTGACCTGATTGACGCCGCCGATCGCCCGCAGGCGGTTCGCCAGTTCGGTGATCGCAGTGCCCGCCCCCTCGACGACCAGCGTCTCCATGCAGGTGTCGTGCGAGAGGTGGATGTGCTGGACCGACGTGATCAGATCGGCCATCTCGTGTTGGATCGTCTGGAGCTGGTCGGCGATCCCGTCGACGTGGTGGTCGTGGACGACGACGACGGTGCCGTGGTGGACGGTGTCGTCGGCCGATTCCCACTCGTAGGCACCGAAGAAGTCACGCAGGGCGTCCCTGATCGCTTCCGAACGGCTGTCGTACTCCCAGTCGTCGACGATGTCGTCGAGCCGCGTGGTCATCTCCGCCGGGAGCGTGAGACTGATCCGGTCCAGATCGTCGCTCATGTCCCCGGCTACGACGGGGGCGGGCAAGAGCGTGTCCAACTGCTGTCTCCCGCGAGTATTACTGAGAGATGAGAAAGTATTATTTGTCCGCGCTCGGACCGGAGCGTATGCACATTCCGGACGGATTCCTCGATCTGTGGATCGCCGTCGTCTGTGCCGCCCTCGCTGGCGGGACGCTCGTCGTCGCTGCACGACGCGCCGACGGCGAGCTGACCGACACCACTGCGCCGGTGCTCGGTATCGTCGCCGCCGGCCTGTTCGCCGCACAGATGCTCAACTGGCCGATTCCCGGCGGCACCAGCGCTCACTTCGTCGGCGGCGCGTTCGCCGCGATCCTGCTCGGTCCCCACCTCGGTGCGCTCTGTGTCGCCACCGTCGTGACGATCCAGGCGCTCGTGTTCGGCGACGGCGGGCTCGTCGTCCTCGGCGCGAACGTCCTGAACATGGCCGTCGTCGAGGTGTACGTCGGCTACGGTCTCTACCGGCTGCTGGCCGGCCACAACGAGTTCGTGGCCGCCTTCGTCGCCGGCTGGCTGGGGATCACGGCCGGTGCCGTGGCCGCCGCGCTCCAGCTCGGTGCCTCCTCGGCGTTCGCCTACGAGCTGGTGACGACCGTCTCCATCATGGGTGTCGGGCACCTCCTCCTTGGGCTGATCGAGGGCGGAATCACCGCTGTCGTCTACCGCTACGTCGCCGACGCCCGGCCGGATCTGTTCCCGACCGCGACGACGACGGAGGTGGCCGCGTGAGCGTCGCCAGCGACGCCTGGGACCGTTCGTGGGTTCGTCGGAGTCTGCTCGCGATCGCCGCCATCGTCGCCGCCTCGCCGCTGTTCGCGTGGGCTGCCGGCCGGGTCGGATACGCGGAACCCCTGGAGAACGCCGCAGAGCGCACGGGCGCGATGGCACACGAGGTGACATACAACCCCGGACTGCTGCCGGACTACGCGATCCCCGGCCTCGACCCGCTGGTGGGGACGTTCGTCTCGGCGGTCGTCGGGACGGCGCTGACCCTCGTCGTCGCCACGGCGATCGCACGGCTACTCGCCGACTGATGGACGCGCTCGACCGCACCGTCGCGGCGGTCAGCGACGAGGCCCAGTCGTTTCTCGTGACGACCCGGACGCCTCGACGCGACGGCTTCATGCAGGCCGTCGACCCGGCACTGAAGCTGGTCGGCGTCCTCTCGCTTCTCGTAGTCGCGGTCGTGACCGACGACCTCGCGATCCTCTGCGGGCTGGCCGCCCTCCCGATGGGACTGGCGATCGGCTCGCGAATCGCGCCCCTGAGGCTCGGCCGACGGATCGCACCGCCGGTTCTGGCCTCGGCCGCCGTCGTCGCGCCACAGGCGGTCCTCCAGCCGGGACCGACCGTCGCGGCGCTCGGCCCGCTCTCGCTCTCGGCGACGGGACTGAGCTACGTCGCGGTCTTCCTCGTCCGCGTGACGGCCTCGCTCGCACTGCTGTCCGTGCTGTTGCTGACGACCGGCTTCGGCCCGCTGGTGACGGCCCTGCGTCGCCTTCGGCTCCCGCCGCTGGCGATCACCCTCCTCGCGGTCACGTACCGGTCGCTGCTGTTGTTCTTCCGGGAACTCGAACGGATGGCACACGCTCGCCGGAGCCGCACGTTCTCGCGTGGCTCGCTCCGGAGTCGCTGGGCGCGGTCGGGCTCGTTTCTGGGCACCTTCCTCCTGCGCTCGCTCGACCGCGGCGAACGGGTCCAGCGAGCCGCCCGCGCCCGCGGTGGCACGCGCCTGCGACCGTACGACCGGTCCGGGTCGCCGGGCCGCGCCGACGCCGCGTTCGCGCTGTTGCTCGTCGTCGTCGTCGTGGTTCGGGTGATCGCCGCGTGACGGCGGACCCGGTGATCGAAGCGTCGGGTCTGGCCTACCGGTACGAGGACGGCACCACCGCCGTCGACGGCGTCGACCTGACGATCGAGGCCGGCGAACGGGTCGCGCTGCTCGGCCCCAACGGCGCGGGCAAGTCCACGCTCTTGCTCCTGCTGGGCGGGCTGTTACCGCCCGACGACGGCTCCGTTCGCTACTTCGGGACGGACCAGCCGGGCGACGCCGTTCGCGACCGGCTGGGCGTGCTCACGCAGGACCCCGGCGAGTACCTGTTCAACCCGACCGTGCGCGAAGACATCGAGTACGGCCCCGCCCAGCTGGGGCTGTCGGCCGCCGAAGCCGACCGGCGCGTCGCCGAGCTGGCCGAGCGGTTCGACCTCGAACACCTCCTCGATCGCCCGCCGTTCCGACTCAGCGGCGGCGAACAGCGCCGCGCCGCCATCGCCAGCGTGCTCTCGGTCGACCCGGACGTACTCCTGCTAGACGAGCCGCTGTCGAACGTCGACGGCAACAACGAGGCCGAACTGCTCGATCTGCTGGACGAACTGTCGGCCGACGGCGTGACGATCGTCACGTCGACACCGGACACCGACCTCGTCGCGGCGGTGGCCGACCGGGTCGTCCTGCTGGGCCGGGACGGGCGCGTCGTCGCGACGGGATCGACTCGCGAAGTGTTGACCGACACCGACCGACTCCGCGAGGCCGGCCTCGCGCCCCCGACCGTCGTCGAACTGTTCGACCGGGCGGGCTTCGAGGACCTGCCGGTCCGCGTCGAGGAAGCGGTCGAACGACTGCGACGGCAGTGATACGGACGGTTGTAGGAATGTACCGGTGAGCGTCTACCCCGTGGCGACGCTCACCGGTAAGCAACTACAATTTTCCGTATGAGGGCACGCTGTCGTCGCGGCCCCGTCCAGCGCCGCCGACGCCAGCCGGCACGCTCACGTGGCTGGCGCGTCTCGGTGGCGGTATGTCTGGGATCGTCTTCTTCCGGACCGAGAACCGCGCCGAGACCGTCTCCTTCTACACCGATCGACTCGGCTTCGACGTGTGGCTCGAACAGGACGGCGGCTGTACGATTCTCGCGTACGACAACCTCCTCGTCGGCTTCTGCGACGGGACCGAGACGGAGACCGACGGGATCGTCACGGTCGTCCTCGACGACGAGGCGGCCGTCGACGACTGTCACGCCGACCTCGCCGACGTGGCCCGCGGCCCGCCGAAACCGAACGACGACTTCGGGATCTACCAGTTCTTCGCGACCGACCCGGACGGGCGGACCGTGGAGGTCCAGACGTTCCAGCACGAGACGCCGCCGGTCGGCTCCAGTTCGTTCTCGGAATAACCGCTCCGGTGTTGTGCGGTGCCTTTGCACTCGGACGCTGTTGCCGATACGACCCGACCGGCGGGTGTATGAAAATAACTGTGGGGCACTCGCTCGAATTCGAGAGAGAGCAAGGATTATCTTCGTCGCTTTCGCACGGCAATTATGAACCTCGACTGGGACGATATCACCCACGTGACGAAGATCGATCCCGCGAAGGATCTCCCACGCGACATCGGCGTGCTGTCGGAGACAGACGCGATCATCGTCGGTGGTTCCGACGGCGTCACGGCCGAGAACACGCTCGCAGTGATTGAGCAGATCGGTGAGGCGGTCCCGTCGATCCCCATCCTTCAGGAACCGTACAGCTCGGATCACGTCTCGACTGATACTATCGACGCCGTGGACCTTCTGGCGATTCCAGCCGTTTACAACGGGGACCGCGAGCACTTCGTGGGTAAGCATCTCGATCTCTTCACCGAAGTCGGCAACAAACCCGAAGAACTGTTTGGCACCGGCTTGCCAGTGCTCGGCGATCTCATCGCGTCGAAAGGGTTGGACGCGGTTGCCCGGATGGCAGACAAGATCGTCGGCGAAGGATACGTCATCCAGAACATCGAATCGAAGGCTGCGACAGTTTCGGGGGTCGAGACGGCGTACACGACCGAGCAGGTCGCCGGTGCGGCTCTCGCAACGGAAGCGTTCTACGGCTTCCCGATCTTCTATCTGGAATATTCGGGTACCTATGGCGGTCCCGAAGAGGTCGAAGCGGCGGCATCCCACCTCGATGACGCGACACTCGTCTACGGTGGCGGGATCAATAGTCGTCGTCGCGCCCGTGAGATCCTCGATGCTGGTGCGGACGCGATCATCGTCGGCGATTGTTTCCACGAGGATCCCGAGCAGTTCCGGGCGACCGTCCCGTCCTGATGCCACTGATTCTGGAAGTCGACACTCTACTGTCCCGGACCAACGCTTTTGCCCCTGTCTCCGTTTGCCAGCAGTATGGATCCAGACCTCGATCGGTTCGACTCGCGCCGTTCTACCGTCTACGCGAACCGCGGCGTCGTCTCGACGAGCCAGCCACTGGCCGCACAGGCCGGCGTCAGACTCCTCCGCGAGGGCGGTAACGCCTTCGACGCGGCCGTCGCCACGGCGGCGGCGCTGAACGTCGTCGAGCCCATGAGCACCGGTATCGGCGGGGACGCGTTCGCGCTGTATCGCACGGCCGACGGCGAGGTGGGCGCGCTCCGGAGCTGTGGCGGCGCACCCCAGCGCGCGACACGCGAGGCCGTCCGGGACCGCGTCGACGACGGCGAGATGCCAGACTTCGGCCCGCTGGCGATCACGGTTCCGGGCGCGGCGCGGGGCTGGGAGCACACCGTCGAAGCGCACGGTCGGCTCGCGCTCGGCGACGTGCTCCAGCCGGCCATCGAGTACGCGACCGAGGGGTACCCGGTCAGCGAGATCATCGCCGACGCGTGGGCCGCCTGTGCCCAGCGGTTCGTCAGCGACGCCGGCCGCGAGGCGTACCTGCCCGGCGGCGAGGCACCGGACGTGGGCCAGACCGTCACGCTGCCGGGGCTGGGCGAGACGTTCGAGACCGTCGCCCGCGAGGGAGCCGACGCCTTCTACGAGGGGGCGATCGCCGAGCGGATCGGCCAGGCCGTCCAGGCCGAGGGCGGTCTCCTCTCGGCCGACGACCTCGCGGGCTTTACCCCCGACGTGGTCGATCCCGTCTCGACGACCTACGGCGGCGCGACCGTCTACGAGCTGCCGCCGAACAACCAGGGCCTGATCGCGCTGGAGGCGCTCAACGTCGCCGCGGAGCTGGGCGCTGGCGACCACCCCGCGGGCTCGCCCGAGCGCGTCCACTACTTCGCCGAGGCGATGAAGCGGGCCTTCCACGACGGCCACCACTACATCACCGACCCCGACTTCGAGTCCGTTCCGGATCTTCACGATCCAGCGTACGCGAGCGAGCGGGCGGCGACGGTCGACGAGACCGCTGGCGAGGTCAGCGTCGGCGGGCCGGGTCTCCCCGACGAGGACAGCGACACGGTCTTGCTGACCGTCGCCGACGAGGCGGGCAACGTCGTCTCGTTCATCAACTCGCTGTACAACGGCTTCGGCAGCGGCGTCGTCGTCCCCGACACGGGGATCGTCCTCCAGAACCGCGGCGCGTCGTTCTCGCTCGATCCGGACCACCCCAACACGCTCGAACCGGGCAAGAAGCCGTTCCACACGCTGATCCCCGGCCTCGTCGAACTCGACGACGAGGACTGGGCGGCCTTCGGCGTCATGGGCGGATACATGCAACCGCAGGGCCACGTCCAGGTCCTCAGCAACCTCATCGACGACGAGATGCCCCTCCAGCGGGCCTTCGACGCGCCGCGCTGGCGCTACATGGAGGACGGCCGCCTCGCGCTGGAGGAACGGCTGGCCGGCGAGATCGGTGCCGACCTCGCCCGACGGGAACACGACGTGGCCGTCCTCCCGCCCCGACAGTTCGGTGGCGGCCAGATCGCGCGCCGCGAGCCCGACGGGACGCTGTCTGGCGCGACCGAACCACGCAAGGACGGGAGTAGCGTCGGGTTCTGATACTGCCGGCTGTAACTTCGTGAAGATCTTCGCCACCCCGGGGTGGCGAAATCGTTCACAGATTTACAGCCGGTAGTATGAAACCGCCGCTCGTCCGGGGCCGGTCTAACAACGTTTTTCATGCTCTATCTCTGGGTGTACAGCATGATTGAGACCGACAGCGCTGGCCCGGCGACCGGCCTCGGACCGGTCGCCTCGGCGCGCGTCGAGACAGTCGAACGGTCTGCCCGAACACAGCGGCGATACGAGCACGGTTGGGGGGTCGCGCGCTGTCGATGAACGACAACGACCGCTCGATCGTCGGCTTCGCGATGCTGGCCCACGCGACGGTCCACACCTACGAGCTGTCGATCCCCATCTTCGTCGTCGTCTGGCTCCAGCAGTTCTCGACGACGACAGCGCTGCTCGGGACGATCGTCGCCGTCGGCTACGCCCTCTTTGGCATCGGCGCACTTCCGGGGGGCGTGCTCGCCGACCTCCTGAGCGCTCGGACCGTCGTGATCGGCTGTCTGCTCGGGATGGGCGGCTCGTTCCTCTTGCTCGGGTTCGCACCGGGCATCCCGACGATCGCCCTCGCGCTGGGGCTGTGGGGCGTCGCCGCCAGCGTCTACCACCCGGCCGGCCTCTCCTTGCTCTCGACGGGCGTGTCAGAGCGCGGCACCGGCTTCGCTTACCACGGGATGGCCGGCAACGTCGGCATCGCGTTCGGACCGCTGGCGACCGCGCTGCTCTTGCTGGCCTTCGACTGGCGAACCGTCGCGGGCCTGCTCTCGATCCCCGCCGCGCTGGCGGTCGCGTACGCAGTCACCGCCGAGTTCGACGAGATGGCCGCCGTCCGCGCTGACGGCGGCGCGGACGAGGGCCGTGGCGGCGGACCGTCCTCGCTCGGCGAGTTCGTCACCGGCACGCGGACGCTCTTTACGGCGGGCTTCGCGCTGGCGATCTGCGTCGTGCTGATGAACGGCGTGTTCTACCGCGGCGTCCTCACCTTCCTGCCGGACGTGCTCGGTGGCTTTCTCCCGCCGATCACCGACTACGTCCGCCTCTTCGATCCCGGCAGTCCGATGGCCGAGGAGTTCGATCTCGCCTCCTACGTCTACGCCGGCCTGCTGACGGTCGGCATCGCCGGCCAGTACGCTGGCGGCAAGCTCACCGACCGGATCTCGGTGACGACGGGGCTGATCGGGGTGTTCGCTGCGCTCGCCGTCGTCGCGGTGTTGTTCGTGCCGGCCGCCCAGGCCGGTCTGGGTCCGCTGCTCGCTGTCAGCGCGGTGCTTGGCTTCGTGCTCTTCGCCATCCAGCCGCTCTATCAGGCGACCATCGCGGAGTACAGCCCGCCAGACGACCGCGGACTCTCGTATGGGTTCACCTACCTGGCGAACTTCGGCGTCGGCGCGGCCGGCGCGGCGCTGTCCGGCATCCTGCTGTCGGCGGTCGGCACCGACGGCACCTTCCTCGCGCTGGCGGCCTTCCCGGTACTCGGCGCGGCACTGGCCGTGGCGCTGTCACGGGTGGGCACTCGGCGAGGGGCGGCCTGATACGGGCGGCCGTGGCGATGTCTCGGTACACATCGACGGCTCGTACGAGGGCCTAGTCGTCCCCGTTCGAGGATCGCTCGGGGCTCCTCTCGTCGGCACCGCCGAAGAAACCGACGATGTTGTCGTTCTGGCGGCAGTACTCGCGTTCTATCGCGCGAATCTCCCGGTAGCTGAAACGATCCGCCATGAACGTCTCATTCTCTCCCACACTCTTAATTATTGTTCTCATAATCGGAAGATCTTCGTGGTAAGTGGTGATCTCTCTGTGGGATCGTTCTATAATACCGAATTCAGGTTGGTGATGTGGGGTTGTCGGGCGCTCAGACCGCCTCGAAGTCGAGATCGACGGCGTACCAGTCCAGCACGAGGACGACCACTGCGCCGGCGGCTGCGACGGCGGCGAAGACGGCGATCGTCTCCGTCGTCCAGGTGACTGCCTCTCGGGTCGACAGCTCGGTGATCGGCGCTCGCAACGCGCCCACGACCAGCGCGACGAGGAAGGCCAGCGTCGCACCCCGGTTCCTGTCCAGTGCCCGCCGGATCAGTCGCGAGATCGTGAACAGGCCCACCAGCCCGCCGAGGATGAACGTGACGACGACCGTCCCGGCGTCGACCAGTCCCGCCGCCGGTCGCCCGGTGAGGACGGCCAGCAGGCCGTCGACGAACGTCGTCAACGCGCCGGACAACCGCTCGTACTGCCCGAGCACGACCAGCAAGAGCGAGCCGGAGATGCCGGGCAGGATCATCGCGCTCACCGAGACGGCACCGCCCAGAAAGACGACCAGCAGTCCCTCGGTCCCCAGCGGAGAGGCGGGACCGGACAGGACGAACGCGAGGACGAACCCCGACGCGGCGGCGACCGCGTGGGTCGCGGTCTCGATGCTGAGCGCTCGCAGCAGGATCACCGCGGACGCGCCGATCAGGCCGAACAGCGCGCCGTACAGCAGGACTGGCGTCTCCTCGCTGGCGACGTGGACGATCCGGGCGACGATCACGACGGCGGTGCCCACGCCGCCGACCAGCGCCAGCAGGAACCACACGTCGACCTCTTCGAGGACGGCGACGGCCCGGCGAAGCGAGACGCCGCCGTCGACCGGTGTGAGCGCGCGGAGAAACCGCCTCGCTCGCTCCGGGGTGATCGCCGTAATCGCGGCGATCAGACGCTCGTAGATGCCCATAATCAGTGCGACAGTGCCACCGGAGATGCCCGGCGTCGCGTCGGCAGAGCCCATACACAGACCGATCACGAACGTCTTGAGCCAGCGACGCAGCGACGGCACCGAACTGAAATCCGAGTCCGTCGCCTCGCTCGACGAGGTCGTCATTGGCCACCTGTTCGACCACGCACACAATGGCTCTTGTGGAGTCCCCAGGCGGGGCGGTGTAGCCTTTTGTGGCTGGCACTCTCTGTACGGGTATGCACGTCGCCGACCTGACCCGCGAGCTGGTCTCGATCCCGAGCCACGAGGACGAGGCCGCCGCGGGCGACTACATCGAGGAGTGGCTCCGAGAGCACACCGATAGCGCCGTCTTCCGGGACGAGCACGGCAACGTCTTCGCGCGCAAGGGTCCGGGCGTCGATTCCGCGGGTGACTCGGTGGCCCGCGACGGCGCGGGCGGGGCGTCGCTCGCGCTGGCGGGCCATCACGACGTGGTGCCGCCGGACGAGTCGCAGGTCGACGACGACGGTGCCTACCGCGTCGAGCAACGCGATGGCCGCCTCTACGGTCGCGGGGCCGCCGACATGAAGGGAGCGGTCGCCGCCGCGATGCTGTCCTTCCGGGACGCGACCGACCTCGACTGCGAACTCGTCTTCGTCTCGTTCGTCGCCGAAGAATCTGGCTGTCTGGGCTCGACGGCCGCGATCGACGACGGGTTCGCGCCCGACTACGCCGTCGTCGGCGAGGGCTCGACGGGCTACTCCGCCGAGGGCGTCACGGACGTTGCCGTCGCCCACAAGGGCCGCCGTGGCAGTACGATCGAAGCCACGGGAACGGCCGCCCACGCCAGCGAGGTCGAGAGCGGCGAGAACGCCATCTATCGGGCCAGCGACGCGGTCGACGTGGTGCGGGACCTCTCGTTCCCGTCGACGACGGTCATGGGCCACGAGGTCCGCGGGAGCGTCGCAGTCACGGAGATCGACGGCGGGAGCGCGTGGAACGTCATCCCCGAATCGTGTGCGGTGACCGTCGACGAACGGACGGTGCCCGGCGAGCGCGCGTCAATCGAACGCGTCGAGGCGATCGACGGCGTCGAGTGGACCGTCGATCAGGACCTCCCGCCGATGGCCTGCGAGGACGAGGCTTTCGCCGATCTCGTGCTGGACGCGGCCACCGCCACACAGGACGGCGCGCCCGAACACGTCGTCAAGCCCCACGCGACCGACGCCGGTAACCTCGCGGGCGCTGGGACCGACTGCGTCGTCGTCGGGCCGGCCCAGCCCGGCGAGGCCCACACCGCAGACGAGTCCGTCTCGATCGACGTGCTAGAGCGCTGTGTGGCGATCTACCGCGACGTAGCGAGTGAGGTCGCGCGGTAACGGCTCTCGTTCGTCTCTCGCGTGTCGCCGGCTACCAGCGGTTGACGTGCTGGTGGCTGGGATCTGCCGCCATCTGGACGTGGCCACAGCCCCCACACCGCCAGACGTATGCACCGAGCTGTGTGACGCCGGGCTCTCCGTCGGCGTTGCCGTCCCACCGCTGACCGCAGTTCGTACACTTCCTGGGCCGGTACTTGCTGTCGATTTTCTCCGTGCTGTGTGTCTCCTCGATGTCGCGCTCCAGGAGGATGTCGCGCTTGACTGCGCGGATGTCCTCCTGTTCCATCTCCTTGGTCAGGCTGGCGATGAACTTCTGTAGCTTGGAGGCCCGCTGCTGGAGTTCGTCGTACTCCGTTCTGTCGGGCGGGTGGTCGCCGTCGTGGACCTCGAACGAGGAGAGATCGACGTTCGTCTGGTAGTACCGGCTCAGTGCGAGGTGGTAGTTCGCCCGGCAGAGCAGCGTCTCGACGAGATCGACCAGCTCTTCTTCGAACACCGGCTTGACGAGCTGGTGGTCCACGTTGAGGTCGGGGAACGGATCCGACCGCTCCCGTGTCGCGACGACGCGACAGAGCGGTGCGCGCGACCGGACGATCTCCAGCAGCTTCGAGGCGGCACCGTCCGCGAACCCCTGGTTCAGCACGGCGACGACGACGGCCCCGTCCAGTTCCGCATCGGCCTCCTGTTTGGTCGCGGCCACGTCCACGTCGTACTCGTCGAGCCACAGCGAGTACAGCTCTCCGCGCGTCCTGTTTTCCTCGAAGACGACGACGCTGTCTGCCGGGAAGTTCATCGGTGGTTCTCTCAGGTGTCACTGGCTGTCTTCGGGCGAGCGCACCGTCTCATCGGTCCTCGCTCTGGCTCGTCGACGCCGTCTCGAACACGTCGCGTGACTTGACCGAGAACGAGTGGACCGCCGCCAGGTCGTCGACGAGCTTGTCGGCCCGCCGAATCGACTCGACTGCGTTCTCGACGGCAGCCTGCTGACTGGGGTCGGCGATCGCCGCGACGGACTGCTCGGCACGCTCTAACGGTGTCCGTAGCTCCTCTGCGATGAGTTCGCCGAACTCGTCGAGTCGTCGCTCGATCTCTTCTGCCCGCTCTTTGGTCTCCGTCACGTCCTGGAGGAACCCGACGAAGTGCGTCACCTCGTCGTCGTCGGTCACTGGAGCGACGGTGATCCGGCCCCAGAACGGCGTTCCGTCCCGCCGGTAGAGGAGTGCGACGAGCGACCTCGACTCGCTGTCGTGGAACGCGGTGTCGAGTCGATCGAGCTGGCCGGGCTCCGTCTCCGCACCGGCCAGTATCGTGAGGTCCTCCCCGTCGAGCGCCGGCTCGTCGTAGCCCGTCAGCGACTGGAAGCTGTCGTTCGCGTAGACGATTCGGCCCGGTGGTTCCATCGCGTCGTGGATCGTGATTCCGATCGGTGCCTCCGCTATCGCCCGGTTCCGGAGGTTCAGCTTCTGTTCGTACTCCTTTTTCTCCGTGATGAGGCGGGTGACGCCGATCAGCCCCTGGATCTCGCCGTCCTCCGTTCGCCAGGGGACCTTCGACGTGAGCGACCACTCGCCGGTTCTGGGATTGAACTCCTCCTGGTTGATGATCCGATCGCCCTCCTCGATGACCCGCATGTCGTCGGCGTACGTCGACTCGGTGTACTCCGTCTCTCCGTAGATCTCCGGGTCCGTCTTCCCAAGGGTTCCCTCGGCGTCGGAGTGGAACTCGCTCATCCGGACGTGACGGGCCTCGGTGTCCTTGACGTACAGCGCGGTCGGCACCTGGTTGAAGATGTGGTCCAGCAGGCTCGCTTTCCGTCGGAGTTCCGCTTCGAGGGCCTTGCGCTCCGAGATGTCGCGTCCGATTCCGACGAGCCCGCGCACGTCGCCGTCGTCGGCGAGTCTCGCACCGGTGAACTCGTAGGGGATCGTCTCTCCGTCCGTGGTCACGAACGACGCCTCGACGCTCGACGATCCGGTTTCGAGCGTCTCGGCGACGGCCTCGTCGACCCGCCTTCGGTCCGACTCCTCGAAGAGAGCGATCGCGTTCATCTCCGCCAGCTCCGCGTCCGAGTAGCCGGTGACGGTCTTGAGACTCTCGTTCCACCGTTCGAGCGTCCCGTCGGTGCCGACGAGGTAGAACACGTCGTCGAGCGTATCGAGCAGCAGATCCGTCGCGGCTCGGTCTGATCGCAGCGCTTCGGTCATCGTCGACGTTGCTCCAGTTTCGCTCTCGCCGAGGCGCTGTCTGGCGAGGATATGTTCCAGTCGCCGAGACAGCAGCCGTCGGTCGGTGTTTTCACGCAGGACGACCACGTCGCTCGCACCGGCCCGCAAGGCGTCGTCGACGGCCGTCTCGTCGCTCGTCAGGAACAGCCAGGGAGTCGCGCTCGCTCGATCGGCCAGTTTCCGGAGCGACTCCGGTTCCTCTCCGCTGGCACCGTGTTCGTAGACGACGCAGTCGACGTTCCCGCGGTCGATCCGCTCGTCGGCCGCCTCGATACTGTCGACGGTCGTCACCGCCACGTCGCCTCCTCCGGCGTCGACTGCGCCGCTCGCCTCCCGAAGCAACGTCTCGCGCTCGCCGACGTGGAGCAGTTGCGAGGTGCCTGTGTGACGCGGTGCCATGCCTAGTACCAATCAGATGAACAGTTATAGTACTGCCCCCTTCGTTATCGGTCGTGAAACTGGGGGACCGACACCGCCGTCGAGGGGGCTCGCTTCGCTCGGGTCGTCGTCACGTGGCTGGCGCGTTCACTCGCTGATCGCGACGGCTTCGACCTCGACGAGCAACGTCGGCGGAGCGATACCCCGTTGCTGAGAGAAGTGCTGGATGACCTGTGCCAGCTGTTCGTCGTCTCTTCTTCGGTCTGAGTCGTCCGAAATTCGTTCGAAGAAGTGCTCGCCGAACAGGAGTTCCGTACTGATACTACCGGCTGTAAATCTGTGAGCGATTTCGCCACCCCGGGGTGGCGAAGATCTTCACGAAGGTACAGCCGGCAGTATGAGGAGCATGGCACGACAGACGAGTGCGACAGCTCCGGCGAGGAGTGGTTCCCCCAGAGCAGCCAGCGCAATCCCGTAGACTGTGGCGGTGAGAACGACTGGGGCGAGCATGACGAAGGCGAGGGCCAGGACCATGCTGAGTGGAAGTCGAATGTCCCTAATCGTAATCAACCCCTCCTCGACAGTTGCTTATAAGCATAAAAAAGACCTCGTGCTTCAGCAAGAAGTGAAAGAAGAATAGCGAGAAGAATCACCAATTCAATTATCCGAGACACGGTAATTAGAAGAGAAACTCCATTAATCATAGCAGTAAGTACAAGTAAAACGATGGGGGGGTGAATTTTTGAACGGGCGAATTTCCATTCAGTTCGACCCAGATTCCACAGAATAGCCGAAATTAAAACTGGGCAAATAGTGAAGCCCACGATCACCAGCCAAGTTTGAAATACATCACTTAGAAAATTTTCCGGGAACCAAATCGTTGCTATAATTACAATATGCGCAAAAGCGAGCAGCAGGAGCTTTCTCATTATTCTGGAATGTGATATATGGTTGTTTGATCTGCGATCAATAATATTGTCTTTGTTCTCTATGCACCTACACCGGTTATCCCTGCCGCCGCTGCAACGATAGCAAGTATAATTAGTGCTATCAGAGTGACAATCACTTCACCGACAAATTTGGCGGCCCCAAAAAGATCTATTTCAGGAACGAAATCTTCTGCAAGCTTAGTTGCTTCAGCCGTATCAGGACGGTCTCGGTAGCAATCCGTCACGCAAACGCCAGCAGCTTCACTGCCTAGCCAAACGCAATATTTTCCTGAATCTGTGATCTCCAATCCAGCCCACATGTCAATATAAACCTTTCCATCACCAACATTTCCTTCAGCAATCGTCACAGGGACTGAAAGTAGCGGTGGTGTCTTGCCCCATGAGCATTGCTTTCTCATGCAGCCTATTGAGGTAGTTTTTGCACAAAACTCACCGAATGCACCAGCATCCTGACACTCTTCAATACCGACCTGTGGTAGCTTTGGAATGTTACAGCGGGATGGATCAAACTGTTGCGTAGTTATTTCAGTAGATGGTGTTTCGGATTGTGTTTCGATAATACCTTGGAGAGAGTCTGGAGCAGTCTGCTTACTCACAACTCTCTTTTTTCGATCCGAAGGCTGGGACTGGATTTCCACCGATGGGCCTTTGGAATTGTTCCTGTGTGACCGCCGCCCATTATTTCCGGTATCTAATTTATTGGTTATATCTGAAACATCAGTGGCAATTATCTCACCAGCTTCCCAGTAGCTAATTTCGGTCTTGCTGTGCCATTCGAGTTGCATTATAGCGCCAGTCTTGGCTTCCGCTACTTTGATTACCTCCGTGGCACGCCGACCTGGTGGGGTACCCTCTCGAGGGAGATAGGAATTCTTTGGCTTAGACACACCCGTGGCGATGTAAAGTCCAAGGCTTTCATCAATCACTGACGTGGTGAAAGCCAGCATTGAGTGTTTAGGATGCTCAATCACGTCAATAGCTAACTCATATATTGGTTTTGTTGCAAACTCATCCAGATCAACCTCTTCTTCTTCGATTTGTCCTGCTGATGCGGTGGATGATAGGAATCCACCGGTTGCACCCACTGATCCAATGGCCTTTAATAGTTCACGCTTATCTATGTCAACCTCATTCACACTATTACTATCTGCCATTACAAATGATCATAAATAGTGGACACATATACATGTATCGAATAGTTGGAAATATTTTAATCTACTAGAAATAGATGTTGGAAGACGATGGGGCTCAAATGGGCAGATATCAATCCGTTCTGCGCGGTATTTCGCTTCTGCTTTCGAACGTTCCTCAGTAGACTTACGGCTGGGATAGAACTGTAGACAGCCAAGCGGTAATTCGCCCCAATGAACTTGCTCAGCAGATCTCATTGATCCTGCTGGCGTCATCAAATGTATCAGCAGGCATCACTCAAAAACCATACACAGAATCGATATTTCCCACGACTCCCTCCCTCGTTATCGGTCGTGAAACTGGGGGACCGACACCGCCGTCGAGGGGGCTCGCTTCGCTCGGGTCGTCGTCACGTGGCCGGCGCGTTCACTCGCTGATCGCGACCGCTTCGACCTCGACGAGCAGGTCCGGATCGACGAGGCGCTCGATCTCGTACATGCTCGTCGCCGGCCGCACGTCGCCGAACGCCTCGCGGTGGGCACGACCGACGGCCTCGTAGTTCTCGATCTCCGTGACGAACATGCGCGTCCTGACCACGTCTTCGAGCCCCGCTCCGGCGGTCTCCAGCGCCGTCTCGATGTTCTCGATCGCCTTCGCTGCCTGTGCGTACGGATCGCCGACGCCGACGACCCCGCCCGCCTCGTCGGTGGCGGTCGTCCCCGACACCTCGATTCGGTCGCCGACGCGAACGGCGCGAGAGTAGCCCACTTCGGCTTCCCACTCAGTGCCGCTATCGACGGTCTCGCGTTCCATACCGACGGCCCGACCAGAGAGGCTGTGAATCTTTCCCTCGTCGCGGGGATTATACGACGGCCGTTGTAACACAGTTGCATGGCAACGGAAGCCGACGCTGACGACGCAGAGACGCCCGACACCTACGAGCAGTTCCGCGCTCACGTCGAGCAGCTGACCTACGTCGGCGACGCCGCCGGTGTCCTCCAGTGGGATCAGGAAGTGATGATGCCCGACGAGGGGACACCCGCCCGCTCGAAGCAGTCGGCGGCGCTGTCGACGCTCTCGCACGACCTCCTGACCGACGACGACGTGGCCGAGTGGCTGGACGAACTGGAGGGATCGGACCTCGATCCCGAGCGGGAAGCGGTCGTCCGCGAGATTCGCCGCCAGCACGACCGCGCCGCGAAGGTGCCCAGCGACCTCGTCCAGCGCATCTCGGAGGCCACCTCGAACGCGCTGCCGGTCTGGAAGGAAGCCAAGGCCGAGGACGACTTCGAGATCTACGCCGACACGCTCGAAGAGCTGGTCCAGCTCAAGCGCGAGTACGCCGAGGCGATCGATCCCGACCGAGACCCCTACGCGGTCCTGTTCGAGGAGTACGAACCGTACCTCGGGCTCGACACCGCCGAAGCGGCACTCGAAGACCTCCGCGACACGCTCGTCCCGCTGATCGACGACATCAAAGACAGCGACGTGACGCTGGCCGACCCCTTCGCCGGTGGCAGCTACGACGAGGCGTCACAGGAGGACCTCGTTCGGTCGGCGCTTGACTACCTGGGCTACGACTGGGACCGCGGGCGACTCGACACTGCGCCACATCCCTTCTCGACCGGGACGCAGTTCGACGCCCGCGTGACCACGCGGTTCGATCCCGAGGATCCGCTGGGTGCGCTCAGTTCGACCATCCACGAGTTCGGCCACGCGACGTACACGCTCGGGCTCCCCGACGAACACTACGGGACGCCGCTGGGCGAGTCTCGAGACCTCTCGGTCCACGAGTCCCAGTCCCGACTCTGGGAGAACCACGTCGGGCGTTCCCGGCCGTTCTGGGAGGGCTTTGCCCCGACTGTCGAGGACCACCTCGCCACGTCGGCCACGCCCCGAGAGTACTACGAGGCGGCCAACACGGTCCACCCGGACAACTGCATCCGCGTCGAGGCCGACGAACTGACCTACCACATGCACATCGTCCTGCGCTTCGAGATCGAGCGGGACCTGATCCACGGCGACCTCGACGTGAGCGAGGTACCGCAGGTCTGGAACGACAAGATGGAGGAGTACCTCGGAGTCCGGCCCGAGACCGACGCCGAGGGGTGCCTACAGGACATCCACTGGAGCCACGGCTCCTTCGGCTACTTCCCGACGTACTCCCTGGGGTCGGTGCTCGCCGCACAACTGTTCGCCGCCGCCGAAGACGACATCGGCGATCTGGACGGACAGCTCCGCGACGGCGAGTTCGACGACCTCCACGAGTGGCTCACGGACAACGTCCACAGCCACGGCGCACGCTACGAGACCGACGACCTCATCGAGGAAGCGACCGGCGAGCCCTTCACCGCCGACTACTTCCTCGAATACGCCGAGTCGAAGTACCGTGACCTGTACGACTGCTATAGTAACAATTGAAACGATTCACACACCGATCGCACTGCTGTCGTGCGATCGGGTGTGCATTGACTTTCAATGGCTACTATAACACTGACCGCAACGGCCACCGGTAAGACGCTCGTTTCGGCGGTGTGGCCGACATCTGCTCCCTTCAGTATCGCTTTTGATTCTGTTGGGCACACCATTTTTAAGTGGATTTGGATAAACGGTTACCAATGTCAGACACCGAGCCCCGGGCGGAGCCGGACCTCTCGACAGCCAGTGATCTCGACGAGGACCTCGACACGGACATCGACGATCAGATCGAGCAGCGGGTGGATCGGCAGGCGGGCTACGACAACGACGCCGCCAGCGAGATCCAGACCTCGATCGCCGAACTGCAGGCGTCGTCCGAGGATATCGCCCAAGAGGTCGACGACATCCGCGGCCGGGCCGCCGAACAGCACGAGGGGATGAGCCAGATCGCCGAAGAGGTGTCGAACCTCAGCGCGGCCGTCGAGGAGATCGCGTCTTCCTCAGAACAGGTCTCGACGGCGACCGAGGAGGCGACGGCGCTGGCCGATCGGGGCCAGGAGAACGCACAGGACGTGTACGGCGCGATGGAGCGGATTCAGGGGGCCGCCGACAGCGTGACCGAAGACGTCCGAACGATCCAGCGAAGCGTCGCTGAGATCGACGAGATCGTCGAGGTGATCAACGACATCGCCGACCAGACGAACATGCTGGCGCTCAACGCCTCCATCGAGGCCGCGCGTGCCGGTGAAGCCGGCGAAGGCTTCGCGGTCGTCGCCGACGAAGTCAAGTCGCTCGCCGAACAGGCCCAGTCCGAGGCCAGCGAGATCGAGCAGATGGTCGGTCGCATCCAGGGCAACACCGAAAACGCAGTCGACAGCCTCGAGACCTCCAACGCCGAGATCGACGAGGGTATCGAGTCCGTCGAGGAGTCCGTCGAGATCTTGGACGAGATCGGCGACGCGGTCCGGGAGGTCAACGACGGGATCGCGGAGGTCGCGAGCGCGACCGACCAGCAGGCCGCCTCTACTGAGGAAGTCGCGAGCATGGTCGATCAGGCGACGGCCGCCGCAGAGGAGATCGCCGAGTCGACCGCCGCCATCGCCGGGGAAGCCGACGACCAGACCGAACAGATCGCAGACATCAACCGCGCCGTCGACGAACTCGTCGCCGACTGGCAGGCCCAGCGGTAGCGCACGCCTTATTGTTCTCGGCGGTCCACGTTCGCCATGGTCGATCTCGATCCCGAACAACTCGACCGGTACTCGCGCCACGTCATCATGGACGATGTCGGGCCGTCCGGCCAGGCGGCACTGCTGGACGCCAGCGTCCTCGTCGTCGGTGCCGGTGGCCTGGGCTCGCCGGTGCTGCAGTACCTCGCGGCCGCGGGTATCGGACGGCTGGGCATCGTCGACGACGACGTGGTCGAACGGTCGAACCTCCAGCGGCAGGTGCTTCACACCGACGACGACGTGGGCCGACCGAAGGTCGACAGCGCCAGCGAGTTCGTCGCCGATCGCAACCCCGACGTGACCGTCGACGCCTACGAGACGCGACTCACGCGGGACAACGCCGAGGAGGTGATCGCCGACTACGACCTCGTCGTCGACGCCTCCGACAACTTCGGGACCCGGTACCTGGTCAACGACGCCTGTACGCTGGCCGGAACGCCGGTCTCCCACGGCGCGATCTATCGCTTCGAGGGACAGGTGACGACGTTCTCGGGCGAGGGTCCCTGCTATCGCTGCCTGTTCCCGTCGGCACCGCCAGAGGGGGCGGTGCCGGACTGTGCGACTGCCGGCGTGCTGGGCGTGCTGCCGGGGACGATCGGCTGTTTCCAGGCGACGGAGGTCGTCAAGTGGTTCCTCGACGAGGGCGAGAGTCTCGACGGACGGTTGCTCGTGTACGACGCGAGCGAGATGAGCGTCGACGAGGTGCCGATCGCGCCGAACCCGGACTGCCCGGTCTGTGGCTCCGATCCGGCGCTGTCGTCGGTGACCGAGGCCGAGTACGACGGCCGCTGCTCGCTCTCGGAGTCTGTCAGCGACTGACGGCGTCTCTCGGCGGTCGATCGAACGGATCTGGGTGGATCGCCCAGCCGAGGAACTCCAGCGTGTCGACGAGGCGCGGTCCCGACCGGTTGACGTAGTGGTGGCCGTCGACGAGCGTGACGTGCCCGTTCCGGACTGCCGACAGCTCTGCCCACCCCGGCCGCTCGGTCAGGTCCGTGAGATTTTCGCGGATCTGTGCCAGGTCGAACCCGCAGGGCGAGACGATCAGTCGCTCCGGATCGTACGCCCTGATCTCGTCCCACTCGCGCGGTCGGGAGTGTGCGCCTGCCGACTCCAGCCCGTACTCGCCACCGGCGCTGGCGACCATCTCGGGCACCCAGTGGCCGGCGACCATGACCGGCTCCGTCCAGTCGAGGACGGCGACGCTCGGCGTCGACTCGGCTCGCCCGGCCGTCGTCTCGACCTCGGCCACCCGCGAGCGCAAGTCGCCGACCAGCTCGCTCGCCCGCTCGCCACGGCCGAGTACGTCTCCGATGCGCTGGATCGACTCGAAGAGGTCGTCGAGGGAGTGTACGTCGAGCGTCAGCACCTCCGCGTCGAGACCGAGTTCCGCGACCGCGTCTTCGACGACGACGTGGTCGACGGCGCACACGTCACAGACGCCCTGCGTGACGATCAGGTCGGGATCGAGCGACGCCAGGGTCTCTCGTTCGATGGCGTAGACGCCTTCCTCCTCGGCGGCGGCGACCTGCTCGTTGATCTCGCCGCTCGCGGCCGTCGGATCGACCCGCGAGCGGTTCACCGACGGCTGCTCGCTGGCCGCCGGGGGATAGTCGCACTCGTGGGAGACGCCGACCGGCTCGACGCCGAGCGCGTAGACGATCTCGGTCGCCGACGGCAGCAGCGTGACGACGCGCATACCACCCGTTGCGACCGGCCGGCAATCAGCGTGTTGGTGGTCACGCAGAGCCCGTCTCGATCAGCTTCGAATGGCTTAAGGGCGCAAGCCGGGAAGCAGTGAGTAACTCGCTGGACGACGGGCACCAGCGGGCACCTGCATGGACCGATCGACGGGTCGTACAGGTCGGGATGTGACTCCGGACGATTCCGGCGTTGAACCACGCAACGCCCGTGGTGATACACACATGGCACGAAGTTCGTACTCCTACATTCGAGAAGCGTGGCAGAACCCGGACGACGGCAAGCTCGCCGAACTCCAGTGGCAGCGACAGCAGGACTGGCGCGAAGAGGGCGCTATCGAGCGCATCGAACGCCCGACCCGCCTCGACAAGGCCCGCTCGCAGGGCTACAAGGCAAAGCAAGGCGTCGTCGTCGTGCGAACGTCCGTCCGCAAGGGCGGGGCTCGCAAGGAGCGATTCAAGGCCGGTCGACGCTCGAAGCGCCAGGGCGTCACCCGCATCACGCGCCGCAAGGACATCCAGCGCGTCGCCGAGGAACGGGCCACCCGCACGTACCCGAACCTCCGCGTGCTCAACAGCTACTGGGTCGGAGAAGACGGCCGCCAGAAGTGGCACGAGATCATCCTCGTCGACCCCGAACACCCCGCGATCCAGAACGACGACGACCTGGGCTGGATCGCAGACGACGACCACACCGACCGCGCGCTACGCGGCCTGACCGGTGCCGGCAAGCGCAACCGCGGACTGGACACGCGCGGCAAGGGTGCCGAACACATCCGCCCGAGCCTCCGTAGCAACCGCGGCCGCGGGAAGTAACGCTCGCTCGTTTTCCGCTCTCTTTTCGCCGACCGAACCCACCGACGAGGAGCGGCCGCTCACGTGCTGGCGTCCGGTAAAACGAGGCAGTCGAACCTCCGGACCGGCGCTGTAGATTGTCGGGCGTCAGGCCGGCTGGCTCGAATCTCGGACGCCGACCGGCGTCTCCGCGGCGGGCGACGGCTCGGAGATCGCACTGACCGCGTAGAACGCGGCCTCGGGATCGTGGTGGCGACGCCAGTGCCACCAGGTCCGGGCCAGCAGCCAGAGCCGCCGACGGCGGGTGAGCTCGGGCGTCTCGGTGAGCACGTCGTAGCCCCGTGCTCTGATGAGTCGGTGGTGTTCGGCGTACAGTACCGCCGACAGGAGGACGGCGAACTGGCTGTCCTCGGGGAGGTATCTGATTCCGGCGACACCCTCGTGGTACCGTCGTTCTGTCCGGGCCAGCTCCGTCTGCATCACCGCCCGGAAGTCGTCGGTGACGGTCGCCTCGGCGAGGTCGTCCTCGGTGACGCCGTGTTCCGCAAGCGTCGCCTGGGGCAGGTAAACTCGACCGTACTCGTGGATGTCCTCGCGCACGTCCCGGAGGAAGTTCGTCAGCTGGAACGCCTCGGCCAGCGCCGCGGCGTGTGGCCGTGCCGTCTCCGGCTGTTCGACGTCCATCACGTCCATCATCATGTTGCCGACGGCGACGGCCGACCCGCGCATGTACTCCACGAGGTCGTCGAACGTCTCGTAGCGGGCCCGGGCGATGTCCATCTCCATCGCGTCGATGAAGACGTTGACCTCCTCGTCGGGGATGTCGTGACGCTCGCGCAACTCCGCGAACGCTTCCAGTACCGCCGCGTCGTCGCCCGTCGCCGAGGCGTGACCGAGGGCGGCCTCTCGGATCTCTTCGAGGCGCTCGTGCTGGACCGCCGGCCCCGGGCCGTCGGGCTGGTCGACCACGTCGTCGGCTACCCGGAAGAACGCATAGAGGACGTACGTGGCGTGGCGGATCCGCTTGGGGAGGACGCGGGTCGCCAGGTGGAAGGTCCGGCCAGTGCGCTGTTGAATCGATTTACTCGCCTTGATATCGTCAGTGTCTACCATTGGAAGTGCATTTTGTCTGGATCTGCAAGCGGTGCCAGTCGTCGAACCCGGTTGCCTCGTCGGGATTGAAACGGTCGACCGACGAGAGTGAGATGGTCACGTGATTGTTATATACGGTAACCGGACTGATAAAACGTGTGCCCAACCAGGTTGGCGAGACCGTTCTCCGTCCGTGCTCGCTTGCGGTCTGTCTCCCCCTCGTCGACGTACCGATCACTGAGCGATCCCGACGCGCCAGACAGTGGTAACTCGCCCGTCGGTTTCATACTGCCGGCTGTCACTTCGTTCAGATATTCGCCACCCCGAGGTGGCGAAATCCGTGACAGATTTACAGCCGGTAGTATCACCTCCCGTCGATCGGCGGATTGACGTACAGCGTGTCGGCGAGTGCGAGGACGCCGACCAGCGAACTGGCCGGCAACACCGTTCGCAGCGGGATACCAAAGAGGACGTTCGACAGCAGCGCAACGACGAAGGCCGTCGGAATGACGGCCAGCACGAGGTCGTATCGCGACAGCGCAGTTCGATTACCGTTCCGAGGAACGTTCCGTTTCGTACTGGCAGTCATCACGATTCACCTCCTCGTGTGTCTCTACGCGCGATTCTCACTAAAATCCTACGCCGATAAACCGCTCCGAACACACCACGTGGTCACTCGACACACTCTCGAATACCTCTCGTATAATTCCGATATTATTTGACTCGCGTTCACCCACCGACGGAAGTTCCACCTCTCTAACCGCGAAAAATACTCTCCGAGAACTGCAGTATTTATTTGGCGGGGGCCCGCCGTACACTGCATGGACAGAACGGGGGACGAGTACTCGGTGGGCAACGGGGGACACGATATGGGCCCACTGACTGCGGCGGCGGCGATCGTGGGGAAAAAGTGGCACCCACGTATCGTCGTCGAGTTGCTGCGCGACGGACCGCTCGGTTTCAACGACCTGAAAGAGAGCGTGGACGGCATCTCGGACAAGGTCCTCTCCGAGAGCCTCGACGACCTACAGGAACGCGATATCGTCCACCGAACCGTCATCGACGACAAGCCGGTCCGGGTGGAGTACTCGCTGACGGAGTGGGGCGAAGAACTGGAGCAGGTCGTTACTGCGATGGACGAGTGGGGCACGCGATACCTCGACCGCACCGACGAGTCTGCGGAGTGAGCCGTCGTCCGCGATCGCACTGATCGACGACTCGCACACGCTGGGTCGATCAGTCCTCAGTCGCACTGATCGACGACTCGCACAACGGATTGCTCGCTGGGTCGATCAGTCCTCAGTCGCACTGATCGACGACTCGCACAACGGATTGCTCGCTGGGTCGATCAGTCCTCAGTCGCACTGATCGACGACTCGCACAACGGATTGCTCGCTGGGTCGATCAGTCCTCGTCCACTACTTCCAGCCCGCGATTGTTCACCGCAGACGGATCGAGACCGATCTCTTCGAGGAACTGCTTGTACTCGCGCTCGCAGGTCTCGGCTGCCTTCTGCTTGTCGCTGGCGCGATCACACAGCGCGATCAGGTCCTCTGGCACGTCGTTCGTGTAGACGATCCAGTGGTTGATCAGGTCCGAGAGCCGTCGGATCGGCGAGGTGAAGTGCCCGTAGATCTCGAAGTTCAGGGCGTGGTGGCCGCCGAAGGGGTCGTTCATGTACTTCGCGCGGGGCATCACCTTCATGACGGCCCACTGAATCTTGTCCAGCTGTCGGCCCGGTGCCTGCTCCAGCGTCGCGTTGACGGCCTTCCGTGGGTCGTCCCAGGCGTCGCCGGGGATCGAGACGCCGTCGAGTTCCTGGATCTCGACGAGGGCCTCGTCCCACTCTTCGGGGCTGGGCTGGGGGTGGACGCGGTACATCGCCTCGACGCCGCGATCCCACATGAGTTCGTGCGTGACGGCTTTGTTGGCCTTGAGCATGCACTCCTCGATGATCGTGTGGGCGCGGTCACGGGCCGGGTTGAGCACGAGCGACCCCTCTTCCTTGCGTTGCTCGTGCATCGCGTCCGCGAGGTTCCAGATGAGTTCGGTCTTTTCGGCCAGGTCGACGCGCTGGTCTTCGAGTAGCTCCTCGGCCGTCTCGGGCTCGTCGAGCAGGCGCTCGGCCTCGGTGTAGGTGAGCCGGGCGTCGCTGCGGATCACCGACTTGTAGATGTCGATCTCCTCGTAGCCCAGATCGTCCTTGTCGAGGTGCATCTCGACGGTGTGGGCCAGCCGATCCTCGTTGGGGACGAGCGAACAGACAGTCTCGGCCAGCATCGGTGGCAGCATGTGGATGGTGTAGCCGGGCAGGTAGACGGTGTTGCCCCGCTCGACGGCCTCTTCCCACATCGCGGTGTCGGGGTTGACGTAGTGGGTCACGTCGGCGATGTGGACCCACAGGACGTACTCGTCGTCCCGTTCCTCGACGGAGATGGCGTCGTCGAAGTCCTGCGCGTCGATCGGGTCCGTGGTCCACGTCGTCATCTCTCGCAGGTCCTCGCGCTCGTCGACCTCGTCGGCGATCTCGGCCTGCACGTCAGTGGTTCGCGCTTCGGCCTCCTCCATCACCTCGGGCGGAAACGCGTCGCGGATCTCGAACTTCTCGAACAGCTCCTCGCGCTTGTTGGCCATGTGGCGGGCCATCTCCTCGTCGATCTCGACGGGGCCTTGCCCCTCCGGCGTGCCGGCCTCGGCCTGCGCGTCCTCGTTACTCATGACATCGGATACGGGGAGTGGACAGATAGGCGTTGTGAGGGAGTGTCGAGAGCCCGAGCGGGGTGAGGGGTCTCGGAAAAGTCGAGCGGGGAGCGTTAGGGACCCGCGAGGCGCGTCGCGAGCGAAGCGAGAGCCCGAGCGCAGCGGGGGGGTCTCGGAAAGCTCGAACGGCGACGGTCTGGAGCCGTGAGAGAGCGAGCGACGGCCCTCGTTATTGCGAGCGGGAGCGAACGGAGTGAGCGACACGCGAGCAGCGAGGGTCACGATTCACACCGTTGACTGCAACCCTCGGAAAAGCGAGCGGTGAACGACGTGAACCGCGAGCAGCGGGACTGTGCAGTGCAGAGCGGTAATCCGCGAACAGCGAGGCGCGCTCGAAAGGACGACTGCCGTTATCGCCGCTTCTCTTCGGCCAGTTCGACGTACCGCCGGAGGAACGAGTCCCGATCGTCGGCGTCTGCTTCGACCGTTTCGAGGAGGTCTTCCAGCCCGGGCCGTGGCTGGTGGGTCAGGTCGCTGTGACAGGGCTTGCACAGGTACTCGAACTCCTTGTCCGTGCGGTCCCAGCGGTCGCCGTGTTTGTCGTACTCGCGCGCGTCGGACCGGGAGACCGACTCCCCGCAGGCGATGCAGGTGACGACGTCCCGGGAACTCCGGGAACCGAGCATACACGAGGGTTGCACGCCATCCCACTTATAGTATCTGCCCCGCAGACGAGGCTCTCTGTTGAGGCGTTCGGTCGTCGCTACAGGGCGGTGACGGCGGCGTAGGCGAGCGCCGTCAGGACGGCCGCCGAGACGGCGGCGTAGGTGAGGAGCTGGGCCGCGCGTTTCCGGTCGCGGGCGACGGCGTCGGCGTCGGTGACGCTGCCGGCGTCGTCGCTCGACCCGGAGAGGTCGTACCGTGCCAGGGCTCCGAAGGCGACGCAGAAGCGAAAGTAGTCCTGGAAGACGCCGACGAAGCCGCCAAAGAGGAAGGCGAAGCTGCCGAGCACGTAGCGGTCCGGCAGTCCGAACCACAGCACCGCCGCGACGTAGGCCGCCGCGCCGAGGAAGCCGGCGATCCCGGCGACGCGTCGCTTGCGTCGTTCGTCGCGACCGATGTTACAGACGCCTGGCTGGTAGCCTGCCATGTGTAGCCTTCGGGAGTCGACCAGTAAAAGGGCAACTGACAAGGTATTTGTCTCGGCTGGCCGACCTGTCGGTATGCACGATTTCGTCGTCGTTGGCTGCGGGCCGGCGGGCGCGCGGTTCGCCCGGCGGGCGAGTGAGGCCGGCCACGACGTGCTCGCATTCGAGCAGGGGACCGTCGGCGAGCCACTCGCCTGTTCGGGCCACGTCAGTACCGACATCTGGGAGTTCGTCCCCGACGACGCCCGCGACGAACTCTTTCAAAACGAGATCCGCGGTGCCCGGTTCCATCGCGGCGGCCCCGACAGCGAGGCCCACCGCTTCTACAAGGACGAGGCGATCTCGAACGTCATCGACCGCGTCGGGCTGGATCGGCGACTGGCCGACTGCGCTCGCGAGGCCGGCGTCGATCTGCGGGAGGAGCACACGGTGCTCGACGTGACCGAACGCACCGACCACGTCACCGTCGAGGTCCGCGGTCCCGACGGGACGGAGACCCACGACGCGCGGATGGTCGCGGGGTGTGACGGGCCGCAGTCTCGCGTCCGGCGCGCACTCGACCTGCCCGAACCCGGCGAACTCCTCCACGGGGTGCTCGGGTTCACCGAGACGGTCGACCGCCAGCACTTCGTCGACGTACACCTCTCCGTGCCGCGCTTCTTCGCGTGGCGCATTCCCCGCGGCGAGGCCGGCGTCGAGTACGGGCTGGCGACGCCGCCGGGCCACGACGTGAGCGAGCGCTTCGAGGCGTTCACCGCGGACTACGGCGTCGACACGGACCGGCGCTGCTCGGGGCTCATCCCGATCGGGCCACCGAAGCGCGTGACCGGCCGCCGCTCGTTCCTGATCGGCGACGCTGCGGCCCAGACGAAGCCGTTCACCGGTGGCGGCATCCTCTATGGCATGACCGCCGCCGACCACGCGGCCCGCGAGATCGATCCCGACAGGCCGGGGACGCTGGGCGACTACGAGCGGGCCTGGCGCGACGACCTCCGGACCGACATCCGTCTGGGACACCTCGTCCGCGCCGGCTACTCGCTGCCCGGCGTGGTCCAGAAGGCGGGCATGAAAGCCTTCGAGGGCGAGATCGGCGTCCACATGGATCGCCCGTCGACGCTGTTCTCTCGTGAACAACTGAAAGCGCTGCTGACCCGGTCCTGAAGGCGCTCCATGACTGATACGGAAAGTTGTAGGTCTTTACCAGATCGACCGCACGCCGTCGTGCGGTCGACTGGGTAAACGCCTACAACCGTCCGTATGATAGCCGCTGTTTTCATCGCCTGCCCAGCCGTGCGAGCGCGGAAAATATAACTGGGTGTACACCCACACGTACGTCTATGGGTACCAAGAGTCTCACGATCACGGACGAAGCGTACGAGCGATTACGGGAACACAAACGCGAGGACGAGAGTTTTACCGACGTGATCAACCGTCTCACCGGGAGTGATCGCGACGTGATGAAGGGGTTCGGGGCGATGAGCGGCGTCGACGGCTTTCGGGAAGCCGTCACGGCGACGCGTGACGATCTGGATGGCGACCTCCGAGAACGATCCGAGCGATGATCGCGTTCGACACCTGTTTTCTCCTGGATTACCTCGACGGCGTCGACGCTGCCGGGGCGTACCTCGAAGCCCACGAAGACAAGCCCCTTTTCGCGCCGTCGCTGGCGCTCTTCGAGGTGTATCGCGGGGCCGCTCGAACCGACGGTGTCGACGGGATCGAGCGCGTTGCGTCCGCGCTCGACTGGCTCGAACCGCTCCCGTTGTCCGAACCAGTGACGAGAGAAGCCGCTCTGATCGAAGCCGAACTCCTCGATGCCGGGGAGCGAATCAATCTCGGCGACACGCTCATCGCTGGCGTCTGCCGACACAACGGGGCGTCGCTCGTCACGCGAGACGAACACTTCGAGCGGGTCTCTGCCCTCGAAACCGAGTCGTACTGATCTCCTCTCTCCAGCCGGTCGTCCGCTGGTCCGATCCTATCTCTCGTACCGCGGGAGTCGCGCGGACTCGTCCGAGCCGGTGACGAAGGGCAGGGCGGCCAGCTCGGCGTCCACTTCGCCGCCGTCGACCCGGACCGACGGCGTCCCGTCGGGTAGTTCGTAGTCGACGCGTGCGAGGGCGATCGGTTCCTCGCGGGTCGGGCTCTCGACGGCTCGCGTCACCGCGCCGACGCTGGCGTCGTCGACGAAGACCGCGGCCCCCGACTCGGGGACCGCACCACAGGTGAGTCCGACGAGTCGCTTCGAGGGCCGGCCGCGGTTGTGGACACGCGAGACGACCTCCTGGCCGACGAAACAGCCCTTCTCGAAGTCGACGCCGTTCGCGAGGCCGACGACGTTCGGAATCTGGCCCTCGATCTCGGTGTCGAACAGCGGCGTCCCCGCCTCCAGGGTCAGCGCGTCCCACGTGTCGTAGCCGAAGGGAGCGGCGTTGAGACCGCGGTTCTCCAGGGTGTCGTACACGTCGCGGGCCACGTCGGCGCTGCAGACGACCTCGAACCCCTCTTCGCCGACCAGCCCGTCGCTGCGAACGACGGTCACACCGGCGTCGACCATCGACCCGCGGACGAACGAGAGCGGCGTCTCGGGCGTCGCGGTTTTGTTGAGCACGCTCGCGATCTTCTCCGTCGCCTTGGGGCCGTGGACCCCGAAGACCGCGAACTCGTCGGTCGCGTCGGCGATCGTCACGTCCTGGATGAACGTCTTCTCGCGCCAGTCCTCGACGAGGGGGTCGGCGCGGGCCGGCGGGACGAAAAGCAGCAGTCGCTCGCCCGCGTTGTAGACGTAGAGTTCGGTCTCGACGTGGCCCTGCGGGTCGAGCAGCAGCGAGTAGACCCCGTCGCCGTCGGCGGTCGGGACGCGGTTCGAGACGGCGTTGTCGACGAAGTCGATCCGGTCGTCGCCGGTGACTGTGACGACGCCGTACCCCATCTCGATCACGCCGACGACCTGCCGGACCGCCCGGTGGACTCGTTCGGGGCGACCGTAGTTGGCGACGACGCGGTTCCCGCCCACCGTCCGGAACGTCGCGCCGCGATCCTCGTGAACGCCCTCGATGACAGTCATTGCTCCAGAGTGGGTGCCTCGGCGAATTAAGGGTGGCGCACTCCGGCTTACTGCCGGCGTGCGAGCAGCGCGAGGGCGACGAGTCCGGCCAGCAACGCCCCGAGACCGGTAAAGCCCGGTCCGGTGAGGCTGGTCGGCTCCGTGGTCGTCTGCTCGGTGGCGGTCGCCGTCGCGGTACTGTCCGTCGTTTCCGTCTCGTCGTCCGCGTTCGGATCGATTCCCTCCACGGTCGTCGTCGCACTGAGGTCGTCGCTCGCGGCTTCGATCTCGACTTCGCCCGTGTCGTCGACCGGGACGGCGATCTCGCCGCTCCCGTCGGTCTGACCGACAGCTTCGCCGCCGACCGAGACGCTCGCGTTCTCGACGGCACTCCCGTACTCGTCGGTGACCGTCACCCGCACCGACTGTCCCACGACGACCTGCGTTTGATCCGACTCGATCGAGATCGCGTCGGTACGCTGGATCGAGACGTTCCGCTGGACCGCCGACTCGCGGATCGTCAGCGATTGGGTGACTGTCTCGTAGCCCGCTTTCGTGATCTCGACCTCGTAGTTGCTGT
Source organism: Halomicrobium mukohataei DSM 12286 (assembly GCF_000023965.1). Lineage (NCBI taxonomy): Archaea > Methanobacteriati > Methanobacteriota > Halobacteria > Halobacteriales > Haloarculaceae > Halomicrobium > Halomicrobium mukohataei. The sequence goes on along the minus strand of NC_013202.1, from coordinate 263,361 downwards.
TGACTGGCAGCCGGATCGTCGCTTCGCCGTTCGAGAGCGTGGTGACGGTGTTTCCGGCGACGGTGATCTGGGCGTTCTCGATCGCGCGTGGCTCCGCGAAGTGGTCGTCGGTCACGGAGAACGTCACCAGCCGCGACGCCCGCCGGATCTCGACTCGACGGGTCACGTCTCCGTCGACGGTCAGTCGCGTTCGGTTGCGGAGGTAGCCGTCCGTCCAGACGCTCAGTGCGTAGGTCCCCTGTTCGATCATCTGGGACGTGGCCGCGCCGCTCGCGTTCGTGCGGGCGTCCATCACGGTGGTGCCGGACCGCGAGAGCCGGACGGTCGCGTTGTCGACCCGGCCGTCCGCGTCGACGACCTCGATCTCGGCGGTGCCCGCGACCGTCACCGGCACGTCGACGCGCTCGGTGGTCGCGTTCTCGGCCACGAAGGGCTCGTTGCGCACGTACTGGTCGTCGTCGACCGTGATCGTCACGTCGGCTCCCGCGGGCACGTCGATCAGGACCTGCCCGTTCGACCGAGTCGTCTCGTCGATCGATCCCCCTCCCTCTGTGTCCCACGACGCCGTCAGGTCGATACCGCCAAGCGACTCGCCGTCGCTGTCGACGACGGTGACCGTCAACGTCACCTGCTCTGCTGACTGTCCCCCAGCGGCCCCCACCGCTCCTCCAGACACGAGCAGCCCCGCACACAGGAGAGCGAGTGTGCTGCGAGTTTCGAACATACGTGACGCTACACGGCGGACCGACACGTCAGTATACGGAACCTAACACGGAGCGGACTGTGCGGCCGAAACCGGTGGAAACGCCGCTGTTCCGGGCTTCGGTCCCCCCCTTTGCGTGTCCAAGGCCGCCGACGGGACACGGACACGTCTGGCAAATACGGACTCGTATCGACTCACTAACCGTCGCCAGCGAGACGGGTCTGACGGCCGTCGCGTCACAACGCATTTGCCGGTCGGCGTGCCAGACTCGCGTATGTCCCATTGGTCCCGCCGGTCCCTCCTGACAGCCGTCGGTCTCGCTGGGGTCGGTTCGCTGGCCGGCTGTGGCGCGCTCGAATCGACCGCCGACGCTCCACAGCTGTCCTACACGCTCTCGGTCGACGAGATCGGCGAGACGCTGCTCGACAGGGTCGGCTGGTCGCCCGGCGACGGCGACGCGCCCTGGGCAGCCGAGCAACGCCGCCTCTACGACGCCGTCGTCGACGGCGAGCGATACACCACTGTCGGCTACGATCTGGTCCCCGACGAGCAGACCTACGTCGAACACGAGGGCACCTACTACGAACTCCACTCGACGCCGACCGACCTGCGCGAGGTCGAGCGGTCGGTCCTGCGACTGGAGTGGATCGGCCGGCGCGACGAACTCGACGATCCGCCCGCGGCGATCGAGCGCGAGGACCTCCCGGCGATCGACGCCCGCGCCGTCTTCCCGGCGTACGTGGTCGCCCGCGCTCGCGAGCACGGCGGCGGCTACCCCCACGACATCGTCGAGGAGGGGGGCTACGTCTACCGGTTCCTCGACGACAGCGAGAGCGAGCTGGCTCCCGACCCGGACCACCGGCACGTCTCGGTCCACGACACGATCCTGGAGGTGTCGGTCACTCGCCGACGCCTCGAAGAACCGGTCTACACGGCGATGGCGATCGAGATCGCCGACACGGAGGCCGCCTTCGAGCGGGCCCTCGACGGCGCGCTGGTCGACGTTCGCGTCGACGAACAGTTCCCGGACGAGCAGCGGCGGCTGTTCCAGCGGGCCTCCGCGGGCGAGTACGAGGAGACGACGCCGCTGTCCGAGGAGTACCGCGGCCTGCTCCGGGCCCTGGAGCGCCACGACCTGCTGGACGCCGACCCCGAGCGCCAGCGCCCCCGGTTCGAGAGCGGTGTCTACCTGAAGTACGACGACCGGTTCTACCGCTTCGACGTGTACGTGAACCCGGCAGACTGACTGTCGAGCGATACGGCCGAGTTCTCTGCCGTTGGTTCGTGTTGCGTTCGCGCGCTTCGGGGCCACAATATGGGTGTCGCGGGACGAACGCTCAAACGGCTCGCCCACGACCGTTCACACGATGGTTCACAACGAGAGCGACACGTTCGACGTCGGCGGCGAGCTGACGGTCAACCGTCTCGGGTACGGCGCGATGCGACTGACCGGCGAGGACATCATCGGCCTGCCGGCCGACGAGGACGCTGCTCACGAACTGCTCGAACACGCCGACGAGATCGGCGTCGACTTCGTCGACACGGCCGACTCCTACGGCCCCGGCGTCAGCGAGCGTCTGATCGGCGAGGCCCTGGACGTCGACCGGGACGACCTCGTCGTCGCGACGAAAGGCGGCCTGCTGCGCAACACCGACGGCGACTGGCTCCCGCACGGCGATCCGGACTACCTGCGCAACGCGGTGCTCTGTAGCCGCGACCGGCTCGGCACCGACCGGATCGATCTCTACCAGCTCCACCGGCCCGACCCCGACGTGGCGTTCGAGGCGTCGGTGACTGCACTCGCAGAGTGCAAGGATGAGGGACTGATCGACCACGTCGGGCTCTCGAACGTCACCGTCGAGCAACTCGAAACTGCTGAGGAGATCGTCGAGATCGCGACGGTGCAAAACGAGTACAACGTCGCCAACCGCGAGGACGAGGCGGTCCTCGAAGCCTGCGAGCAGAAGGGCGTCGGTTTCGTCCCGTGGTTCCCGCTCGGGGCCGGCGACCTCGGCGAGAAGCGGTCGGTCGTCGAGGACGTGGCCCAGGCACACGACGCGACGCCGTACCAGATCGCGCTGGCGTGGCTGCTGGCCCACTCCGACGTGATGCTCCCGATTCCCGGCACGTCGAGCGTCGACCACCTCGAACAGAACGTCGCCGCTTCGACGATCGAGCTGACGACCGACGAGTACAACCGTCTGACAGAGTGACCGGGCGGGCGAGCGGCGTGTGTCGACGTAGCGCTACCCGTGCGTATGTTACACATTCTCCATAAACATTCATTATGGATACGTCCCATTAGACAGGTATGGCGACACGCCAGTCGACCACAACGCCGACGTATCACACGTGCAGCTGTGGCGAGCAGTTCGATAGCACGGACGCGCTTCTCGAACACGCGCGAGAAGCACACGGCCTCTCGGTATTCTGAGGTCGCTGGCAGCGATACCGCTTTTTCGACGCCGAATCGACGAGCGACGCCGACCGACGGCGGAGCGGCGTCTCACTCGGACTGATCGAGCCCGGCAACGTCCGGGCGGACGCGGAACCGTTCGTAGCCGCCGTGCGAGAGGTCCAGTGCCCCGAGCCACCAGTTCCACCGCTCGACGAGCGTGTGCCCCTCGGGCGCGTCGTCGAGGTTCGCCAGCACGTCCTCGACGGAGAGCGGATAGCCAAGATCCCGCGCGATCCGACACGAGTCCGCGAGGTCCTGGGCCTGTCGCGAGACGATCCGCCGGCTCCGCTCGTCGGCGTCGTAGCGATCGGCCAGCGCTTCGTCGAGTGCCTGTCTGTCCACACCGGCCCTCTAGTCTGGACTCTCTTGAACGTACTGGCGGTCCGCGTTCGGTTCCGACGACTCGTGTTCGGACACTCGGTCGCCCACACCGTCAGTAGCCGCCGCCGTCGCCGAAGCAACGACCGCACTTGCTCGCGTCTCGCTCGTCTATGGCCTGTTCGACCGGTAGCACTCGCATCTGATCGTGGGTGACCGTCGTCGTCGCACCGCACTCGGTGACGCCGCGATCACGCTGTGGCTCGTACTTGTGGACCGTCGCAGTCGACTCGTTGAGCAGTCCTTTCATGTCTCGTGGTAACATGCCGCTCGCAGATAAGACACCTGGCTAACAGATTGGTGGCCGGTGGCGTCGCTGGCGAGTTCGTGGCTGAGGGGAGTAAGCCCCCTTCTGTTCTCTCGGCATTCGGCTCAGCGTCCGTGCCCAGCGCGTTCGCGCGGTGCCGGGCTACCTGTCGGCACGGACTTGCACCGGTGAGGATTCGCCGTTCCATCCGTTCTCCACCGTCTGCGTCGCGCCGGAAGGCGCGACGCGGCGGGCCAGCGGCGTCCGCCGCCCGCCCGTTGGCCGTTCTTCGCGGAACGGCCCGGCCCTCGGCGGGTCAACTCCCCATTCCTTATCGGCTCGCGCCGCGTCGGTCCGGGTTCGCACGCCTCATCGGTCGGGTGGAGGGGTCTCGTTTCTGTTCCAGCGCCGACGGTCTCCCGCCCCGGGCTTGCGCCCGGTCACCCGCCCAGCGGGTGGGGGGACTTTCCTCATGCGCGCACGGTGTGCGCTCACGGAAGCCGGTCTCCCTCTGCCACCGGAACCTAGCCGGTGGGCGTGATTAAGCCTTCGTCCCGCCGTCGACGGGCTCGAACCCGACGGCGTCGGCGTCGTCGGCCGCCCGCTGGGCGGCGGCGTCCAGATCGAACTCGCGGACGACGGTCCCGTCGCGCACGAGCGGTTCGAGCAGGGCCTGCCCGTCCGTCGGCCCCGCTCGGTCTGCAAGCCCTACGTGGTGGCCGCCGTCTGGCGTGCGATACACCTGCTTCGTGCCCGTGAGCTTCCCGCGCTTGGCGGCCGGCTCGCCCTCTACCTCGACGATGTCCAGCGCGAAGTCGACCGGATCGGCGTTGCTGACGTACCCGCCGACGCCGAACCCCTCGACGACGCCGGACAGCCGCGCCAGCTCCGTCGGTCCCAGACCGCCGCTGGCGAAGATTCCCACGTCCTCGTGGCCGTGAGCGTCCAGCGTCCAGCGCACCTCCTTCAGGATGTGCTCGAAGTCCCCGCGCCGGGAGCCGGTCGTGTCGATGCGGACGCTCTCTAAGTCCTCGATCGCCGCGGCCGCCCGCAGCGACTCGTCGACCTCGTCGCTGTAGGTGTCACACAGCGTGATCCGGGGCACGTCGGCGTCGACGGCCTCGTCGAAAGCCCGCCAGGCGTCTTCCTGATTGCCGCGACCGAAGCAGATCACCAGCGCGTGGGGCATCGTCCCGCCGGCCGCCCGGTCCAGCACCTCGCCAGCTGCGACGTTCGAGATGCCGTCGAGGCCGGCGAGCAGCGCCGACCGCTCGACCATCGCGCCGATCGAGGGGTGGACGTGCCGAGAGCCAAAGGAGAGGACCTGCGAGTCGGGGGCCGCACGGCGGGCCTCCAGCGCCCGCGTGGCGACGCCGGTCGCGTGAGAGAGAAAGCCGAGAAGGGCCGTCTCCAGCCGACAGAACTCCCGGTACGGCCCCTCGATCCGTGCGACCGGACCGCCGTCGAACAGCCGCCCCTCCGGGATCGCGTCCACGTCGACGCCTCGTCCCTCGAAGAGGTGGGCCGCGTCTTTCAGCCCCGCGAGCAGCTCCCACTCGCCGGTCGGGAACTGGTCTGCGGTCACCTCCGCGACGACGTGTGGGTTCTTGCCGGCGTGGTCCAGTGCCTCGATCGTCCGGTCGAAGTAGGCGTCGGTCGCCCGACCCGAGCGAATCTGCTCGGGCGAGACGATGTCGAACGACTCCGTCATTGACCGACGTTCGGAGGCCCCGAGAAAAAAGCTACCCGTGTCCGCGTTGCGTACCGTAGGCGCGTCCTGACAGCTCCGCGGCGTCTCTCCGCGCCGTCACTCCGCGCCGTCGTCGGGCGACCAGCCGCCGTCGGCGCTGGCTCCCGCTGCGCTCGCGTCGCCGTCGGCCGCGGACTGCTGGACCTCGAAGGCCTCGACCAGCGCTTCGAGATCGTCGGCCATGTCGGCGACGGAGCGGACGTTCTGGGAGATGTTGTTGACCGATGCGGCCTGTTCCTCCGCCGCCGAGGAGACGCTTGTCGCCTCGGCCGCGGCCTGCTGGCTGACGCTGCTGACCTCGTCGACCATCGCGACGACCTCCTCGGTCGAGGCGGCCTGGTCGTCGGTCGCCTCGCTGATCTCTCGGACGCCGTGCTCGGCCTCGGTTGCGCTCTCGGCGATCTCGTCGAACATGGCGATCGCGTCCTCGATCGTGTCGGCACCGTTCTCGACGCGGTCGCGCATCGACTCGATGTCGTCGACGGTCTCCCCGGTCGTCGCCTGTAGCTCGGTGATGAGACCGTCGATCTCCTCTGTCGCCGCGGCGGCCTCGCCGGCCAGCCCCTTGATCTCGTCGGCGACGACGGCGAAGCCCTCGCCGGCCTCACCGGCTCTAGCGGCCTCGATAGAGGCGTTCAGCGCCAGCATGTTCGTCTGCTCGGCGATGTCGGTGATCATACTCACGATCTCGCTGATCTCGTCGATCTCGGATTCGAGCGCCGCGACCTGTTCGACCGCCTGCTCGGTCTCCGCTTCGATCCCCTCGATCTCGCGGGAGGCCTCGCTCGCCCGCTCGCTCCCGGCCTCGGCGCGGTCCGCGGCGCGTTCTGACGTGTTGGCCACGTCGACCGCGGAGGAGGCGACCTCCTCGACCGTCGCAGACATGTCGTTCATCTCCGCGGCGGCCTCCTGGAGCTGTTCGGACTGGCGGTCCGCGCCGTGAGAGATCTCTTGCACGGACTCGGCGACCTCCTGGCTGGCCCGCTCGACCTCCTGTGCGCTGGCCGCGGCGTCGTCGGTGGCCGAACTCACCTCCCGTGCGATCGACTGCACCCGCGCGATGCTCTCCTCGACGGCGTCGAGCCCCGCGTCGATGTTGGTCATCACGTCGCCGTACGCGCCGGGCAGGTCGGTACCGAGGTCCTCGTCGAGCCGGCGCTCGCTGAGTGCCGTACTCGCCGTCCGGAGCCGGTCGAAGCTCTCGGAGAGCTGCTGGAGTCCCGCGTCGAGTTCGTCCATCACCGCGCCGTACTCTCCGGGGAGGTCGCTGTCGATCTCCTGGTCGAGCTTGCCGGTCCGGACGTTCTCACTGGCCCGGCTGATCTGGGCGAAGCTCGTCCGCAGCTGTGTCATGCCGTCCTGGAGGTCCGTCATGATGTCGCCGAACGAGCCCGGCAGGTCCGTGTGGAGGTCGTCGTCGATCTCGCCCTCGCTGAGCGACGCCGACACGGCCTCGATCTCCGTTATCTGACGGGTCAGGTTCGCCTCCATCTCCTCGAAGGCCTCGACCATCTCCCCGATCTCGTCGTCGCGGTCGTCCACGTCGAGTTCGCCGTCGAACCGCCCCTGTGCCATCTCCGTGGCCCGGTCGCGCATCTGTTCGATCGGACTGGCGACGTAACGCGCGACGGCGTAGCCCGCGGCGACGACGACCAGCGCCGCGATGCCCGACAGCAACAGGATGAGGTTGCGGGCGTCGTCGGTGCGTTGCTGGAGCGCGTCTCCCAGCGCCGCGATCGGCCCCTCGATGTCGCTCTCGGGAACGGTGCCGACGAGCGAGAACTGCCTGTCTCCGACCTGCAGGGGCGCGTACACGACGTATCGGGTCGTCTCTTCGCCCCCGACCGTTCGCGTGTGTGTGGCCATGCCCGACCGGGCGGCCAGCATCTGTTCGGTGGTGATGTTGCCGAGTTCCTCGCCGTACTCACCCCCGGCCACGTCGACGCGCTGTGCCACCTTCGTCTCGTTGGGGTGGCTCACCATCTCGCCGCGGTCGTTGACGACGTAGAGATAGCCCGTCTCGCCGACCGACACGCCGTTCGTGATCTCCGTGACGATCGAGTAGTTGAACTGGGCCACGACGACGCCCCGGAACCGTCCGTCCTGGTACACCGGCGTCGAGACGTACATCCGCTGACTGCCGTTCTCTTCCTCGATTCGGTTGAACGCGACTTCGCCGTTGGCGACGGCACCGGCACTGGTGAACCAGCTCTTGTCGGCGTGCCACCCCGAACCGTCGCGCTCGGTCACTGCCCGTTCGCCTTCGCGAGTGGCACTGATGACCTCTCGGCCCCGCTTGTCGACGAAGATGATCTCGTCGTAGGCGTAGCGCTGTTCCCGATTGACGCTGACAGTCCGCGTTTCGAGGTACTGCTCGAAGGAGTCTGCCAGCCGCGCCTCGCTGTCGGCGACGGCTCGCTCCTGGAGTTCGTAGTAGTACACGCTGGGAGCGACGATCCAGTCGAAGGGCTCGTAGTAGGTGTAGGCGACCAGCTGGGTCTCCGTGGGGTTGCCGTCCTGTGTCGTGTCCTCCCACTCGTACTCGGCGACACCCCACGTCTCGCCGTTGCGCAGCGCGGGCGTCGACTCGATGTTCGCTTTGATGTCGTCGAAGACGGTCAGGCTCCCGCCGGAGTCGTCGGCGAAGTTGTGCCCGTCTTCCAGACGGTGGTGGACCACGACGTTCGAGTCCAGGTCGGTCACGTAGGCGTAGCCGGTCTCGCCGATGTAGCCGGGCTGGAACGTCTCGTCCATCGTCCCGTCGGCGGTCGTCCCGTCGCCGTCGGTGCCGGCGATGATCCGCTCGACGCGCTGCTTGACCGCGCGCTGCTCGCGGGGGGACAGCTCCTCCCACTCGCGCCCGTCGTACTCGGTATCGAGGACGGTCTGGGTCGTACTCTCGATGGCGTTGCGCATCTCCAGGGCCGTGTAGCCGACCTGTCGCTGGCTGGCCTCCTGGACGAGTTGCATCTTCCCCTGTCGAGCGGCCTGATAGTTGTCCATCGCGCCCGACTGGGCGAGCGAGCGCATGTCGACCTCCCGCTGGTCGAACTGGTTCTGTAGCGACGACTGCCGCGCCCGTACGCTGTTGTTCAGGTCGTCGGTCATCGCTCCGCGCAACTCCTGTGCGCTCCGATCCTGGGCGTCCTGATTGAGCGACCCCATGTTCTGTGTCGCCAGGGCTCCGACACTGCCAAGCGGCAACAGCGAGATCGCCAACATCAGCACGACCAACTTTACCTTCAGGTCCATACTCATACGTACCAGAAGTTCGGCTCTTAACTCCACGTGCCGCGTTTTTTGTTTTGATAGGCGGGGTGACTAACCAAATATATGTGGAGTGCTACCTACTATCACAACAGAGGGCCACTGACGGGGATCGTCCGGGTCGCCGCGGAACTCAGCGTTTATGCCCGTCCCGATCGCACTCTCACGCATGGAATTCGGAGTTCTCAGTACGGCGGCGATCGGCCGCGAAGACGTGATCCCGGCGATCCAGGCCAGCGAACACGCCGTCGGCGCGATCGCTTCACGCGACGCCGAGCGCGCCCGGTCGGTCGCCGACGAACTCGACATCGATCGGTCGTACGGCAGCTACGAGGCGCTGCTGGCCGACGAGGGGATCGACGCCGTGTACAACCCGCTACCGAACAGCCTCCACGCGGAGTGGACACGCCGCGCTGCCGATCACGGACTGCACGTCCTCTGTGAGAAGCCTCTGACGCCCGACGCCGAGCAGGCCCGCGCGCTCTTCGACTACTGCGACCGGCAGGGCGTCACTCTGATGGAGGCGTTCATGTACCACTTCCATCCTCGCACCGAGCGCGCCCGCGAGATCGTCCGCGAAGAACTCGGCGAGGTGCGCCACGTCGAGGCGACGTTCACCTTCGGGATGGGCGACCGCACCGACGACATCCGGCTCGATCCGGCACTGGACGGCGGTTCGCTCATGGACATCGGCTGCTACGCCGTCAGCGCGGTCCGGAACGTGCTGGGCGAGCCGAACCGCGCGTTCGCCCACGCTGCCGACACCTACGATACCGGCGTCGACTCCCAGCTCTCGGGCCTGCTGACCTACGACGACGGCGTGACGGCGCAGATCACCAGCAGCTTCGACACGCCGATGACCCACGAGTACCGGATCATGACGGCGGACGGCTGGCTCCACGTCCCCGAAGCATTCGACGTGGCCCCCGACCAGTCGGTGTCGCTCACCTATCAGGTCGACGGCCAGCGACACACCGAGACCATCGACGGCGTCGACCACTACCGCCGCCAGGTCGAGAGCTTCGCCGACGCCGTCGCGGCCGACGAGACGCCGCCCGTCGACCGGACGGAGACGGTCGACAACATGGCCGTCATCGACGCCCTCTACGAGAGCGCCGAGACGGGCGAGCCCGCAGCCGTGGACGGCGAGTAAGCGGCTCACCGCTTCGAACCCGCTCTCGCGGCCGCGCCGTGGCAGTAGCGTTTTATCGACGCCAACTGATGCCGGGATATGGACGACCGAGTTCGGGAACACGCCGACGTACTGGTCGACTGGAGCGCACGGATCGAAGCGGGCGACGACGTGATCGTCCAGGTCGACGAGGGCGCGCACGACCTGGGGGTGGCCGTCGCGGCGGCGCTGGGCGAGCGCGGAGCGAACCTGCTCGCGACCTACGGCTCCGACGAGATGACGCGAGCCTACCTCCGGGCCCACGACGGCGACTTCGACGCCGACCCCGAGTTCGAGCGCGCGCTCTACGAGCGGGCCGACAGCGTCCTCTCGCTGGGCGGATCGCGCAACACCGCCGCGGCCAGCGACGTACCGGGAGACCGTCGGCAGTCCTACCGCCGGGCTCGCACCGAGATCAGAGCGGCCCGGATGGACACCGACTGGGTCTCCACCCAGCACCCGACCCGCGCGATGGCCCAGCAGGCCGGCCTCTCCTCCGAGGCTTACCGTGACTTCGTCTACGACGCGACGCTGCGAGACTGGGAGTCGCTGGCCGAGGAGATGGACCAGCTCAAGACGCTGCTGGACGAGGGCCGCGAGGTCCACCTCCTGGGCGAGGGGACGGACCTCACGATGTCGATCGCCGACCGCGTGGCCGTCAACTCCGCGGCCTCCGTGGCCTACGACTCGCACAATCTCCCCTCCGGCGAGGTGTTCACCGCACCGACCGCCACCGAGGGGACGGTCACCTTCGACGTGCCCATGACCGTCGACGGGACGCGCGTGCGAGACGTACGGCTCGTCTTCGAGGACGGCGAGGTCGTCGACTACAGCGCCGCTCAGGGCGAGTCGACGATCGGCGAACTGCTGGCAACCGACGCGGGCGCTCGCCGACTGGGCGAGCTCGGGATCGGGATGAACCGCGGGATCGACCGGATCACGGACAACATCCTCTTCGACGAGAAGATGGGCGGGACCGTCCACCTCGCGCTCGGCCGGGCCTACGACGCCTGCGTTCCCGACGGCGGTAACGACAGCGCGATCCACGTCGACCTCATCACCGACCTCCGCGAGGACGGCCGACTGCTGATCGACGGCGAGACGGTCCTCGAAGACGGCCGCTTCCGCTGGGAGCGCTGAGACGGCCGACGCTTTTGTGTCCGGCTTCCGAGGGCTCGCGTATGTACGAGCAGTACGTCGAGGACGCCGTCCACGAACCGACCCAGACAGCCGACTCGGGGTTCGATCTCACCGTCTCGAACGTCTTCGAGATCGTTGCGCCGGGTCGAGTCGACTTCGGGGGCGGGGAACTCGAACCGGCCCAGACGACGCCGCACACGTCGGCCAAGCGCGATCCCGCGGACGACTACGAGTGGTGGCAGCTTCGCTCCGGCCAGTACCTGATCGAGTACAACGAGTCCCTGACGGGGACGGCGACGGTCACGTTCCAGCCACGCACCGAACTGCTGGAACGCGGGCTGAGCCACCCGACGCTGCACGTCGACGCTCTCCCCCGCGTTCCGATCACCGTCGGCGGTGCCGGCGTCGCGATCAAGGAGAACGCCCGCGTGAGCACGATCGTCGACGCCGAGGAGTGACACTGCCGGGCAGTCCGACCGTCACGCCGTCCGTGGCGCACACGCACGGGGCTTTCCCCGTGTCACTCGCGAGTTCCGTCGAAAGTCGGTTCCGACGCGCTTTTTAAGCGCCGTCGAATATCGGTGGGTATGGCAGAATTCACCGTTGCGCTCTCGGACCCGGAGACAGGCACGACCTACCAGCTAGACGTCGACGGACAGGACGCGAACCGCTTCATGGGCCGCGAACTCGGCGACGAGGTCGAGGGCAGTGCGGTCGGTCTCGACGGCTTCACGCTCGAACTGACCGGCGGCTCTGACACGGCCGGCCGACCGATGCGAGCGGACGTGCGCGGCGTCGGCACGAAGTCGATCCTCACCGACGGCGGCGTCGGCTACAAGCCCACCCGCGACGGCGAGCGCAAGCGCATCACCATCCGCGGCCGCGAGGTCAGCGAGGAGACCGCCCAGATCAACGCCAAGGTCACCGAACGGGGCAGCGGTGACGTCGCGGATCTACTGGGCGAGAGCGACGACGAGTAACGTGGCAGATCGCCTCCCGAGCGACCACGAGGCCGTCGAGACCCGCCGCGTCGAGGTCGCTTCTGTCGGCCGCACCGATCGCCCACGGATCGAGTTGCCGGCGGACCTCGACGTGGCCGCGGGCGACGTGATCGAGTGCGTGCTCGACGGCGAGCAGTACCACGCCCGCGTCGAGACGACGCTGGACGGCGAGCCGATGCTCCAGCACGCCGCGGACAATCGGCGACTGGCCCGCGAGGGCGACGGCGAGAACCGACTCGTCGAGTGGTTCGCCGACAGCGACTGCGCGATCGGTGGCTCGGTCCACCTCGACGTCGTGACTGCGGGGTACACCTACGGGCTGCGGACGCCGGGCTCTCGAGTCGTCTACACGGCGACGGACTCCCCGGACGACTCTCTCGCCAGTATCGCGGACGATCTCGGCGAGTGACCGCCAGCGGGGCGACTCTCCGTTCTCTCGAATGATATTCGCTCGAAACCCATAAGATTCTGCCCGCAGTACCACTCGGTGAGTGATCAATGTCGGAATCCGTCATCGCTGATTTCGTCGGCAACTTCAACGCGGAGGTGATGGCGACGACCGAGCCGGTCAAGGGGCGGGTGTTGCTGAGCCAGAAGCGACTGGTGTTGGCGGCCAACGAGAACGACAAATTCACCATTCCGCTGTCGTCGATCTTCGACGTCGCGGTCGGACACGTGCCGCCGGACCTGGGGGACTTCTTCGACTCGACGGTCACCGTCGCTTTCGAACGAAACGACAGTCGACACGTCGCCGTCGTCGAGGGCGACGACGACAAGATCTCGAAGTTCTCGACGGTGTTGTTCAAGGCGATTCTCAACGGTACCGAGACGACCGTCAAAGAGCGGGCACGCGTCGGTGGGCGCGTCACCGACGATGCGTTCTCGACGGCGAAGCTGTTCGTCTCGGACGGGTCGGTCGAGTTCCGGTCGTCGGACGGCGTTTTCGTCGTCGATCTGGCCACCGTCACCGACTTCCAGCGCACGACCCGCGAGATCGCCGGTTCCGACCGCCCGACGCTGACCTTCCGGCACATGATGGACGGCACTGCCGTCACGACCATGGCCGCGATGGCGTCGCCGCGCAAGATGTCGATCCTGGGTCGCTACCTCCGCATCGAGTACAGCGATCTCATGGAGGATCTGCAAGACATCGAACTCACCGACGACAAGACCGAGATCCTCGTCGCCATCTACTCGACGGGGGACATGGACGGGATGCCACTGGCAGACATCGTCGGCACCGACAGCTCCGCGGTGACGATGCTGTTGCGAGACCTCGAAGAAGACGGGCTCGTCCAGGACTCGTCCGACGGTCCGAAGCTCACCCCCAAAGGCGAGGTCGTCGCGAGCCGACACCTCGAAGACGTGAACTCCTGACCGCCGGCCGGTCACTGATCGTCGACGGCTTCGCCAGCGATCGAGCGACCACGGGCCTCTAGCTGGACCTCGCGGCGAGTCCGGACCGGCTCCAGAATGCCGTACTCGATGAGCCGGTCGTAAATCTCCTCGACCTGTCCGATCTCCATACCGACGAAGTCGGGGATCTGGAACGGAGAGACGCCGGTGTACAGCGCCATCAGGACCTCGTTTTCCTCCTTGCTGAGCTCCACGTCGACCTCGCCGGCCTGCTCGCCCCGTCGCACGAACGAGGCGAGCACGGACACGTCGCTCTTGGAGCCCGAGACGTGGGTCTCGACGCTGGTCCCTTCGACCGTGTGTTCGATCTCGGCGACCCGTCGCTGCTTGCCCGTCACGGTCTTGGTTTTGAGTTCGGCGCTGCCCACGTCGTCGACCTCCAACTCGACGAACGACCCCGACGCGATGGCGAGGTCGACGCTGTCGCCGTCGATCTTGAGTCGTCCTTTCTCCCACTCCGTGTCCTGGACGACGCCGCCCTCGACGGCCGGGTGTTTCACGAGGACGACGGTCTGGTCCAGCAGCGCGCTGTACAGCTTCGACTCGAACCCTTCGATGTCCTGTGGAGCGATCAGCGTGACGTTCGACCCGACCTGCAAGGAGAGATAGCCCGACACCTTCGCGATGGCCTTGTTGACGTTGTCCCGGCCCGTGATCGAGGTGATCTTCGAGAGCGGGATTGTCCGCTTACCCTCGTTGCTGACGAGCACCAGTCGCTTGTTCGAGAGGATGATCCGGCCCGCTCGCCAGTCGATGTCGTTGCGCTTGCGACCGTCCTTGACGACCTGGACGAACTTCCCCTTGGCGTCGGCCAGCTTCTGTTCGCCGTCGCTCATCCCGTCTCTCCCGTGGTCTTCGGCCAGTATCCGTCTGTCGATCTCCGCGTTCGAGACGAAGCCCCAGCGTTCATCGTCGGCCGCCGAGCTTGGAGATCGCCGAGAACGCTCGCTTGCGGATCGTCTCGTTCTCGGTCTGATCGATGATTCGGTCCAGGGTCTTGCGCGAGCGCTCGCTCCCGACCTTCCCGAGCGTGAAGATCGCCTGTGCGCGAACATCGGGGTCGACTGCCTCGTCATCGACGACCGACAGGAGCCGCCGCTCCACGTCGTCGCCGTCGATCTCGGCCAGGCTTGTCGCGGCGAACTGCCGGAGCATCTGATCGTCCTCGTGTAGCGCGTCGATCAGCGACTCGATGACGCGGACGCGCTCTTGCTCGCCGGTGACCCGGCCCAGCAGCCACGCGGTGTTGCGCCGCTGGGCGTTCTGTGTGCTCTCTTCGAGGATCTCGACCAGCGGCACGACCACGCTGCGGTCGTCGGTCGAGGAGAGTCGCTCGACGACGGTGTCCCGTATCTCGTGGCTCTGCTCTGTCGGGACGTTCGAGAGCAGTTCGATCAGCGAGTAGACGGCGGTCTGGCGGACGCCGGAGGACTCGTCGGTGAGCGACTCGACGAGGTAGTCGACCGGCCGGTCGTTGCCGAAGTTGCCGAAGGCTCCGACGGCGATCCGTCGGACGCGCTCGTTGTCGTCCTCGTACAGGGGGAGCAGCGCCTGTAGGGCCTGTCGGTTCCCGATCGACCCCAGCGCGTCGGCGGCCTCCCTGCGGACGGCCGCCTTCGGATCCCGGAGCAGGGATTCGAGCGGACCGACCGCCCGTGGATCGCCGATCTTCCCACAGGCCCGCGCGGCCCGCGCCCGAACGCGCGGGTCGTCGTCGTCGAAGCGGTTCGACAGCGGACCGACCGTATCTGCCTGTTCGAGCTGGCCGAGGCCGTTGGCCGCCGCCATCCTGAGTTCGGGCACGTCCGCGTCGAGGGCCTGCGTGAACGCCTTCGCGCGGACCCACTCGGCTCCGTCGTCGCCGAAGTCGACGCCGGCCATGTCGGCGATCAGCTGCTCGATCGCGTCTCCGCCCAGCTCGTCCAGCGAGTCGACGGCCGTCGCGGCGATCCGACTGTCCTCGCCCTGGGCCGCCTCGACGAGGGCGTTGACTACGTCTCGCCGGTCGTCGTGGTTCGGGAAGTTCCCGAGTAGCTCCGCCGCCCGCGCTCTGACCTTCGGGTTGTCCGACTCCCGGAGCGTCCGGATGATCTCCTGTACCTCGCCGTCTCGTTCCAGCTGGTAGAGGCTCATACCTTCCGGTAGATGCGGTGTTGCTTGTCGACCGCCTCGAAGCTGTCTCGGCAGGCGGTCGGCAGCGTCTCTGTCATCCCGATCATCAGGTAGCCACCCTCACGCAGCGATTCCTCGATCGTCTCGAAGATCGGCACCTTGTACTCGCCGTCGATGTAGATCAGGAGGTTCCGACAGAACACGAGGTCGAAGTCCCGCTTCGACGCGCCGCGGATGAGGTCGTGTTGCTCGAACTCGACCATGTCGCTGACCCGCTTTCGGATGCGAAACGAGTCGCCGTCGCGATCGATGTACTCGCTGTAGTCGTCGAGGGGGGCGAGCTCGTCTGCGATGTCCGTGGTGTGTGAGGTCTCGTAGGTACCCTCGCGCGCCTCCCGGAGGATGTCCTCGTTGATGTCGGTTCCCAGTATCGAGACCGAGCGGTCGTCGACCTGCGGGTCGTCCAGCGCGAGCATCGCCGCGGAGTAGGGCTCTCGACCGTCGGCACAGGGCGCACTCCAGAGGTTCACGCGGCGGTGCTGGTCGGTCAGGTCCCGGAGGACGCTCCGGAGGCTCTCCCAGGCCTCTGGGTTGCGAAAGAAGCCCGTGACGTTGATCGACAGCGAGTCGAGCAGCGCCGCTCGCTCGTCGTCGTCTCGCTCCAGTTGCCGGCGGTACTCGCGGTAGCTGTCGATGTCGGTCCGGCGCATCCGGGCGGTGATGCGGCGATCGAGGTACGCGTCGTTGTAGAACCCCGACTCGAAGTCCATCTCGGCACCGATGAACTCCAGTAGTTCCTGAAACTGCCGCTGGTCGCCCTGGCTCATCGAACTGCCCTCATAGCGTCACCACGTCGAGGATGTGGACGATGTTTCCGTCGCCGAGCACCGCGGTCCCGGACAGGCCGGGCGTTCCGCTGAGGATCCCCTCCAGCGGCTTGACGACGACTTCCTCCTGGCTGTTGACCGAGTCACAGTGCAACGCGACCTGGCGCTCGGACTCCCGGACGCGGACGAGCATCCCGTCGCCGTTGGCGGTCTCGCCGGGCGCGTCGAACGTCTCGCCCAGCTGAATGATCGGGTAGATCTCGTCGTTGTGCTTGATCACGTCCTTGCCGTTGACCTGCTTGCGGTCGTCGGCACGGGTGATCTCGTCGACGTTCTTCAGCGGGATCCCGTACTCCTCGTCGCCGACCTCGACGAACAGCACCTTGACGATCGCCATCGTCACCGGCAGGCGAAGCGACACCGTCGTCCCCTCGCCCGGCGTCGACTCGACGTTGACCGACCCGTCCAGTTGTGTGACGGTGTCGTGGACCACGTCCATGCCGACGCCGCGGCCGCTCGTGTCGGTGACCTGGTCGGCCGTCGAGAAGCCGGGGTGAAAGACCAGGTCGTAGATCGAGGAGTCGTCCATCGCCTCTAACTCTTCGGGCGAACGGACGCCCTTCTCGATGGCCTTGTCTCTGATCGCCTCGACGTCGAGGCCGGCCCCGTCGTCCTCGACCTGGATGATGACGTGATCGCGCTCGCGGGAGGCCCTGAGTTCGACCGTGCCCGTGCGTGGCTTGCCCTTCTCCTCGCGGACCTCCGGTGGCTCGATGCCGTGGTCGACGGAGTTGCGCAGGATGTGCATCAGCGGGTCGGAGATCTCCGTGAGGATCGTCCGGTCGAGTTCGATGTCTTCGCCCTCGATCTCGAAGTCGACCTCCTTGCCCAGATCCCGCGAGAGGTCCCGAACCAGCCGCGGGAACTTCCCGACGACCTTCTTCAGCGGGATCAGACGCATGTCCATCACGGTGTTCTGGAGGTTCGCCGTGATCTTGTCCAGCTCGTTGAGGTTCTCGCCGGCTCCGTCGAGGTCGTCCTGCTCGACGGCACGGCGGAGCTTGATTCGGCTGGTCACCAGCTGCTCGACCAGTCCGTGGAGATCGTCGAGCTGGTCGACGTCGACGCGGACGGACTTGATCTCGTCGACCTTGTGTTCGGTCTCGTCGCTGGTGCTCCCGCTTTTCTCGCTGAGTGCGTCGGTCACGTCTGCCGTCTCCGCGCTCTCGATCTTGCCGATCCCGGAAAGCGTGTTGTCGACGGTCCCGGTGTCTTCGGCGTCGAGGTACAGGGTGAACGTATCGCTGAACTCCCCGTCTTCGACGGCCTCGCGCTGTGGGGCGGCATCGAGCACGTCGAAGTAGTCCTCGACGGCCTCGATCGCCAGCATCGCGTCGACGCCCAGCATGTCGGAGTCGCCGATGTCGATCTCCGCGGCGATGATGCTGTCGTCGGCCGTGTCGGGACTGACGTTCGTCTCGACGGCAACGTCTCCGTCTCCGGACGAGTCCGTGTCGGTCGTATCGTCCGGGGCCTCGTCCGGACCGTCCGCGTCGTCGGCCGCGCCCTCGGCGGCGTCGACGCCCTCTTCGAGGACCGTTCGGAGGTCGTCGACGATCTCGTCTACGTCGGTCCCGGACTCGCCGTGTTCCTCGATCTCGCTGACGATGGCCTCTATCTTGTCCACGCCCGCGAAGATCAGGTCCATCACGTCCGGCGTGACGGGCATGTTACCGTCCCGCATCTCGTCCAGGAGGTCTTCGATAGCGTGGGCCAGCGACGACGCGTCGTCGAACCCCATCGCGCCGAAGTTCCCTTTGAGCGTGTGTGCCGTCCGGAAGATGGACTCCATCGCTTCCGTGTCCTCCGGATCCGACTCCAGATCCAGCAGGGAGTTGTTCAGTTCCGTGATCGCCTCTTCGCTCTCTCGAATAAACGCATCGAGGTACTGATCGTTCATGTTATGTCACCTCTCGTTTGATCGTCTCGACGATACCTGCCGGGATCTCCTCGATCGGCAGGATGCTGTCGACACAGCCGGTCTCGGCCGCTCGCTGTGGCATTCCGTAGACCGCCGACGTGGCCTCGTCCTGTGCGATGGTCCGTCCGCCGGCCGCTTTGATCCGCTCGATACCCGCTGCACCGTCGTTGCCCATTCCGGTGAGTATCACCCCGACCAGCGGGTCGTCGATCACGTCCGCGGCCGTCTCCATGGTCACGTCGACGGCCGGCCGGACGCTGTTGACCGGTGGATCGTCCGACAGCTTGACCCGCAGCCGCCCGTTCCGGTAGTTCTTGACTCGCAGGTGGTAGTCGCCGGCCGCGATCAGCGCCTCGCCGCCCGAGATGCGGTCACCGTCCTGGGCTTCCCGCACGTCGTAGTCGCTCCGGGCGTCGATTCGCTGCGCGAACCGTCCGGTGAAACCGCCGGGCATGTGCTGGACGACCAGCACGCGAAAGTCCGCTGCCAGGGGCAACTCCGAGAGGACGGACTCGACCATCTTCGGTCCGCCCGTCGAGGAGCCGATGATCAACGTCGGGTTCGCATCGTAGTCGTCCGCGACCGCCTCGGGCGTACTGGTGGGCGACCGATTCGGCGACGCAGTCGGTGTCCGTCCCGACGTGCCCGACACGTCCACGTCGGCCACGGACAGGACCATCTCGAGGAGCTGGTCTTTCAGCCGCGACATCTCCATCGAGACCTCGCCGCCGGGTTTGGTGAAGAAGTCGACCGCACCCACGTCGAGCGCCTCGAAGGTCACGTCCGCGTTCTCGTCAGTGTGAGCCGACAGCATCAGGACCGGCGTCGGGCACTGTTCCATGATCTGCTCGACGGCACTGATGCCATCCATCTCGGGCATTTCCACGTCCATGGTCACGACGTCCGGCCGGTGTTCGTCGACGAGCGCGACCGCCTCGCGACCGTTTTTGGCCTCCGCGACGACGTCGACACCACCCTCGTCCAGGATGTCGGAGATGACACTACGCATGAAGTGAGAGTCGTCTGCGACGACGGCGCGGGGTGTACTACCGGCCATCGGTCACCCGTGCCCGCGCACGTCGACGCCAGTTAGCAGTCGAGCCAGATCCATTGCTACCTGAAAGGCGGGCGTGGCACCAAAATAAAGACTCCGCCCACGTAATCAACTTTGATAGCACAGAGGGCAGGCTTAAGTCGGCGTATCGGCTCGGTACTCATAACCGGGAGTCGTCAGGTATGTCAACAACAGAAGGTCAGGTACTCGAATTCGAACTGGGCGAAGAGACGTACTGCGTCAGCATCGACTACGTCACGGAGATCGTCGACGTGGGCGACCTGACGACAGTCCCGAACGCGCCCCGCCACGTCGAAGGGGTGATGGACCTGCGCGGGCGGACCACGTCGATCGTGAACCCCAAGTCGGTGTTCGGGATCGGCGACGGCGGTGCCGAACAGCGAATCATCGTCTTCGATCCGGAGATCGTCGAAGACCAGAGCGCCGCCGGCTGGCTCGTCGACGAAGTCGACCAGGTGGTCCAGATCTCCGACGAACAGGTCGACGACTCGCCGGCCGCCGACAGCGACGGGTCGATCCGCGGCGTCGTCAAGCGGGACGACGACTTCGTCATCTGGGTCGATCCGCGGGTCGTTCACTCGAATTAGGGAGCAAGACTTTTTTACTCAGCCCCGAGATTTCAACGCAATTCCGTACCGCCATCCCCGGATACAGCAACAATGATCGA
The DNA here is from genome assembly GCF_000023965.1 of Halomicrobium mukohataei DSM 12286. Taxonomy (NCBI): domain Archaea; kingdom Methanobacteriati; phylum Methanobacteriota; class Halobacteria; order Halobacteriales; family Haloarculaceae; genus Halomicrobium; species Halomicrobium mukohataei. The sequence continues at coordinate 243,168 of NC_013202.1, read as the reverse complement.
ACTCACAAAGACAGGTATCGACGGCCTCGACGCAATTTTGAACGGTGGTATCGTCACGAACTCGACGACGCTGGTGAGTGGGAACCCCGGTGCCGGGAAGTCGATTCTCGGCCTCCAGTACATCTACAACGGCGTCGAGCAGTTCGACGAGAAAGGGATCTATCTCTCCTTCGAAGAGAACGAATCCGACCTCAGAGAGGCCGCGGAGTCGATCGGCTTCGACAAGTGGCCCGAATTCGTCGAGAGCGGCGACATCAAAGTGTACGACAAGCAGGTCTTGCTTCGGGAGAACGACTTCTCTTCCTCGCTGGAACTACTCCTCGACGACCTCGAAGACGACAAGTACGACCGGCTGGTGCTGGACTCGCTGACGATGTTCGAGCTGTTCTTCGAAGACGAGACAGAAAAACGCACGTACCTGCTGAAGTTCACGGACATCCTCAACAACAACGGATTGACGAGTCTCCTGACCAACGAACAGGGCGCGGTGTTCCCGGACACGGACATCGGCCTGGAGAACTACCTCACCGACGGCAACATCTACCTGATCCAGACGCCGACCGACACCGGCGTCAACCGATACGTCTGGGTCGCGAAGATGCGCAAACAGGACATCGAGACGGACATCTACCCGATGGAGATCTCGTGGGGTGGTATCAAGGTCCACGAAAACGCGAGCGCGTTCTCGATGATGAGCGAAGAGGACTCTCCGATCTGACCAGTCGCTATTATTATCGACAAAAACGCAGTACTGCGGCGGTTTTTCTCGTTTGCCGCCGATCGGACTCTCCGCGAAATTCGACCGATATCGGCCAGTATCACGGGCGATAGCTTTATACTCCGAAAAATACACTATTTGATAACCGATGGCTTCAGTGGATATTCTGCAAACGCTGGGGAACAAATACAGCGCAGAGATCTTGGATGCCACGGACGAACCCGCGTCCGCCCAGGAACTCAGCGACGAGCTGGGGATCCCGATCGCGACGTGCTACCGCCGGATCGACGAGCTGACCGAACACGACCTGCTCGAACTCCACGACAACATTCTCTCTGACGACCGCCGTCGCATCAAGGTCTATCGCCGTTCCGTCGACGAGATCACCGTCGACTTCGACGACGAGCTCTCCGTCCACGTCGAGGACCGGTCGGAAGTGACCAACAAGCTCGACGAGGCCTGGCGGACCCTCTCCGAAGGATAGTCTCGCACGCGCGAACGGTCTCGTTATCACGTCTCGGTTCGATTATCAGCAACAATATTTTCGAGGGTGGATTTATTAGCTGGAACGGAATAGCGTACGTTAGTGCCGATGATAGAACTCCTGTACGCTATCTCTACGCTCGTCTTCGTCGTCGCCGGACTCACGATGGTCGGGATGGCTATGCGTGCGTACGTCCAGACGTCCCGTGACGCGATGTTGCACCTCTCGCTTGGGTTCGCGCTGGCGGTCGCCGGTGCGGCCGCGACGATGATCAGCGCGTTCGTCAACGACTTCGAGGGCGTCCGGTCGCTCCTGCTGGTCAACAGCGGGCTGACGACGTTCGGGTTCCTGTTCGTGATGTACAGCCTCGTCGCCTACGATAGCTAGGACGACTGGGCCAGTGATCCTCGGGACTTCGCGATTCCGGATGACTGGCCTGCGCTGAAAACAGCCGTTCCGTTCGGTTCTCCACCGTATTTCTCATCCCTGAAACCGGTCGTTTCGTCTGGAGATGTCCGTTTCAACTGTGATAATTGGCGGCATAGCCTTATTGCCGGGTAGTGGTCATGTTCTGGTAGCGCCCGGAGTGTTCACACTCGGGACACGACACAACCATGATCGAACTATTCGACGACGAGGAAAACGACCGCGGGCAGGTCGGGATCGGGACGCTGATCGTGTTCATCGCGATGGTCCTGGTCGCGGCGATCGCCGCCGGTGTGCTGATCAACACCGCCGGGTTCCTGCAGTCCAGTGCCGAAGAGAGCGGTGAACAGTCCAGTGCGCAGGTCACTAACCGACTGCAAGTCGTCAACGCAGTTGGTGAAGACATTGTCGATGACAGTGGTTTCGAGGTGACGACGGTCAACATTACCGTCAAGAAGGCTCCAGGTGCTGACAACGTCGACCTCGAGACTACGACTGCACAGTGGGTCTCCTCTGATGGGACATTCAATGTCGTTAGTGAGCCAGCCTCAGGCACTGGAGGGACCTCGGGAGATGCTACCTTCGCAATCTCGACGTTCCAGGACGACGATAATTCGATCGGCAACAGTGATGTCCTGAATGATCCGTCTGACCGCGCAACCATGACGTTCCGTACTGATTCACATAATAACGGGAATACAGTGGTCAGCACTGTCAATGCGGACCTCACTGAAGGTTCAACTGCGACGGTCAAGCTGAACACGCAGGCCGGTGGCGAGACGACGGCGACGCTGGTCGTGCCCGAGTCTCTCTCCGGGAAATCTGCGGTCAGCCTCTAACTGACGCCGACATTTTTCTGTTTTCTTCACGGTCGACAGCGAGACGCTTGCGACGATTTTGTTTGCTGTTCCTTTCCACAAACAGATCTGTGCCAGACGCATTTTGGACTGACGGATGTCTTTGACCGCCATGGGGCCAGCACCGACCGGCTTCAGAACTACTGCTGCTGCCCGTTTTTCACTTACAAAAATGGAGATCGTCACCAAAATCGGAAATTCATAGACTGATAATTGGCGGCCTAGCCTTATTGCCGGGTAGTGGTCATGTTCTGGTAGCGTCCGGAGTGTTCGCACTCGGGACACGACACAACCATGATCGAACTATTCGACGACGAGGAAAACGACCGCGGGCAGGTCGGGATCGGGACGCTAATCGTGTTCATCGCGATGGTCCTGGTCGCGGCGATCGCCGCCGGTGTGCTGATCAACACCGCCGGGTTCCTGCAGTCCAGTGCCGAAGAGAGCGGTGAACAGTCCAGTGCGCAGGTCACCAACCGACTGCAAGTCGTCAACGCAGTTGGTGAAGAAATCATCGATGCTGACTCCTCAACGAGCGGCGACGCTGAGGTGGCTCGTGTCATCTTGACAGTTAAGAAAGCTCCGGGTGCCGACAACGTCGATCTGGAAACTACTACCGCACAGTGGGTCTCCGACGGTGGGACCTTCAATATTGTCGAGGACACTAGATTCGACAACACCAACCACGATGCGGCATTCTTGACCGGGACATTCCAAGATGATGACGCTTCTATCTCTGACAGCACCGTGCTTAATGATCCTGCGGACCGCGCTACCATGACCTTCGAGACTACTCAGTTGAGTTCTACCAACAGTGGCGGTGCAACTGTTGATGGGGGTAACGATGATGCACTCGTTAGTGACTCCCTCTCCGAGGGATCGACTGCGACGGTCAAGCTGAACACGCAGGCCGGTGGCGAGACGACGGCGACGCTGGTCGTGCCCGAGTCCCTCTCCGGGAAATCTGCGGTCAGCCTCTAACTGACGCCGACGTTTCTCTGTTTTTGTCAGGGTCGATAGCGACGCGCTCGCGATCACTCGGCGCCATCGAGCCACGACCCTCCCTGCCCGAAGATGTCTTTGCTCGGGCGTGGTCAACTCTCTCGAAGGGATGTTGACGATCGCGTCGTCCGTGTCGACCGCTCTTCGATTCCAGCCCGGTTTTCAGTTTCAAGAATCGACCTTCTCTCCGATATTGTCGATTCATAAATTGATAATTGGCAGCCTAGCCTTATTACCGGGTAGTGGTCACGTTCTGGTAGCGTCCGGAGTGCTCGCACTCGGGACACGACACAACCATGATCGAACTATTCAACGACGAGGAAAACGACCGCGGGCAGGTCGGGATCGGGACGCTGATCGTGTTCATCGCGATGGTCCTGGTCGCGGCGATCGCCGCCGGTGTGCTGATCAACACCGCCGGGTTCCTGCAGTCCAGTGCCGAAGAGAGCGGTGAACAGTCCAGTGCGCAGGTCACCAACCGACTGCAAGTCGTCGACGCAGTTGGTGACGGAATCATCGATGACACCACAGCTAGTAGTGACACGGCGGAGGTTACTCGCGTGACGCTGACCGTTAAGAAGGCTCCAGGTGCCGACAACGTCGATCTGGAGACCACCACTGCACAGTGGGTCTCCAGCGATGGGACGTACAACATCGTCGCAGCGACGAGAGATGACTTTTCTACGAGTAACCATGGTGGTGCGTTCGGAATCGGAACGTTCCAAGATGACGACAATTCGATAACGGAGAGCTCTGTGCTCAACGATCCTGCTGACCGCGCTACGATGACCTTCGAAACCACTGACGTGTCCAACAGCAACGACGGTCGAACAGTTGAAGACAGCGATGGTAATACCAATTCGAACTTCGAGATTGATACCGACCTCGGCGAGGGTTCGACCGCAACGGTCAAGCTGAACACGCAGGCCGGTGGCGAGACGACGGCGACGCTGGTCGTGCCCGAGTCCCTCTCCGGGAAATCTGCGGTCAGCCTCTAACTGACGCCGACGCTTCTCTGTTTTTCACCTCAGCGCCCAGCGCCGCCGCGGGGCGACGGACTTATATTTGAGTGTGTCACACTGTTACACATGTCTGAGGGGCCCGACGAGCCCAATCCGGAAGACGGGAAGATCCTCTCGCCCGAAGAGCTCGACATCTCCGACGACGACCACGTCGAGCAGATCGACGAGGGCAGGTACGTCGTCTCGCCCGACGTTCGGACGGATTCGACGACGCCGTCCCGTCCCGCACCGGACCCGACGCCCGAGCCCGAACCGACGCCAGAGCCCGAGCCGACGCTGGACGACGCGACGGTCCACGAGTGGCTCGCGGAGACCATGGACGAGGGGAACTCCCGCTACGGCTTCGACGTGACGGCCAAGTTCGACGGCACCGTGAGCCAACAGCGGATGGTCTCGAACGACATCATCACCGTCTTCGAGAGTCTCATGCTGTGGTACGCCCGTCAGGTCGACGGCTCGACGCCGGTCGAGGAGGTGCTGGGCATTCTCCTGAGCGAGTCGAACGTTCCCGTCCGCTACCCGCCCGAGAGTCTCCGAGAGCTCGTCAAGACGAGTGGCTGTTCGCCCGACGACTCCATCGCGGAACTGCTGGCGGCCGTCGAGGGCGAGGACGGCGTCCAGCTGTAGGTGGTGCGAATCATTTAATGTCGGTCGTAGCGGTAGCTCTGTTAGCATGGTCTCCGTGGCCCGTCTCGAACGGCTCGCCGTCGCCGTCGTCGCGGTCACGCTCCTTCTGACCGGTCCGTTCGGCGTCGTCGACGCGACCGCACGGAATCCGACGACCGTCGGCGACGGGCGGGCCAACGCCACGGTCGAACGGCTCGACACGAGCGCGCTGGTCGTCGAGGGCGGCCGCTTTGGCACGGGCGTCGACTACCTGCGGATCCCCGACGCGACCATTTCCGTCTCGGATATCGAGGGGCGGCCACGGCTCGTCTACCGGGTGTCGGTGCCCGAACTCGGCGTCGATCGCACCACGACCCGACTGCTCTCCGGCGGCCAGTCCGAGACTGTCCGTCTCGGGATGCGCGATCGCGGCCTCGATCCCGACGGCGTCACCGAACAGCGGTACCGAGCCACGATCACCGTTCGCGTCCAGAGCTTCGAGTACGACCAGACGGTGTTCGAGGCCGACGAAACCGTCGAGGTCCGTCCATGAACGGTGATCGATCGAGCGGCGTCGACGCCCAGTTCCGTTCGGTCTGGTCGGACCGTCTCTCCCGGTACGCGGACCGCGCGGGACAGTTCGTCTTCGGGGACGCGATCGGCCTGACGCTGTGGCTCGGCGTCGTGTTACTGGGAGCGCTGTCCTGGCGGGTCGGCTTCTTCATCACGGACACGTACCCCATCGCCAACGCCGTCGCGAATCTGGCGGACGGCCGACTCGCGATGACACCGCCGGACTTCCAGTACTCGCTGACGCTGGGCACCCAGCCCGGCCTCCACGAGTACGGCGGTCGGTTCTACGCCCGCAACTACGGGCAGGTCGTGGCCGCGCTGCCATTCCTCTGGCTCCTTGAGGGTGCCAGCGTCGTCGCGCCGCCTCGCCTCGTGCTCGCCGGTGGGTGGGCGCTCGGCGTCGTCGGCCTCGGGCGACGGCTGGCCGCCCGCTTCGATCGACGGTGGCTCCGTCTCGTCGCCGTCGCCGTCGCGAGCGCCTGGTTCGCCGCTGCGGTGGTTCTCGCGACGGCGCTCGATCGATCCCAGCTGCCGCTGGTCGCGCTCCAGCTCAGTACGCTCGCGGCCGCTGGAGTGGTCGCGGTGTCGTGCTACCGGCTCGTCGGTGCGTTCCACGACCGGCGCGTGGCCGTCGCCGCGGGGGTCGCCCTCGCGCTCGCGACGCCGGTCGGCTTCTGGGCGACGATTCCGAAGCGCCACGTGCTGGTCACGGCGCTCGTCTTCTGGTCCGTGTTCGCGTTCGCACGGAGCCGGCAACTGGACGGCCGGGCGAGCTACGTGGCACACGGCCTCGCGTACGGTGCGCTCGGGCTGGTCGCGTGGGTCCACGCCTTCGAGGGGTTCTTCCTCACGGCCGCGCTGTTCGCCGTCGACTTCCTCACCGAACCCCGGAAGAGCCGCCGTCGTCTCGCCGTCGTCGGGGGGATCTTCGTGCTCTCCGTGCTCCCGATGGCCGTCACGAACGTGCTCATCAACGGGAATCCGCTCCGTCCGCCACGACTCCTCCCGAACGTCGGGCCCGAGAGCGTCGAACTCGCACCGACCGATGGTGCCAAAGCGGGCGACGGTGACGCGGCTTCGGGAACGGCCGGTGGCGACGCGGACGCCGACCCGACTGGTGGCGACGAGACACAGCGGACACTCCTCGACGAACTCTTCGGACTCCTGTCGCCGCTTTTCGCGCTCTCGACGCTCGCCGAGACGGTCCTGGCGCAACTCGTATTCATCGGTAACTACGCCGTTGCTGCGGTTTCCGACGGCGTTGCAGCCGCGGGCGAACACGAGCGGCTCTGGGAGATCTTCGTCCGACGCGGCAACTCGGCGTCCCTGTCCGGAATCAACGACTACGAGACGATCGATCTCTCGGTCGTCGAGTCGACGCCGATCGTCGGGACGCTCCTCGCACTCCCGGCGGTCGCCGCCGTTCACATCCGGCGACACGGCGTCGCCCTCTCCCGGCTGGGTCCGCGACGCCAGACGGATCTGCTCGTCGCGAGCTACGCCGTCGTGCTCACGCTCGTCTATCTCCCTCGGCTCCCGCTGTTCAGCCAGCTCACCGTCCGGTACCTGCTGCCAGCGATCGCACTGGCGTCGTACTGTCCCTTCCGTCTCCCTGCGGTTCGGGAGGCGATCTCCGGGGCTCCCCGGACGATCGCTGGTGTCTACGCCGGCACGATCCTGGTCGGGCCGGCTCTGGCGGCGGTCGTCCTCGGCGTCCTCGATCCGGCACTCGGGGAGGCGATCCAGTTCCACGCGCTGTTCGGGCTCTGTGTCGCGGCGGTCGCTGCCGTCCTCGTCGTCGGTCGGACCGTCGCCCCCGATCGCGTCTCACCCCGATCCGTCGCTATCGGGATGGCGGTGGCCGGTGGCGCGACGACCGTCTATCTCTCACTGGCGTCGGTGGAATACTTCGCGTACGGCCCGTTCGCGTTCGACGTCGTCGGGCTGATCGCCCGTCTTGTGCCGATTCTGTGATCGTCCCTTCGAGCGTCCGGAACCTGGCTGCCGTCGAGCGAATATCAAGCCCGATAATTCCGTGCAAGGGTTTATTTAGCTATTCACGGTACAACTGCAGTGATAGGTATGCCAGACGTACTGATCGCCGACGACTCGGAGTTTATGCGCAACCTCCTGCGCGAGATCCTCGAAGAGGATCACAACATCGTGGGGGAGGTCGAAAACGGCGTCGAAGCTGTCGAAGTGTACAAAGAACAGACACCGGATCTGGTGATGATGGACATCGTGATGCCGATCCGGGACGGGATCGAGGCGACCGACGAGATCAAGACTTCCAACCCCGACGCCAACGTCATCATGTGTACCAGCGTCGGACAGGAGGAGAAGATGAAAGAGGCCGTCAAAGCCGGTGCTGACGGATACATCACCAAGCCGTTCCAGAAACCCAGCGTGATGGAGGCTATCGAGGACGTCGTCCCCTCGTAAGATGAAAGTCGACATTCAGTCGCTCGGTACGTTCAACCAGCTCGCACACGAGGGTGCCGAACAGGCGACTCAGTCGCTGGCCCAGATGACCGGCATCGACGCCGTCGTCGACGTGACGAAGATCACGCTGTTGAACCGGGACGACGTTGGCGAAGAACTCGCCGGTCAGGACTTCGTCGGCGTGCAGTTCGACTTCGAGGGGGCACTCGACGGCGACACCGTGCTCGTCTTCGAGTCGGACTCGGTCGGTCCGATCACGGAGGCGCTGGTGCCCGGCGGTGCGGACGGCGAGATGGCACAGAGCAGCGTCGAGGAGATCGGCAACATCATGATGAGCGGCTTCATCGACGGGTGGGCCGACTACCTCGGGACGACGATCGAACACAGTCCCCCCGAGTACATCGAGGCGACCGGAGCCGACGTACTCCCGCCAGCGCCGACGGTGGCCGACCAGCCGCAGGTGTTCGTCTTCAAGTCCCAGATCGAGTGGGTCGGCGAGTCGCTCAACTTCTACATCTACATGCTCCCCGAGTACGACACGCTCGCGGAGCTGATGACCGACCACGCGGAGCCGGGCGGCGACGCCATCCCGATCGACAAGCTGAGCGTGTTCAACGAGATGACGACGAGCGGGACCGAACAGGCGGCCGAGAACGTCGAGATGATGACCGGCATCCCGACGGAGGCGGAAGTGACCCAGATCAGCTTCGCACCCATCGAAGACGTGCCCAAGCAGATCGGCGACGACACCTACGTCGGCACGGTCGTGGAGTTCACCGGCGTCCCCAGTGGCTACCTCCTCGTGTTGTTCGACGAGGTCTCGGCCCAGAACGTCGCCGAGGCGCTGATGCCGACCGAACCGGACGGCGAGGGACTCACCGAGCAACACAAGGCCGCGATCGAAGAACTGGGCAACATCATGACCAGTGGTTTCGTCGACGGCTGGGCGAACGTCCTCCAGACCTCGGTCGATCACACTCCGCCACAGCTCGTCCACGACATCGGGCAGGCGATCGTCGACCCGCTCGCGGCACAGGTCGGCCAGCACCAGGAACACTCGTTCATCATCGAGTCGGAGATGCGGACCGACGAGATCGAGTTCAGCAGCGAGATCCACGCCCTCCCCGACGAGAAAGAGCTCCGCCAGGCGCTCGAGGAACTCGAAGTGGACAGGGCCGACCAGACCGACGCCGACGTCGAACAGATATTCTGACAATGAAAGTGTACGACGGGAGCCAGACGGAACAGGAGTCGGTCGGGCAGCCCGAGCGCAAGAAGGTCGGTATCGCCGAGTACGCGGTGACGACGGACGAGGCGGTGCTGACCACCAGCGGGCTGGGATCCTGTATCGGGGTCGCACTGTACGACCCGGACTCGAACACCGCGGGTCTCGTTCACGTTATGTTGCCACGACACGACGAGGGCGAGGGCGCTCGCGCGAAGTTCGCCGACACCGGTGTCGAGGTGTTACTCGAAGAGATGGAGCGGGCCGGCGCACAGCGTCGCTCCATGGAGGCGAAGATCGCGGGCGGGAGCGACATGCTCGACTTCTCGGAGAACGGCTCCAGCATCGGCTCTCGCAACGCCGCCATCGTCCGCGAGACGCTCGCGGCGAACGACGTCCCGATCCTCGGCGAGGACGTCGGCGGCGATTACGGCCGCTCGCTTCGTCTCAAAGCCGCGACTGGCGATCTGATCGTCAAGAGCGCGAGTCAGGGCACCGCGACGCTGTAGCCCGCGCGAGGCGTCGTCGGGTACCTGCGTCTGACGCATGCCAGACACGCGACGGACGGAGACGCGGTCGATACCGTTCGTCTGACGATCCTTCCCGCGACGACGTGTCGGAAGGATCTCGCTGACGATCTCGCCAGCCTCTCTGCGGTTTATTCCGTACTTCTGGCCAGTAACTAACGAGTCTGTTATCAGATATGATATGGTAGACGGAATATTGAAGGGTATGAACATCCAGTTTTAGGTACGATGAGTAGCATTGCGCTCTTCCCGACGCTTCAGGTGGCGATCCCGGAGGGATCGATCTTCGCGCCCGCTCTCGTCGTTCTCCTCACTGGCGGGCTCGTCGGGATGAGCATCAAGAACATGTTCGACTCCATTCTCTCGGACGACGAGGAGTCGGACGACGCGGGTGGTGACGACGGCGACGAACTCGCCGACGGCGGGGGGCTCATGGCCGACGACGGCGGTGACGACGAGTTCGGCGATCTCGGCGGCATGGGTGGCGACGACATGGACGGGTTCGGTGGCGACGAGTTCGGCGACATGGACGACGCCGGCCAGGACACCGACGAACTCGAACACCGCCTCGACGAGCTCGAAAACGAGGTCGGATCGCTGTCGTCGACGGTCAACACGGTCCGGACCGAAAACGAGCAGATCAGCGAGTCCGTCGAAGAAGTCGAAGAGAACGTCCGCAAGCTGCTTGACATCTACGAGATGGTCACCCGTGGCGTCAACCCCTTCGCGGACGACATCGACGCCGGTATGGGCGGCGGTGGCGGCATGGGTGGCGGCGGCGGTTTCGGCCTCTTCGACGACGATGACGACGAGACAGAGGAGGACATCGACGAAGACATCGCCAACGCCGACGCCGAGGGGTTCTTCGACGAGGATCTGGTCGAGGACGACGGCGACGATCTGGGCGGCGGCGGTGACAGCGTCGACGACGTGTTTGCAGACGACGGTAGCGACGACGGCGGTTTCGAGGACGACGGCGGCAGTTTCGAAGACGACTTCGACGACTTCGACGAGGGGGGCGACGACCTCGGCGACTTCGACGAGGAGGACGACGACATGAGCATGGACATGGACGACGGTGGCGACGGCGACGGGGAGGGCGGAAAATCGTTTCAGGAACTCAAAGACGAGTACGACTCCGGCGACGCCGAGTGGGCAGAAGAGGACAGTCCCGGCGGCGACATGGCGCTCGACGAGGACGACGGGGACGACGAGATGGCCCTCGAAGACGACGAACTCTCCTCGGGCATCGAGGAGGACGGCGACGACCTCGACGGTCTCGCGGACGACGATCTGTTCGACGACGTCATCGAGGACGACGACGAGGACCTCACGGCCGAAGCGGACGCGAGCGAACCGGAGCCAGAGCCCGAGCCGGAACCGGAACCGGAGCCAGAGCTGGAACCGGAGCCAGAGCCCGAGCCGGAACCGGAGCCAGAGCCGGAGCCGACGACCACTGCGGAACCGGAGCCGGAACCAGAGCCGACGACCACTGCGGAACCGGAGCCGGAACCCGAGCTAGAGCAGACGCCGAACGCGTCGGCGGATGACGGGGGCAAGCCGTACCTCTCGGAGCTTCCCGGCGGCTTCGCAAGCGACCTGATCGTCGTCGAGTGGCTCGAATACCTCCTCGAACAGGCAAGCTACCGGGAAGCCGCACGCGCCATCGACTACTACGAGCGGATCGACTGGATCGACGAGGCCGTCGCCGACGACCTCCACGAGGTCCTCCGTGGCTTCGAGGAGTCCGGCGGCAAGGGCGGGCTGACGATCGACCACCACACGCGGAGTCTCCACTACATCAGTCAGCTCGACGAGGACAGCGGGGCCGACGCAGTGGCCCTGTCGAAGCTGGTTCGCGGAGGTGGTTCCGATGGGCTTCAGCGTTAGTGGCTCGGCGGCGATCGTCTTCGCCGGGATGTTCATCGCCTTCGGCATGTTCCATACGGCGACGACCAACGGCTTCGAGCGCGTCTCCGAGGCCCAGGAGGATCGGACCGACCGAACCCTGGCCCAGCAGAACACGGCCATCGACGTGACGAGCGCGACCTGGAACACCACCAGCCGGACGCTGACGGTCGCGGTCAACAACACCGGTTCCGAGTCGCTGGCGGTCAGCGACGTGGATCTACTGGCCGACAACAGCTACCAGTCGGGGTACGACACGTCGGTCGGTGGCGACGATGACACCGATCTGTGGCTCCCACAGGAGCAGCTGACGATCACCGTGACGGCGCTCGACGACGATCCGGGGCGCGTCAAGGTCGTCTCCGGCACCGGCGTCGCCGACACGGCGACGACGACGGAGGTGGTCTGAGATGGCAGGCGTCTCCGCGTCTCACCTGATCATCTTCATCGCGAGCATGATGGTCGCCGCCAGCGTCGTCGGGGTGTTCACCGACAGCGTCGGCCAGCTCAGCGACGCCATCAGCGAGCAAGGCGTCGACGTGAGCTCAGACGTTCGCAGTGACATCGAGATCATCTCTGACAGCGGTAGCGACGCGATCTACGACGCCGACGGCAACCAGAACATCACGCTCCACGTCAAGAACACCGGAACGTTACAGCTGCCGGCCAGGGCCGACCGGCTCGACATCTTCGTCGACGGTGCCTACCAGACGGACGTAGAAGTGACTCTGGTGGGCGGAGCCGAGGTCTGGGGCGCTGGTGACGTGGTCCGACTGGACATCTCGGAACCGCTCGATCCCGGTGACCACCGGGTGAAGATCGTCGTCAACGGCGACGAGGAGGTGTTCGAATTCCGAACATGAGTATCGCACGTAACGATCTGTACTCGCTGGGACTGGACGATCACGACCGACTGAACAAGGAACTGGGCGGGGGGATCCCCCCGGGCAGTATCATCCTCGTCGAGGGTGACTACGGGGCGGGGAAGTCGGCCATGAGCCAGCGGTTCAGCTACGGCCTCTGTGAGGAGGAAAACGACGTGACGATGCTGTCGACGGAGCTGACCGTCGGGAGCTTCCTCGATCAGATGCACTCGCTGTCGTACGACGTGGTCGATCACATCCTCGACGAGAACCTGCTGTTCTTGCACGCGGACATCGGCGACGGGAACACCTTCTCGGGCAACGAGGAGGAGCAAGACCGCAAGGAGCTGCTCCGTCGACTGATGGAAGCCGAGGTGATGTGGGAGTCGGACGTGATCATCATCGACACGTTCGACGCCATCCTGCGCAACGACCCGAAGTTCGAGGCGCTGGTCCGCCAGAACGAGGAGCGACAGGCCGCCCTGGAGATCATCTCCTTCTTCCGGGACGTGATCTCTCGGGGCAAGTGCATCATGCTGACCGTCGACCCCTCGACGCTGGCCGAAGAAGCGATCGGTCCCTTCCGCGCGATCGCCGACGTGTTCATCGAACTGGAGATGGTCGAGGTCGGCAACGACGTGCGCCGGCAGGTCAGCGTCAAACGCTTCGCCGGGATGGGCGAACAGGTCGGTGACACCATCGGGTTCTCGGTGCGGTCGGGGACCGGCATCGTCATCGAATCCAGGAGTGTTGCCTAATGACAGATCACGGACGACCCAAGCCATCCGACGAACTTCGACAAGTAGCGGCGCGACGACCACACCTGCGAGACCACTTGAAGAAGTTCAAGCAGATCACCGGCGAGTTCCCCGAGTTCATCGAGGAGGCCGACGACGACTACGAGTCCGACCGGCCAAACGTCCTCTACCCCGTCGGTGGCCCCATCTTCTGTCACGTCTACGGCGACATCGGACAGGACATGAAGTACTACGCCATCGAGCCGGAACTCGACGAAGACGAGTCGGTCGTCTTCAGCAAAGTCCGGAACAAGCTCCTCCAGAAGTCCGTCAACAAGCCCGCACCACAGAACGAAAACGAGTACGACGACCGGATCGAGGAACTGCTCCAGGAGTCGACCAAGATCCGCGACGAGGACGGCAACGACGGCGTCCTGACCCGTATTGCCAACCTCGGTAGCGTCGGACAGGTCGAAGTCACCGAGAGCACGTACGAGAACATCCTCTATCGGCTCAACCGCGACATCGTCGGCCTCGGACCGCTCGAACCAGTGATGCGTGACCCGGCAAACGAGGACATCCACGTCATCGGTCGCCAGGAGTGCCACGTCGACCACGAGGTCTACGGCATGCTCGAAACCACCGTCGAGTGGGAGTCCGAGGCGGCCTTCGACCAGTGGCTGCGAAACATGGGCGAGCGGATGGGCGACCCGGTCTCTGACTCCGACCCGATCGTCGACTCGACGCTGCCGGACGGGTCGCGTCTGAACCTGATTTACTCCGACGACGTGAGCGCGAAGGGACCCTCGCTCACGATCCGTCAGGGGACCGAGACGCCGCTGTCGATCTTCCAGATCACCAAGTGGAACACGCTCTCCCCGGAGCTGTCGGCGTACCTCTGGCTCGCGCTGGAAAACGAGCAGACGGTCTTCGTCGTCGGGGAGACGGCCTCTGGGAAGACGACGACGCTGAACTCCATCATGTCGTTCATCCCGCGGGACTCGAAGATCTACACCGCCGAGGACACCGCCGAGGTGCTGCCGCCCCACGACACCTGGCAGAAACTCCTCACGCGCGAGGGCGAAGACGAGGGGACCAGCGTCGACATGTTCGACCTCGTGGCGGCCGCGCTGCGTTCCCGCCCCGACTACATCATCGTGGGCGAGGTCCGTGGCGAGGAGGGTCGGATGGCGTTCCAGGCCGCACAGACCGGCCACCCGGTCATGCTGACGTTCCACGCCAGCGACATCGTCTCGATGATCCAGCGCTTTACCGGCGAACCGATCAACGTCCCGGAGACGTTCATGGACGTGGCCGACATCGCACTGTTCCAGAACCGCGTCAAGCAAGGCGACGACGTGCTCCGCCGCGTCACCTCGGTCCAGGAGATCGAGGGCTACTCCAAGGAGATGGACGGCGTCGTCACCCGACAGGCGTTCAATTGGGACCCTGTCGAAGACGAGATCAACTTCCAGGCGATGAACAACTCCTACGTCCTCGAAGAGCAGATCGCGACGCTGCTTGGCTACGAAGACACCCGCGAGATCTACGGCGAACTGGAGTTCCGGGCCAACATCATCCGCCGGGCGATCCAGGAGAACATCGTCGGCTACCACGAAGTGAACCAACTGATCGAGGACTTCCAGCGTGACGGCGTGGAAGGGCTCCCCTTCACGATCGCGCGCCCCGACTGATGGCATCCAACGAAGCGGAAAACTCCCTGAACCTGACGCTGTCCGAGATCTTCGACGACCTGCTGGACGCGTACCGGCAGATGCACATTCCGCTGCAGCGGTACCTCTTTTTCATTTTGCTGCCGGCGATTGCCTTCTTCCTGCTGAGCGCCGTCGCCGCGCTGGTGCTCGATCTGCCGATGATGATCCGGGCCCCGATCCCGATGCTGGGGTTCCTGGCGATGGCCGCGGCGATCTTCTACCCCAAGATCCTCATCTCACAGCGTCGCAGCCAGCTCAACAACCGCTTTCACCTGCTGGTCACCCACATGACGGTGCTGGCGACGACGAAGATCGACCGCATGGAGGTGTTCCGGACGCTGGCACAGGAAGAGGAGTACGGCGAACTGGCAAACGAGATGCACCGGATCGTCGAGCTGGTCGACACCTGGAACCAGAGCCTCGACGACGCCTGCCGCCGCCGCGCCAAGGAAGTCCCCTCGGCGGCGGTCTCTGACTTCCTCGACCGACTCGCGTACACGCTCGGTGCCGGCCAGTCCCTGGAGGACTACCTCCTCAGCGAACAGGAGCAGATCATCCAGAACTACACGACGGTGTACGAGGGGACGCTGGACAACCTCGAAGTGATGAAGGACCTCTACCTGTCGATGGTCCTCTCGATGACGTTCGCGCTCGTGTTCGCCGTCGTCCTGCCGGTGTTGACCGGGACCGACCCGACCATGACCGTCAGCGCCGTCATCGTCATGTACATCTTCGTCCAGTCTGGCTTCTACCTCGCGATCCGCTCGATGGCCCCCTACGATCCGGTGTGGTTCCACCCCGACGACTACCCCTCCGACGTCGAGAACCGCATCGAGAAGGCGACCTACGTCGGTGTCGCTCTCACCGCCGTCCTCATCTTCATCTCGCTGGGGGGGATGTTCGGCGTCTCACCGATCACGGTGGGTGACCTCCTCTTTTTCCTCGATCGGGTCCCGCTCTCGATGTACGCCGCCATCCCGATCACGCCACTGCTGATTCCCGGGATCGTCATCCGACAGGAGGAACAGCGGATCAAGGGTCGCGACGACCAGTTCCCGAGCTTCATCCGCGCGCTGGGCGCGACCGAAGGCGCGAAGCAGTCGACCACCTCGATGGTCCTGCGAACGCTCCGAGAGAAGGACTTCGGCGCGCTGTCGCCCAACGTCGACGACCTCTACAAGCGACTCAACATGCGCATCGAGCCCGCCGAGGCCTGGCGATACTTCACCGCCGACTGCCGATCGTACCTGATTCAGACGTTCTCGGAGATGTACCTTATCGGCCGCGAGATGGGCGGCTCGCCGAAACTGCTGGGCGAACTGATCGCGGCCAACATGAACGAGATCCAGGCGCTGCGCACTCAGCGCAACCAGGCCGCAACGACCCTGATCGGGCTCCTGTACGGTATCACTGCGGCGTCGACGTTCGCCTTCTTCATCGGCCTGCAGGTCGTCAACATCCTCTCGTCGATGTCGCTGAACCTCTCCTCGAACGCCGGGTTCGACGCCAGCACCCTGATCAACACCAGCGTCTACAACATCCCGCTGATCGAGTTCCTGCTGATCATCATCATCATGTTCGGCGCGATGCTGTCGGCGCTGATGGTCCGCACCGTCGACGGCGGCCACAAGGGCAACACCTACATGCACTTCGTCCTGCTGGCCTGGATCGGCAGCGTCACCTCGATCGCCACCAAGTGGCTGGTGACGCAGTTTATCGGCATCTAAATTTTTACTTCGGAGGGTGTCCTCGCTTCGCTGCGGGCACCCCCGCTCGCAAAAATTTAGTACAAAAACACCTCCGAGCCGCGCCTTCGGCGCGCTCGGAGTGAATCGCGCGAACTGCCGGGTCCTTCGGACCGCTCGTTCGCGCGAATGCCAACTGCACACGACTGCATCGGAAACCCTCAGTCGTCCGCTGACGAATCATCGTCGTTAGGTTCCCCCGACTCTCGCCGCTGAACTCGGTCGAACGACGTCGCGCCAAAGTAGCCTCGGAGGGCCATCGTCGTCCCAATGTACGACGCGGCGACGAGAGCGACGAATCCGGCAATCAGTTCGAAGACCATACGAGATTGCTGACAGCGGCGTCACAATAGATACTGTCATTTCGGCCGGACGAGCCGCGAGGCTTTTCCCCGCAAGCGGTCACACACAGTGTATGAGCAAGCGCACCGAATTCCTGGCGGGCGAGCGCATCGAGGACGTGGCCTTCTTCCTGCACGAGGACGCGGTCGGCAACGCCGACGCCCTCGCGGAGTACGCGGAGGATGTCGAGGACGGCATGGTGCTGGTGATCGACGGCGATCAGGGGCGCAGCGCCTTCCAGTCGGCCACCGGCATCGACCCGATGGGACTGGCCCGCGAGGCGATGGCCACCGACGGCGAGATCGCTGACGATCTGACCGGCGGTGTCTGTCCCAACGAGGACGAGGAACCCGACGAGAACCACACGGCGAAGTTCGTCTTCGCCTTCGCCGAGGAACAGAACGAGGAGGTCGGCGGCATCTACGAGGACGGCGACGTGATCCACGCCTACGCGGTCTGTCCCTGCGGCGAGAAGTACTCCGAGAAGTGGGTTATCGGCGAGTAGCGCCGTCCTACTGGCGGTCGCGCGTTTCGAGCAACAACGGCTCCGCGAGCCGCGCCAGTAGCGCCTTCGGGAGTCCGGTGAGGGCACTGCCCTCGTGTGTGTACTGGACGCCGACTTCGTCTCGCGTGACACCGTGACGGAGGTGCTGGACGCCGTCGGCGAGGAACCACCCACCAGCGGCGACGCCGCCGACGAGAGTTCCCAACGCTGATCCCAGCACGGCCACGTAGCCGGTCGCTCCCAGAATAAGCGTCCCGAGGACAACGCTGTCGGCGTAGTCGCCGACGACGTTCTCGGCGGTGTCGGCCAGCAACTGTAAAGCGAGAAAGGCCAGCCCGGCGGTGGCAGCGTACGACAGCGACCTCTCGACGACGTACAGCGTACCACCGACGAAGATGGCTCTCGTGAGCGAATCGGTGATAGCCGGACGGTCTGGCAGCCACGCAGGGAGGGCAGGTGACATACGACTATCTGTCCGTTTCCCGCTCGCTTCAAACCCACCTTTTTCAGCGTCGGGTGCGCTCGCGCACCACTCCTCGAAAAACGTGGTCTCACTGAGCGAAGCGAAGTGAGGCTCGGGAGAGCTCGCTCTCCCGGTGGCGAAAAAGCCGGCCTTCACGTCGTTCAGGCCGGTGAAACCGCGCCTCCGGCGCGGTATGCTACTCCGCCGCTTCTGGCTCTTCGGGTAGTCTCTTGAACGCGTCCACGATGGCCTGCTTCGCCACCGCACCGCGAGTACTCCAGTGATGGGCGTAGTCGAGCATGTCGTCGTACACGTCGGGCTTGCACCCCGCAGCGCGGGGGTGGCCGCCGCCGTTGACCTGGGCGGCGACCTCGTGGCAGCGCTCGAAGGTCTCGGTGCCCCGAATCGAGGCCGAGCCGGCGGGCTTGACGATGACGGCGGCGTCGGCACCCTGCTCGCGGAGGGCCTCGGCGACCTCGTTCTGGGAGCAGCGGCCGTAGGTGACGCCGACGGTCCACTCGCCCACGTCGCGCAGCTGGGCGCGCTCGACGGCCTTCTCGATGAGGGCCTCTTTCTCGACGCGCTTCTCCTCGATGAACTCGTGCCACTCCGGCGAGAGGTCGGGGCCGTGTTCGAGGACGGCCTCGATGTACTCTTCGGGCTCGATCCAGTAGCTCAGGTCCGCCAGGTCGTCGCTGCGCTCGTCGTCGCGGATCCAGAGGTCGTGGTCTCGCGTGACGGCGGCGAGTTCGGCGAAACGGTCGTCGAAGTCGTACTCCAGCTGTGCGAGGGCCACGTCCGCGGTACAGACCTCGTCGGAGTCGCCGACGGTACGGTCGACGCCGCTGTCGTCGACCGCCGCGCCGAGGTCCTCGTTCCACTGGTGGTGGTCGTACCAGCGCACGTCGTCGACGCGAGCGGTCAGGTCGTCGAGAGCGGCGATGTCGCTCTCGCTGTCGGGACAGAGATCACAGATCACCAGCGTGGCGTCGGCCTCGACGTACTCGGCGGCCCATTCGAGCGCCTCGTCGAGTTCGTGCGGACCGGCGGGGACCAGCGATCCCGAGCCAAGCGCCTCGCGAACGAGCGCGACGCAGGCCAGCCCGTCGGCGTCCGGGTCGGCGATGACGACGACCTCGGTCGATTCCATCTGCTCGGCGGCCTCGCGTTCCTGCTCTTCCTCTTCGATCGAGTCCGGGAGGAAGAATCCCTCCCCCGGGAGGATCGATTTCCGCTCCAGCGAGAGCCGCTCGTCGTCGATGAGCCAGTCGTCCATACCCGTTCCAGCGGGCGACGGCCAAAGAAGGTCGCGGTCTCGTCTACAGCCCGTTCGTCGCCTCTTCGAGCTGTCGGACGGTCAACACGGGCATCTCGGCCCGGCGGACGACGCCCTCGGCGACGCTGCCCAGCAGGTAGCCGTGTTCGCCGTGGCGGCCACGGGTCCCGGTGGCGATCACGTCGGCGTCGATCTCCTCGGCGTAGCGGCAGATCTCTTTGGCGGGATCGCCCTCGCGGACGGTCGTGACGACGGCGTCCTCCTCTTCCTCGGCCTCGGCGGCCTCCCGAGCGAACGTCAGCGCCTTGCCGCCGGTGGTCGCGAGCGCCTGCTCGAACTCCTCGCGGACGGCCTCCGGAGAACCGGCGACCTCTCCGGAGTCGACGACGTACAGCGCGTGGACGGTCGCGTCGAACTGGCCGGCGAGGTCGAGCGCGGCGGTGACGGCCCGCTCGGCCGTTGCGGAGCCGTCCGTCGCGATGACGACGGTATCGAACATACCGGTACTACCGCGGGGGGCGTCAAAAAGCCGCGGGCTTTTTGCTGGTCCGGTGGCACCTCCCGGTATGGACATCGACCTCGTGCTCGCGCCGGTGGACGGCTCCAATCAGTCCGAGGCGGCCGTCGAGTACGCGCTGGCCATCGCCGACGCCTACGACGCCGAGATCCACCTCCTCTTTGTCCTCGACGAGACGCTGATTCGCGCGATCGAGGCCGACGAGGTCGACGCCGACGCGATCGCCGACCAGCATCAGGTCTTCGCAGCCGAGATGCAGTCCCGACTCGACGACCGGGGCCACGAGGCCGGACTGAACCACTCGACCGCCGCCGGCTTCTCGCCGACGCGGCTCCGCCAGTCCCCGGGAAGCGTCATTCTCGACGTGGCAGAGGATCTCGACGCCGACTTCATCGTCGTCCCCCGCGAGCCGGGCAGCGACGACTCGGTGGACGCGATCGGCCGCGCGGCGCTGTACGTCATCGAGTACGCCAGCCAGCCCGTACTCTCCGTCTAGGCGGCTCCGGCGTGAGTCAAGCGAGCCGGATCGACATCTCCACCGATCCGGCGTGAGTCAAGCGAGCCGGATCGACATCTCCACCGATCCGGCGTGAGTCAAGCGAGCCGGATCGACATCTCCACCGATCCGGCGTGAGTCAAGCGAGCCGGATCGACATCTCCACCGATCCGGCGTGAGTCAAGCGAGCCGGATCGACATCTCCACCGATCCGGCGTGAGTCAAGCGAGCCGGATCGACATCTCCACCGATCCGGCGTGGGTCAAGCGAGCCGGATCGCCATTTCCTGCTCGAACCGCTCGCTGTTCGACGTTTCGAAGCCGACCTTCCGGTAGAGAGCGATCGCGGGATCGTTCCACCGTTCGACGGTGAGCCAGACCTGCTCGATCCCCTCGGACTGGCCGTGGCCCAGCAGCGTCTCGACGAGTTCGGTCCCGATTCCCGCTCCCTGGTACGCCGAGAGGACGAAAATCGCCAGCTCGTACCCGTCGTCATCGTCGGGGACCAGCGTCGCGTGGCCGACCAGATCGCCCTCGTGGCTCGCGACGACGTTGTACCGGTCCGTATCGAGGATGTTCTCCAGCCACCGCTCGATGGCCGTCTCGCGGGCCGGCGGGATGCCCTGGGCGCGGTCGGCGGGATCGAACTGCTTGTACATCTCGATCAGCGCCGTCCGGTCGGTGGCGTCCGCGCGTCGCAACTGGATCGAACGGCCCTCACGGTCGGTCACCTGGCGGGGCGGTGCCGGGAACGTACCGGCCGGCTCGTCTGGATAGCGTCGCGTCATCGGATCAGCGTCACCGGGGTCTGTGCGTTCAGCAGGACGAACTCGGCGATCGAACCGAGCTGGATCTTGCCCAGCGTCGACCGCTCGCCGCTGCCCAGGACGATCCGGTCGAACCCCTCGCTCTCGGCGACGTCGACGAGTCGACTTCCCGGATCGCCGCTGAGCAGTCTGATCTCGGCCTCGAAGCCGGTCTCGTCGAGCCGCTCGCGGACCCGTTCCTGGACTTCGTCTCCGCCCGCGTCTGTCTCGTGGCCGTCGAAGACGGCGACGGTCACCTCGTCGCCGGCCTCGCGTGCTCGTTCGATCGTCTCGTCGAGGGCCTGATAGGAGAGATCGCTGCCCCCGACTCCGAGTAGGACGTGCATAGACGGCTCAATGCAGGCACTCCTGAAAAAGCCACCTCCCCGAAGTGGCGGCGTCTGTCCCGGCGTCGTGTTCGGCTCCGCGCGGCCCGGGCGGACGCCGGCAGACTTTTTCACTGCCGGAACAGAGGGTGGGGCATGACAGACGGCGCGTCCCCCGACGAGACCGACGAACAGCGCTCACGAGCCGAGCCGTCGTCGACCGAACCGGACGCGGCCGACGGGTCCGAGCCGGCCGACGACGAGTCCCTCGACGCTGCCGACGGCGACTCTCTGGAGACGGACGTTCCGGCCGACGTACGCAAGTACGACCGCTTCAAGAAGATCGACGGCGGGACCTACGACCGGGCCAACGAGTTCCTGCGGGAACGGACCTACGTCACCGCCCGCGAGTGGGCGATCGCCCGCCTCTGTGCGGACTTCCGGACCGAGACCGGCGTCGAGATGACCAAGATCGGCGAGAACCTCCCCGAACTGGTCCCGTTCATGACCGACACGTACACGCCACAGGCGGTCAATCAGGCCCGCGCGTCCTTCGAGGAGAAGGTCCGCAAGGCCGGCGCGACGTTCCTCTATGGTGCGATGTGTGACTTCTTCACGGCCGAGGAACTCGACGACGTGATGTACGAGGCCACGGAGGTCGCGAAGTTTCTGCTGGAGGTCGAGGGCGTCGAACTGAGCGTCGAGGAGGAACTGGAGACCGAAGACCAGATCTCGGAAGTGATGCGCGACGTTCGCGAACACTCCGCGGCGCTGCGCCACGACGAGGTGTCCTGCCCGGAGTGTGGCCACGATATCGACGTTGGTGAGGAGACGTGATGCCCTGTGGGTGGTGACTGATACGGATTATTGTAGCGATTTACCGGTGATCGTCTACTCCGTGGCGACGATCACCGGTAAGCAACTACAATAAACCGTATGAGACCTCGCCGGCCGGATTGAGTCGGTGCCCGACGGGCTCTACGAGCGAGACGGCACACAGAGCTCGGGATCGTCGACTGTCACGCGCACGCGTTCGCCGTCGGTCAGCGGTCGGACGTGGACCGGGAACCCACTGTCACGGGCGATCGATCGGAGCGCGTCCGCGTCTTCGCGCTCGTAGTACAGCGGGAGCAAGACGACGCTGTCGCCACACGAGAGCGAGAGCAACAGGAAGACGAGGCCGTTGCCACGCGCCCGAAACACCTCGACGCGGTCCGGGTCCCGATCTCTCAGCACCGCCTGAACCGCCTCGAACTCCGATCCCGGGAGGACGGCGTCGAGGCCGACGCGGCGGTCCGGCTCGATGTCGCCGGTCGACGCCGCGTCCGTCCGGGGGTCGCCGGTGAGCGTCGCCACGTCGCCGGGATGACAGTCGATCACCCGTTTTCCGTCCTCGCGGTGTCGTTCGGCCGTCGCGTGCATCTCGTCGATCACCCGTTCCCACGGGCCGACGACGCGGTCGAAGGGAGTGTTCGCTCGCTGGGCTGGGTCACTCATTGCTCGACCGTGGTAGCGACACGCAAATAGTAGTCGCTGCCTGCTAGCTGCCGGGCTCGTTTCAGTTATCAACCACGACCGTGGGCGATCGTCGACCGACTCGAAGCCACTCCTCTCGCTTCGGTGACCGACTGGTAGGGAGAGTCTACTGTCCGAAACGCCACGATAGTAATACGGTACACGGGAGAGTATCTGACAGATGCGCGACCTCCTCACGCTCTCGAATCTCCAGACCCACTTCGAGACCGAACGGGGCACGGTACACGCCGTCGACGGGATCGATCTGTCCGTCCGTGCGGGCGAAACGCTCGGACTGGTCGGTGAGTCCGGGTCGGGCAAGTCCGTGACGGCGCTGTCGGCCATGCGGATCGTCGACGAGCCCGGCTTTCTCGCCGGTGGCGACGTGCACTTCGGTGCGGTCGAGACAGTCGACCGTCTCGCACGACAGTATCCCCGCGGCGTCGCGACGGCCGACCACGACGGCTATCTCCACCTCGACGCGGTCGATCTCGATCGGTCGCGACTCCCCGACGGCGTCGATCGATCGCTCGACGACGACGAACTGGCCCGGCGGTTCGTCCGGAGCGAGCCGGCGACAGCACTCGGGCCGGTCGGTTCGACCGGAGAGCACGAGACCGACCGCGGAACGACGCCCTCCGGGACTGGATCTGACTCCGCCCAGCTGCGGACGGCTCCGGTCACGATCCGGGACGGCTACGTCGATCTCCGGGCCGCCCCCGAGCGGGTGCTCCGCGACGTGCGGGGCGGGGACATGGGCATGATCTTTCAGGATCCGATGACCTCGCTCAATCCGGCGCTGACGGTCGGCCAGCAGATCGCGGAGAGCCTGTTGCTACACCGGTACGGCCGACAGCGATCGGATTCCTGGGTCAACGCGCTCCGCGAGATCCTCCCCGTCGTCGGTGGTAACGCCGTGACGGGACGGGTCCGCGAGGACGTGCTCGAACTGCTCGATGCCGTCGGGATTCCGGAGCCGACGACTCGAATCGACGAGTACCCCTACGAGTTCTCCGGCGGGATGCGCCAGCGGGTGCTGATCGCGATCGCGCTGGCCTGTCGTCCGAAGCTCCTGATCGCCGACGAGCCGACGACGGCACTGGACGTGACGATCCAGGCCCAGATTCTGGATCTGATCGACGACCTCCAGGCGGAGCTCGGGATGGCGGTGCTCTTTATCACCCACGACCTCGGCGTCGTCGCCGAGACCTGCGACCGCGTGGCGGTGATGTACGCCGGAGAGATCGTCGAGGAAGGGCCAGTCGGGGAGATCTTCCACAATCCGTCACACCCCTACACCTACACGCTGCTGGAGTCGATCCCCCGTGCGGACACAGAGCGACTCACTCCCATCGGTGGGTCGGTGCCGAGCCTGATCGACATGCCCGAGGGGTGTCACTTCGCGCCGCGGTGTCCGTGGGCCACCGACGACTGCCGCCGGGGCGAGATCCCGTATCTCCAGCACGGGCCCGAGGGCGTCGACCACCGCTCGAAGTGCATCTTCGAGTCGTTCGACGCCGACGCTTACGGCGGCGACGCGGACGGCGTGGCCGCGAGCGAGACGACGCGGACGGACCGCACGCTCGTCGAGATCGACGGCCTGAAAAAGCACTTCTCGCGGGCGGAGGATCTGTTCGACAAGTATCTCGGGCGCGTCCCCGACGCCGTGCGGGCCGTCGACGGCGTCTCGCTGGACGTCTACGAGGGGGAGACCCTGGGGTTGGTCGGCGAATCGGGCTGTGGGAAGTCGACGACTGGCCGGACGATACTCCGGCTGCTGGAGCCGACCGACGGCACCGTGCTGTTCGCCGGGGACGATCTGGCCGGCCTCGACTCGGACGCGCTGCGCGGGAAGCGCCGAGACATGCAGATGATCTTTCAGGACCCGCTGTCGAGTCTCGACCCCCGGATGACTGTCCGACAGACGATCACGGAGCCGCTCCAGATCCACGACTTGCCCGACGCGGACGACGAGCGGTCGAAGCGACAACAGCGCCGCGAGCGCGTCGAGGAACTGGTCGCGGCCGTCGGACTCGACGTGGCACAGCTCGACCGGTATCCCCACGAGCTGTCGGGCGGCCAGCGCCAGCGCGTCGGCATCGCACGCGCGCTCGCGGTCGATCCCGACTTCATCGTCTGTGACGAGCCCGTCTCGGCGCTGGACGTGTCCGTCCAGGCCCAGATCATCAATCTCCTGGAGGATCTGCAAGGCGAGTTCGGCCTCACCTATCTCTTTATCGCCCACGATCTCTCCGTGGTTCGTCACATCTGTGACCGGATCGCCGTGATGTACCTCGGCGAGATCGTCGAGGTCGCCGACACGCCGGCCCTGTTCGACGACCCCAAACACCCGTACACGAAGTCGCTGCTGTCTGCGATCCCGGTGGCCGATCCCGACGCCGACTCGGATCGCGTCATTCTGAAGGGGGACGTGCCCAGCCCGATCGACCCGCCCAGTGGCTGCCGGTTCCACACGCGCTGTCCGTCGGTCATCCCGCCCGAGGACATCGAGATCGAGCAGGCGACGTTCCGCGAGGTGATGGACTACCGCCAGCGCGTCGAAAACGAACGGATCGACCTCGACGCGGCGTGGGACGCGGCCGCGGGCGAGACGAGCGCGACCGTCGCGGACGGGGGGCGGCCCCACGAGCGAGCGTCTCGCTCGGCGTTCAAATCCGCGCTGTTCGAGGATCTGTTCGAGCACCCGCCGACGGGCCGGAACCGCGAGGTCGTCGCCGAGTCGTTCGAGCACCTCGCGACAGAGGACTGGGACGGGGCCGAGACGGTCCTGCGTGACCGCTTCGAGAGCGTCTGCGAGCGGTCCCATCCCGAACTCGGCGACCGCGCCCATCCGGCGGCCTGCCACCTGGTCGAGAACGGCGACATCGACCGATCGTGAGCGCTCGGTACGCGTGTGGTAACTACGTCGCTACCGATCGGACTCGAACGGTAGTCGGCCCGCACATACCATTATAGTTGTTCTATTGTCATTTTGGGGCATGCAGTCTGACGATCCACTCGGACGACGCGACTTCCTCAGGGCGGCCGGTGCTGGTGCCGTCACGGTAACGCTCGCCGGCTGTGCCGGCGACGACGGTGACGACGAGACGCCGACAGAGGGCGGCGACGAACAGATGGAGACCGACGAGGCCGCGACCACCGCCGAAGGTGACGACGGCGGCGACGACACTGCCGGCGACCAGACGCTCGTCTACGCCCGTGGGGACCACCCGGAGAACTACGACCCCCAGCAGACCACGAGCGGCGAGGTCGCGAAGGTGACGAACCAGATCTTCGACACGCTGATCCAGTTCGCCGCCGGCAGCGGGGGCGAACTGGAAGCCGGACTCGCGACCGACTACTCGCTGGAGGGGACGACGGCGACGCTCACGCTTCGGGAGGACGTGACCTTCCACAGCGGTGAGCCGTTCACCGCCGAGGACTTCGAGGCGACCTTCCGGCGCTTTACCGATCCCGAATACGACTACTACCTCGGCGACGCCAACCGATCCGGATACGGCCCCTTCACGCTCGGCAACTGGATCGAATCGGTCGACGCCAGCCAGGACGGCGAACTGACGATCGAACTGAGCCAGCGCTACGCGCCCTTCCTGCGCAACCTCGCGATGTTCGCGGCGGCGGTGCTCTCGAAGGCCCAGATCGAGAGCTTCGACGCGAGCCCGGACGCGCAGGTCGGGCTCGGCACCGAACCGATCGGGACCGGCCCCTTCGCGTTCGACCAGCTGGACAACCCCAACGACCGGATCCGCCTGACGGCCAACGAGTCGTTCTGGGGTCCCGGTCCGAACGTCGGCTCTGTCGTCTTCAAGACCATCTCCGAGAACAGCACGCGCGTTCAGGACGTGATCAACGGCGCGTCACACGTCACCGACAACCTCGACTCCGACGGCTTCCAGCGGGCCGACAGCAGCGACACGGCGACGCTGCTGCGCAAGAACGGAATCAACGTCGGCTACATGGCGATGAACATGGAACGGATGGAGCCGTTCCGGGATCGCCGAGTCCGGCGTGCGGTCTCGCTCGCGGTCAACACCGAGGCCATCGTCAACCAGATCTACCAGGGCTTTGCCACCCAGGCCTCCCAGCCGCTGCCGCCGGACGTGCTGGGACACAACGACGGTCTCGATCCCTACCCGACGGACAAAGACGAGGCCCGGTCGCTGCTGGAGGAAGCGGGCTACGGCGACGGCTTCGAGTTCGAGCTAGCGACGTTCTCGAACCCGCGCGGTTACAACCCCAGTCCGGTCCAGACGGCCAACCAGGTCCGTTCCGATCTGCAGGACATCGGTCTCTCTGTCGAGATCAACCAGTTCTCGGACTTCGGCCCCTATCTCGATTACACCGACCAGGGCCGCCACGACGCCTGCTTCCTCGGGTGGTACACAGACAACGCCGATCCCGACAACTTCCTCTACGTCCTGCTCGACCCACAGGTCCCGCTCGACGACGTTCCGGACGGACAGGACTGGATCAGCTTCGACACTGACGGGTACAACACGCTGAACGTCTCGGCGTGGGCCAACACCGAGTACATGGAACTGGTCCGGGAGGCTCAGTCGACCTACGACACGAACGAGCGCGATACGATGTACCAGGAGGCCAACAAGCTCGCCCACGACGAGGCTCCGTGGGTGTTCGTCGACTACGCCGAGACGCTTCGAGCGATCAACGAGGCCGTCGTCGAGGACACCTACACGGTGAGCTCCGTCGGCGGACCGTACCTCAACACCGTCGAACTGCAGTAACCACGATTCGACATGGTCTCGATACGGTTCGTCCTGAAGCGGATCGCCCTGCTCGTCCCGGTGCTGTTCGGCGTCGCGACGGTCGTCTTCGCGATCCTGCATCTGGCTCCGGGCGACCCCGCCAGAGTGATCGCCGGCCAGCGAGCCTCCGCGGAGCAACTCGAACAGGTCCGCCGAGAGCTCGGCCTCCACCGCCCGCTGTGGATACAGTACCTCTCCTTTCTTGCCGACGCGGCACAATTCGACTTCGGACAGTCCTACAGCATCAGCCGCGGCGCACCGGTCCGATCGGTCCTGCTCGACCGGCTCCCGGTCACACTCGAACTGGCGATTCTCGGCCAGCTGGCGGGCATCTTCCTCGGGCTTCCACTGGGGATCCTCTCTGCGATCCGCCAGGATTCGCTGACCGACCACGTCACCCGAATCGGTGCGCTCACTGGTATCTCGGTCCCGATCTTCTGGTCCGGACCGCTGTTGATCCTGGCTTTCGCGACGTATCTCGACTGGTTTCCCACGAGCGGCCGCATCGACTCGACGCTGTTCCTGCCCGACAGCTGGCTCCTCCTCGGCCGAGAGCTCCCCCTGACCGGACTGGTCACCGTCGACTCGCTCCTGCTGGGCAACTGGACGGCCTTTACCTCCGCGGTGCATCACCTCTTCTTGCCCGCGCTGGTGATCGGGATCTACTCGACCGCGCTGATTTCGCGGATGATGCGCTCGTCGATGCTGGAAGTGGTGCGCCAGGACTACATGCGCACCGCTCGGGCGAAGGGCCAGGGCGCTCGGATCACGGTTCTGAAACACGGTTTCCGGAACGCGCTGATCCCCGTGGTGACGATCATCGGGATCCAGTTCGGGACGCTGCTGGGCGGAGCCGTCCTCACTGAGACGGTCTTCGGTATCAACGGGATGGGCCTGACGATCGTCACCGCCATCGGCGCGCTGGACTACCCCGTCGTCCAGGGCACCGTGCTGACGTTCGCGTTGCTGTTTACGCTCGTGAACCTCGTCGTCGACATCACCTACGGCTACCTCGACCCACGCATTCAACAATGAGCACCGAAACCAGACGGCGCGGCGCGGTCGATCGGCTTCGAGCGTCGCCGTTCCTCTCGAAGCTCCTGTCGAACCGGCTCGCTCTCGTCGGCCTGACGATCATTCTCGGCATGCTGGCGATCGCACTCTACGCACGCATCACGCTCGATCCCCAGGCACTCGCCAGTTCGCGACTGGGGACGGCGGTCCCGGACCGCGCGCCGCCGGGCTGGACCGGCACCGGTCCGGCCGACCAGTACCTGTTCGGGACCGATTCGGCCGCCAGAGACATCTACGAGCGCTGTCTCTACGGCGCGTGGCTCGCGCTCCAGTTCGGCACGATCACGGTCGGCACCTCGACCGTGGTCGGCGTCGGCCTGGGCATCGTCGCGGCGTACTACGGCGACGTGACCGACAACGTCGTGATGCGGACGATGGACGTGTTGCTGGCGTTCCCACCGCTCTTGCTGGCGCTGGCGCTGGTCGCGATCTTCCCGCGGGAACTGGGTCTCTGGCGGGCCGTCGCCGCCCTGACGCTCGTGTACACGCCTCGCTTCGCTCGCGTGATCCGGGGAGCTGCGCTGACGGTGCTCGAAGACGAGTACGTCGACGCGACGGTCGCGCTGGGCGCGACCGATCCCCGCGTGCTCGTGCGCCACGTCCTCCCGAACACGCTCGCGCCGATCACGGTCCAGTCGACGCTGAACTTCGGACTGGCGATCATCGACCTCGCGGCCCTCTCTTTCCTCGGATTCGGTGCTCAGGCCGGCACGCCGTCGTGGGGACTGATGCTCTCTCGGGGCGTCGACAACGGCCTGTTGACCGGCCGGTGGTGGCTCTCTTTCTTCCCCGGACTCTTCCTCGCGGTCACGGTGCTGGGGTTCAATCTGCTGGGCGACGGGATGCGGGACGCGCTCGATCCGCGAATGCGGGAGGCGATCGACTGATGGCGGTCGGCCGGACCGCGACCGACTGGGCACGCCCGCGGGCCCGGATCGTCGGCTCCGCACTGGCCACAGGGGCCCTCGCCGGCCCGATTGCGGTCGCGGTGCTCGCCCTCTACGCCGAGGGCACGCTCTTTGGCACCCGCAAGGCGTTCGCCCTCGGAGCGCTCGCGTTCGGCTTCGGACTGCTTGGCTGGTCGGGCTCGGTCCTCGCCGGCCGCGGTGTCGAGGCGATGCAACGACACCTCGACGCGGCGGGCGACTGGACCGAGGCCGACTCCCGGCGCGCGATGGCCCGGGTCACCGGATTCGGGTTCGGCGCGATGCTCGGGGTCAGCGCGACAGCGGCACTCCTTTGAGTGGGCTCTCCCGCACAATTAACACCGGGCCGCTGGAACACCGTCCATGGACACTCGGGCGAAAATCGTACTGCTCGACGGCTTTCTCGGCGTCGTACAGATCATCGCGGCGCTGGTACTCGCGGAAACTGGGACCCTCGTCGAACACTGGTGGCTCGTGGTCGCTACCGCACTGGGGACAGCCGGATTCGCCATCGCGGGGGATCGCGGCTACACACCGGACGACTCCACGTGGGGGTTCACAGCCGTGGCCGTCGCCGTCGTGGCCGCGAGTCTCCTGGCCGTTTTCGTCGTCAATCCCCCGGTCTCGACCGTCGCGGCACTGCAGTTCGGAGTCGGGAGCGGAATCCTGACGAACAGACTACTGTTCGGGGTCGTCCGGCCCGTCCCGACCTCCCGGATCGACCGATCCCGAGACGGGATCGTCTGATCAGGCTCGAACGTTCTCGCCCTGCTGATCGGTGAATTCGTCGTCAGACCGGTCGTAGACGACCGTGCCACGGACCATCGTCCACTTCGGGAAGACGCCCTCGAACCCCTCGAAGGGAGTCCACCCGCAGTTCGAGTGGAGCCCGTCGCCGGTGATCTCGCGCACGTCGTCGGTGTCGACCAGCACGAGGTCGGCGTCGTTGCCCTCGGCGATCCGGCCCTTCTCCGGCAGGTCGAACACGTCGGCGGGGTTCGCGGCGACGAGATCTCGGACCCGTTCGTAGGTCAGATCG
The DNA here is from genome assembly GCF_000023965.1 of Halomicrobium mukohataei DSM 12286. Taxonomy (NCBI): domain Archaea; kingdom Methanobacteriati; phylum Methanobacteriota; class Halobacteria; order Halobacteriales; family Haloarculaceae; genus Halomicrobium; species Halomicrobium mukohataei. Next base: position 212,247 of record NC_013202.1, on the reverse strand, counting down.
CCGGTCCGGGCCTCGGCCAGCAAGAGCGGGAGCATCGTCTCGACGCCGGGCACCCCGGAGGGGGCGTCCCAGATCGAGGCGTCCTTCTCTTCGCGGGTGTGGGGCGCGTGGTCGGTCGCGATCATGTCGACGGTGCCGTCGACGACGCGGTCGTACACCTCTCGGCGGCGTTTCTCGCTGCGCAGCGGCGGGTTCATCCGGCCGTGCGTGCCCAACTCGTCGAGGTCCGACCGCGAGAGCAGGAGGTGATGGGGCGTGACCTCGGTCGTCATCCCGGCGTCGCTGGCGGTGTCGATCCCCTCGGGTGTGGAGGTGTGTGCAATGTGGATCCGGGCGTCGTGTTCGGCCGCGACCTCGCAGGCTCGCTCGACGGCGGCGGCTTCCGCGCGGGCGGTGCGGAACGCGCTCCAGGCGTCGGCGTCGTCGCGATCTCTCGCCGCCCGATTGAACAGCGAGGCGTCTTCGGCGTGGACGGTGACGGTCACGTCCCGCTGGGCCGCCGCGACCAGTGCGTCCTCGAACAGGTCGGCGTCGATCCCCATGTCGCCGGTCGAGTCCGCGAGGAAGACCTCGCCGAGTGCGAACAGGGGCCGGTCAAGTAGTTCCGCGGGCTCCCACTCGCCCGTGACGCCGCCGTTGATGCCGAAGTCGACGAGTGATTCGCCGGCCAGCTCGGCCTTCTGATCGAAGGCGGCCCCGTCGACCGTCGGCGGGTCGGTGTTGGGCTGGTCGACGACGGTCGTGACGCCGCCGGCCGCGGCCGACCGCGAACCGCTGGCCCAGCTCTCCTTGTGGCCGTAGCCGGGCTGGCGGAAGTGGACGTGGGCGTCGATCGCTCCGGGCAAGAGCAGTCTGTCTGCCGCGTCGACGGTGTCCTCGTCCGCCGGGTCGAGATCCTCGTCCACGGCGTCGATCGTCTCTCCGCGGACGCGCACGTCCCGAGTCCGTCCGTCCGCGAGCGTCGCGTTCCGAATGAGCATACCCACTCTCCGCTGTGGCCGTCCCTAAGTGTCTCGGAGTCCGCTCGTCGAGTCCACGCGCTCGACGGTGGTGTCGTGGCCGTCCGCGAACGTCTCGACGACGGCGTCGATCACCCTGTCGGGCTCGCTCGGCCCGCCTGCACGGGCGACGCTGCCGACGCTGTCCGGATCGAACGACACGTCGAGCGCGTCGTAGATCGGCGCGAGCACGTCGGCGACCTCGCCGTGGTCAGCCACGATGACGATCGCCGCGACGACGGCGACGCGCTGGCGGACTCGCTGGGCGATGCCGACGACCTTTCCCGCCGCTTGCAAGGAGTGAGAGCCGGGGCAGAACGATTCCGGTGGCTCTCCCTCGCTGGCGTCGACGCCGAGCGTGTCGAGAGCCGCTCGGAACCGGTCGCTGGCGGCGTCGTAACGACGCTGGATACCCGAGCGACCGCCGTCGGTCGGCACCGCGAGCGCGACCGCGACGGTCCGACCGGTGTACGCGACCGCTCGCCCGCCGACCGCGCGTTCGAGGACGGCGTAGCCACGTTTCGTGGCAATCTCGCGGGCCCGCTCGTAGCCGTCCTCGCGGGCGTCACGGCGACCGAAGGCGACCTGTCGGTGTGGCCGCCAGACGCGCAGGGCGGGGACGCGACTGTCGGCGACCTCGTCGGCCAACCGCCGGGTCCGCTCGATGTCAGCGTCGGGATCGACGGCACGGCCACAGAGGACTCGCATGGATCGAGAAACGGGCTGGACAGACATAGTTCTCCGGGCAGTGAAAGCAACGACAATCGGCCAGACCGTACTGCCATCTGTCTCCCAAAGGGCGGGGCCATCACTCGACGAGCAACGCCGGTTTTCGGATTTTGCCGGGTCAATATCGAGAACAGGGTATAAACGGCCAGAGACGCGTTCAACATCGGTGATGACGGTCGACAGCTATCGTGCCACCACTCTCGAACTATGTTGTAAATATACTACAACCATACAAAATACTTTTTTCATATCGTCTCGATTAGATAGCTGCGATGAAAGATAACAACAGGACTAGTAGCATGGGTTCGACAACGCGGCGGAGTTGGATGAAAACGCTTGGGACCGCTGCAGCGGCCTTCGGAATGAGCCGGAGTGTCGAGGCAGAGATCAACGGATATCATACACTGGCTACCGAAGACAACCGTCTGGGTCCGGTCACACCACGTGATACGGTGTATCAGATCCTGACAGATCGATTCTACGACGGCGACACGAGCAACAACGACTTCGAGGATTTCGATTCCTCACTCTACGACGGCAGTGGAGAGGACCTCAAGCTGTACCAGGGCGGTGACTGGCAGGGGATCATCGACAAGATACCGTATCTCGAGGAGATGGGTGTGACAGCGGTCTGGATTTCCGCACCCTACGACAACCGAGAGAGCAAGATCGAAGACTACCAGGACGACGGTACGGTCGACGTCTGGACCAGTTATCACGGCTACCACGCGCGCAACTACTTCCGGACCCACCGGTTTTTCGGCGGGATGCAGGACTTCTACGCGATGCGCGACGCGTTGCACAACAACGGCATCAAACTCGTCATCGACTTCGTCTCGAACCACACGAGCCGCTGGCGGAATCCGACGAAGAACAACGAGCCCGAGGAAGGAGAACTCTACGAACCGGACACGGATGCAGACGGCAATTACGTCTTCGACGAGAACGGGGACGCCGTCGGTGAGAACTTGCTGGCAGATCCACACGACGATGTGAACGGCTGGTTCCACGGACTGGGTGACCGTGACGGGGACTCGTCGAAGTTCGGCTATCGCCACAAGGAACTGGGCTCGCTGGCCGACTTCGCACACGAAAACGGGGGGGTCGTCGACCACCTCGAACGAGCGACGCAGTTCTGGAAGTCGAAAGGGATCGACGGAATTCGTCACGACGCAACGTTGCACATGAACCCGGCATTCGCAAAGAACCTCAAGACCGCGACCGACAGTTCGCAAGGCGGTCCGATCACGCACTTCGGGGAGTTCTTCATCAGCCGACCCGACCCGAAATACGAGGAGTACCGGACGTTTCCCGACAGAACCGGCATCAACAACCTCGACTTCGAGTTCAACCGGGCGGCGACGAACGCGTTCGGCGACTTCTCCGAGACGATGTCCGACTTCGGAGACATGCTGATCAAGACCCACGGCGACTACACGCACGAACACCAGACGATCACTGCCGTCGACAATCACGACCTCACTCGGTTCCGGTACATCCAGCCAAACGACAAGCCGTACCACGCGGCGATCGCCGCGTTGATGACCTGCCGCGGAACGCCGAAGATCTACTACGGGACCGAGCAGTACATGAATCCCGGATCGAGCGGTGCGAACGCAGGTCGGCTGTTCATGCAAACCGACAGCGATTTCGACACGTCGACCACGGCCTATCAGTTGATCAGCGACCTCGCACAGCTCCGGCGTGACAACCTCGCGCTCGCGTACGGTCAGACGAGTATTCTCCACTCGACAGACGACGTGATCGTCTACGAGCGGACCTTCTACGATCACGTGGTCGTGACGGCGATCAATCGACAGCCCGACCAGTCCGAGAGCGTCCCGTCGGTCGGTACGAGCCTGCCGGACGGTAGTTACGGCGACTACCTCTCGGGGGACCTCTACGGACAGGGCATCTCGGTCGACAGCGGTGCACTGGACTCCTTCACGTTGGGCGGTGGAGAGGTCAGCGTCTGGACAGCGAGCCCCGACCTGGGGAATGCGCCGAAGATCGGAACGACGGTCAGCACGATGGGACAGGCCGGCGACTCCGTCCACATCTACGGATCAGGTCTCGACGGCGACGTGTCAGTCACGTTCGGCGGTACGCCCGCGAACGTCGTGTCCAACAGCGCGACCCGTATGACGGCGACAGTCCCCGATGGGCCCGCCGGACTCGTCGACGTGGTCGTCGAAAAGAACGGCCAGACGAGCAACGCCGCGAAATACGACATCCTCACGGACGAGCCGGTACAGGTGATCTTCCACGTCGAGGCCGAGACCGAACCCGGCGAGACGATCCACGTCGTCGGTGATCCACCGGAACTGGGTAGCTGGGATGCCCTGTCGGGCAGCGAATCCTTCATGAACCCGGACTATCCGGAGTGGTTCCTCCCAGTGAGCGTGCCAAAGGACACGACCTTCGAGTTCAAATTCGTCAAGATCGACGAGAGCGACAACGTGACCTGGGAAAGCGGGAGCAACCGGACCTTCACGTCACCCACGGATTCGACCGAGACCGAAGATACGCCGCTCTACTACTGGCAAAGCTAGACCAACCGAGGGCGACCAGAGACACCGGAAGAGACACCATTTTTGACGGATCGTAAGTGAGGAGATCCCGATAGACCGAACTATCGCCAGACTGCGCCAGACTGTCCGGTGAGTTCGATCTCGCTCTCTCCGACCGTCACGTCCCCATCGGTGGTGAAGAGTACCGTCCCCGCCTCGCCGTCTCCGGCTATTGGCACTGAGATCGGTGCGTCGCCGCGGTTGATCGCGACGGTAAGCGAGTCGTCTGACGACTCGTCCGACCGGCGGTAGACGACGACACCGTCACCGCAACGGTCTCGTGAAAAAGTGAGCGAACCACGACGGAGTGGCCGGTGATCCGCCCGAAGACCGATGAGATCAGACACGTACTGGTGAAGTTCTCGGTCCTGTCGGGCCTCGTCCCAGATCATCGGTCGCCGGCAGTCCGGATCGTCGCCACCAGTCATCCCGATCTCGTCGCCGTAGTAGAGACAGGGCGTCCCGCGGAACGTCAACAGGAGCAACAGCGCGAGTCGAACGGTGTGCTCGTCCCCGTCGTACCGATAGCGGAGACGGGCCGTGTCGTGGCTCCCCAGCAGATTGAACAGCACTTCGTTGATCTGGTCGGGGTACCGGGCGAGAAACCGGTTGCTCTTGTCTGCGAACGTCGCAGCGTCGAGTGATCCGTCACTCAGGAATCCGTCGACCGCGTACATGAACGGGTAGTTCATCACGGCGTCGAACTGATCACCGCGGAGCCACGGCCGAGAGTCGTGCCAGATCTCACCGAGAATATAGGCGTCGGGTTTGACGTCCTTGACAGCCTGCCGGAACGCCCGCCAGAACTGGTGATCGACCTCGTCGGCAACGTCGAGTCGCCACCCGTCGATATCCGTCTCTTCGATCCAGTGCGTCGCAACGTCGATCAGGTACGACTGGACCTCGGGGTTCTCGGTGTTGAGCTTCGGCATATAGCTCTCGAACCCGAACGTGTCGTAGGACGGCCGTGGTTCGAACTGGATCGGAAACTCGTGGATGTGGAACCAGTCGACGTACTCCGACTCCCGGCCGTGCTCGATGACGTCCTGAAACGGTTCGAACTGTCGGCCACAGTGGTTGAACACTGCGTCGAGCATCACGCGAATACCCCGGTCGTGTGCGGCGTCGACGAGTCGCGAGAGCGTCTCCGTATCACCGAAATGTGGATCGATCTGTTCGTAGTCGGCGGTGTTGTACTTGTGGTTCGACAGGGACTCAAACACCGGTGTCAGATAGAGCGCCGTGATCCCCAGGTCCGCGAGGTAATCGAGAGTGTCGATGATACCCTCCAGGTCGCCGCCGAAAAATGAGTCGTGGGCCGGCCGGCCGCCCCATTCCTCGACACCATCGGGATCGATCTCCGGGTCTCCATTCGCGAATCGCTCGGGAAATATCTGGTAGAAGACGGCATCTGACACCCAGTCTGGCGGGTCGATCACGTCGCCAGCGTGGAGAAACGGATACTCGAAGTAGTGGAGCGATCGGTCCGTCCCTGCGGTCGGTAGTTCGTTCTTGTCGGCCGACTCGAACCCCCATTCAGTGAACCAGAGAGTTTCGTCTCCGGCCGTGAGCAGGAACGCGTAGCACAGCCGTCGATGTTCCGGTTCGACCTCCACTTGCCAGTAGTCGAACCGTTCGTCGCGTCGGACCAGTTGCATATCGAGGCGCTCGCGGTTCGGCCAGTCGAACTTGTCGGCGACGAGCACCTGACAGTCGTCGAGATCACCGCGTTTGCTCCGGAGACGGAGCTGGATGGTCTCCTCGTCGACTGCATACGCGAAGTTACTCTTGGGCCGATGGGTAATCGCCTCCCGACAGACCGTCATCTGCACCACACTCTCTCTGCTGCGCTGGATCGCGTTGGTTCGTCTGTTCGCATCATCTGTTGTGGTACCGCGTCCCTCAAAAAGTGTTTTGAATAATTACTTCATAAGTATTGTCTGGCGGGGGATGCGTTCGTTCTCTCGAAACAGACTGTGTGGCGACAGTCAGTCTGCGGTCAGCGTCACTGTGTCTTTCGCCTCGAAGTCCTCGAGCATCGCACCGGGACCGCCGACAGTGACGCGCCGGTTGTTCGTTTTCACGACGAGCGAATTCTCGACCGGGAAGTCGTTCGTCGCCGGTTCGACGAGCCCCTGATGTGTGCCGATCACGGTCCCCTCGATCGACTGTCGATCCTCCGTGTCTCGACAGGGTGTGACGGCAGTGTCGATGCTGATCGGACGGTCGTCACGGAGATGGAGCGTCGCGTCCAGAACGGCGTGGCGGAAACACCCATATTCGGCCGGCAAAGAGCGCGGATCATCGACATACACTTCGGCGGCGATCGGCCAGTAGTTGCCGAAAAACGAGCCAGTTAGTATCGGGACGAGCTGACGCTGTACGAGCGAGATGGCACGCAGTTCGGAGTTCGAACGGACCATCATGTCGACTGGCGCGAGGACGCTGTACTGTTGGTCGACAGTCAACGTCAGGGGCGTAATCTGATCCCAGGTCCGGACCAGTGTCGCGATCCCGTCGAACGCGGCTGCTTCGAGTGAGTTCGCCGGTACGCCAGTGACCAGTACCATCGCGAGCACCCCGCGATCGACGGCGGCCCGAAGCTCGTCTTCGACCTCCGGGAGCTGTTCGTACGAGATCGAGAGGGTGATCTCGTTACTGGCGTCGGCGATGTACGATCGAATCCGCTTGATCATCGTTTGCCGGGATTTAAGGACGTCGAACCGCTGGAGATTGCGCTCCGTCTGCGAGTGACGCTCAGAGAGCGCAGGCTCCATCTCGGTCAGTTCGTCGGTGAGGAGCTCGATGACCTCGCTGGGATTGCGAGCACGGACTTTCGTCGGGACGACGTGGTCGTCGACGTCGACGAAGCCACGCTCTTCGAGGGACTCGCTGATGCTGTACACGTACCGTTTCGAGACGCCTGTCACGTCGGATATCTCGCTTGCCGTCAGCTCCCCCTGTTCGAGCACCGTGAGATAGGTGTCTACTTCCTTTTCGGACAGTCCAAGTTGCATTAACCGTTCGGAGAGTGTCGAGTCGTCCATAGGTGCACACACCCACTGCTCACTTAATTAACCTCAGGAATCGAACGAGGATCCAAACACTAAACCGGCGCTGTCGCGTCTCGCTCTGGATCTCAACCAACTTTTAGATATGAGAAAACATAATACATCAAAAATACTCTTGGCGGTACGCCCTGACGGACGAGAGCGGCCGAAGCGGAGACTCTTGGTCTGGACGATGTGGTCGCGTCCGCCATACCGTGTCCTCAGGCCGTGACGGGGGATCGTTCGGTCTCTTTCTCGGAGAGAATCGAGAACCCATACGTATCGAACAGATGGATATCGGACTCGTCGAACTGAACGCCGACAGTGTCGCCCCGTGTCGGTTCGATATCGGCGGCGACGCGCGCGATGAACGACTCGCCCAGATCGAGATAGAGGTAGTTGTCGCTTCCGATCGGTTCGACGACCTCGACGACCGCCCGGATGTCGCTCTCTGCGGGCTCTCGGCTGACGGCGACGTCTTCCGGACGGATCCCGAGCCGAGCGCTGTCGACCTCGGCGTCTGCGACCGCCTGTGCAACGGGCCCGTCGAGAGAATAGGCAAAGCGATCGCCGTTAGTCAAGCATACGCTGTCGCCCGTACTGACGCTCACGTCGAGCATGTTCATCGCCGGGGAGCCCACGAACGTCCCGACGAACTCGTTGACCGGGTTCTGGTAGACGTGCTTTGGTGATCCCACCTGCTGGAGGATTCCGTTGTCGAGGATTGCGATCCGGTCACCCATCGTCATCGCTTCTTCCTGATCGTGTGTGACGTAGATCGAGGTCGTTCCCAGTTCGTCCTGGAGTCGCTGAATCTCCGTTCGCATCGTCGTCCGGAGCTTCGCGTCGAGGTTGCTGAGTGGTTCGTCGAACAGGAACACGTCGGGCTCGCGCACGATGGCACGGCCGAGCGCGACGCGCTGTTTCTGTCCCCCCGAGAGCGCATTGGGCTTGTCGTCCAGTAGTTCCTCGATATCCATCATCGCGGCTGTCTCACGGACCTTCTCCTCGCGCTGGTCCGACGAGAGATCCGTGCTCATCCGGAGGCCGAATGCCATGTTCTGGCGGACCGTCTTGTGCGGGTACAGCGCGTAGTTCTGGAACACCATCGCGACGTCTCGGCTGCGCGCATGCACGTCTGTGATGTCCTCGCCGTCGATGAAGATCTTGCCGTCAGTCGGCTGTTCGAGGCCAGCCAGCATCCGTAGGGTCGTCGACTTGCCACATCCCGACGGGCCGACGACCGTGACGAACTCTCCGTCTGCCACGTCCAGAGAGAGGTCGTTGACGGCGACGATACGACCGTTGTCGAACTCTTTGCGCAGAGAGTCCACGCGAAGCGTAGCCATGCACTGAAGATCGGTAGACCGAATAATAACCCTTTTGGAAATAATGAGGTACAATTTCATAATGATTTTGTTTGTGGAGCATCGAGACTGATACGCCGGTTCGATCCTCCGTCTGTCGTCGTCTGGCAGGCGGCCGGCCGCCATGTTTCACGGGTCTACCGGTATCCCACGGCCCGAAACCTAAACGTTTGTTCGTGGCGAATGCAAAGCATTAAGGAATGTACGACTATTTCATCAATCGTATATCCATGGGATTCGATCGGAGAACACTGTTGAAGCACATTGGTGCAACGGGAACGATCGCAGCAGTCGGCGGCTGTGTTGGCGTCGAGGAACAGGGAACAGATGCTGATGCCGGCGGGGGCGAGAGCAGCAACGGTACCGACAGTACAACAGAGGAGCCCGCCGGATCGGCAACGGCCTGGTACGGCCTCTCCGACACGGAGCTCGAACTCCGCGAAGACATCATCGCGGCATTCAACGAGGAGTCCAGCCACACGATCAAGGGAGGGAATATCGCCGAGATGCAAGACCGGACGACGAGCGCGATCCCTGCCGGACAGGGACCGGAAACGTTCCAGTGGGCCCACGACTGGGTCGGTGATTACTACGAACGCGGGTTCGTCGTCGACCAGAGTGACGAGCTGTCCGTCGACCTCGACCAGTTCACCAGTGCAGCGGCTGGTGCCGTCCAGACCGACGATGCGATCGTCGGGCTCCCCTTTTCGGCGGAGACGGTGACGCTAATCTACAACGCAGACATCGTGGACAAACCACCGGAGACGTTCGAGGAAATGGCAGCAAGTATGGAAGCGTACCACGATTCGGCCAACGGGAAGTACGGGCTAGCCATGCCGTTCAACCCCTACTTTATCAGCGGGATCGCACAGGCGTTTGGCGGCCGCTACTTCGATCCCGAAAGCGACCCAGTGGTTGGTCTCGATTCTGAGGAGACGGTCCGTGGATTCGAGTTTATGCTCGACAATCTCGTCCCATATATGCCGAACGACCCAGGCTTCGAACCCCAGCAGGCAACGTTCGCAGAGGGCAACGCGGCCTTCGCAGTCAACGGTCCGTGGTATCTTGCCACACTCAACGACAGCGACATCAACTACGAGGTGACGACCTTCCCGTCGATGGACGGCGGTGAGTTCACTCCACTGAGCGGGATCAAGATGTGGTACTTCTCGAAGGCAATGGAAGAGGGAGATGTCGACGCGACGGCAGGACGCGAGTTCATCGAGTGGTTCGTGACCAACGAGGACCACCTACTCACCAGAGCCGAAGAACAGGGCCACATTCCAGTCCTCTCGTCGCTCGCCGGCAGCGACGATCTCCCCGGCCCAGTCCGGGCCTACTCGGAGGCCGTCGATCAGGGTATCCCGATGCCGACGGATCCTCGTATGAGCGACGTGTTCGCAGCGCTGGAGGAACCAGTCGTCCAGATTTTCAACGGAAGTCAGAGCCCAGCACAAGCACTTGCCGGGGCCGCCGACGAGGCTCGAAGTAACTGGGAGTAATTCGACGAATGAGAACAGTGTCACGCCTCACACAACGAGTCGAGCGGATCCCCTTCATCGAGCAGGAGGACTACTCGCTCCTGTTCGTGCTCCCGGGGTTGTTCGTGTTCGCAGCGTTCATGCTGTTCCCCGTCCTGTACCTCGTCGGCCTCTCGTTTACCGATGCGGCGCCAGCGAACCTCTTCGCCGGTGAGGGGTCGTTCGCGGTGTTGACCTTCGGTGAGGCGACCTTTGTCGGACTCAAGAACTATACCGACGTGCTCGCCGATCCCGAGTTCTGGAACTCCTTCGGGGTGACGTGGCTGTACGTGGCCACGAGCGTCGCCCTGAAACTCGGCTTGAGCATCAGCGTCGCGATGGTCGTCACCAGCGATCGGGTGCGCGGACGGCGAATCATGCGGTCACTCATCATCCTCCCGATGGGACTGCCAGCGATCTTTACGATCACCGTCTGGCGATCGATGTTCAGTTCTGCCGATTTCGGACTGATCAATCAGCTCTTCGAACAGTTCGGTGCCGAGCCCGTTGCGTGGCTCTCGACCCGATGGCCGGCCTTTTTCGCGTACAACGTCACGGAGATGTGGCTGGCGTACCCGTTCATGGTAATCATCACAGTTAGTGCCCTGCAGGACGTACCCGAAGAGTTGCACGAGGCGGCGACGGTCGACGGCGCGGGCTTTCTCGCCCGATTCATCCACGTCACGCTGCCATCGATCAAGCGGCCAGTGCTGTTCGCAGCGATTCTGACGGCCGCCGCGTCGTTCCAGCAGTTCCTGATCCCTTTCGTGTTCAACCAGGGTGGACCGGCGCGAGCGAACGAACTCATCGTCGTCTACGGGTACAGAGAGGCCCTCTCCTTCTCCCAGTACGGCCGCGGGGCAGCGATCAGCCTCATTGCGGTCGTCTTCATCGGCGTGTTCATGTGGATCAACGTCAAACGTGGCAAGCTCGCTGACGGGGTGTCTGACGAATGAGCCTCCTGTCGACGGTCGGCCGGAAGCTCGTCGAGGACACGAGAAACGTCCTCCTCACCCCCGTCGAGGCGGCCCGAGACATCAGGTATACGGTACGTGGTGTGCGGAACGGTGAGATCCCACCAACGGACCCCCTGAAGACGGTCGGCGCGACGGTCGGGGCCCTGCTGCTGGTCCTGCTACTACTGTTTCCCGTGTACTGGATCCTGCAAGCGGCGCTGTCGGGCACCGGTGCGTCGCTGTACTCCTCGAATGGGCTCTCGCTGTTGCCCGAAGATCCGACGCTCCAGCCGTTCATCTGGGTGATCGGTGACCTCGTCGTTCCCGCCTACAACGTCACGGTGGACATCCCGCTGACCGGACAGTCGCTCGTGTTCAGTACCCCCGAGCTCACGTTCCTGGACGCGTCGGCCCACGGAGTCGATCGACCGTCCCAGTTCAAGCACTTCCTCTGGAACAGCGTTACAGTCGCGATACCGACGGTGATCATCTCGATGTGTCTGATCGTGCCGGCGGCCTACGCCCTCTCGCGGCGGGAGTTTATCTTCCGGCGAAAGATCCTGTTCCTCTACGTACTGATGACGCAGGTCGGTGGAGGGCTCGGTATCGCACTGCTAATCGGGTTGTACGCCATCTACGTCCAGTTCGGGCTCAACGACAGCAAGCTCGCGCTCGCGGTGTACTACGCGGCGACAGCCGTCCCGTTCAACACGTGGCTGCTGAAGACCTACATGGACGGGATTCCGGTCTCGTACGAGGAGGCCGCCGTCGTCGACGGCGCGCCGCCGTGGCGTGTCGTGACGGAGGTCATCATCCCGCTCTCAACGGCCGGCCTGGCGACGGTGTTGATCTTCACGTTCCTGACCGGCTGGACGGAGTTCGTCGTCGCACAGACACTGCTGACGACGGAAAACTACACGCTCCCGGTTGGCCTGTACGCGCTGATCGACGAGTACTCAATCCCGTGGGCGCGCTTCTCGGCGTTCGCACTGACGTTCGCAACGCCGATCATGCTCGTCTACCTGTTCGCACAGCGCTACATAGAGGGGGGACTCTCGTTCAGTGGGATGGAGGGATAGAACGGCACATTCCGCTTTCGCGGCCTTCTAAAACCTGATTGGCACTTCGGAACGCGAGTCGCAAACGCGACCGCGTCGCGATGGGGCGTGTCACACTTCCGCGTATCCCGCCGCAGCGGCTATCGGATCACGTACTGGGGCCCCTCATGGCTCTCGAACCCGTGCAACAGGCACATATCCATCGACGCCAACTGGCTGGTGATGGCCGTCACACTGCCCGCCGACGTGTGCCACCAGTACGACCGCTTCTCGCTGTACAACTCCCCGTTCGTGGCCCACGACGACGGCCGCGCGATCGACCTCTACCCCTCCGGCGCGGTCGCACCGTCGCCGGTCGCGGGCACCGTCGTCGAGACGAAGCAGGTGCGTGCGCCGCCCCAGCCCTACGCTGCCGAGCACGACTATCTCCTCCTGATCGACACGGGCGAGTGGATGGCTCGTCTGCTGCACGTCGAGCCGTCCGTCGTGCCCGGCGACGAGGTGGGCGTCGGCGATCCGCTGGGCGAGACGGTGCGAGCGGGCTTTTTCGCGCCGTGGGTGCCCGATCACGTCCACCTGGAGTACCGCGACCACGAGACGAATCCGTATCGGGCAGACGGCTCGGAGCCGCTCGCCGTCGCGGTCGACGTCGAGCCACTCCCCTGGGACGGCACCGGCACCGTCGTCGATACGGGGGCGACGTGGGCTCGACTCGACGCACCGGCCCATCCAGCGCCCGGCGAGCGCTTCGTCGGACTGGCCAACGGGGGGCCGGATGACGGGAGAGGTGGTGTCGTCGACGGCGGACTCGCTCACTACGACGCGGGTGGATTACTCGGGCACTCGCCGTCCGATGCGACCGAGCGGGCGGTCGTCGTGGCCGGCGCGCCGGTCGGGACGGCGACGGGCCGGACCGTCGCGTGGGACGACGTGACGGTGCTCGCAAACGGCGATCCGATCACCGGGCTGGCGCTGTTCTGTGCCCGCGACCGGTTCGGCGTCAAACTCGTCGGCGACGGCGTCGACTTCCAAGAGGGCGAGGACGTGACCGTCGAGTGCCGGTGATCAAGCGAAGGTGATCTCGCCGCGCTCGGTCACCTCGCCGAACAGCCAGTCCGCGTGGTCCAGTGCGTACTCGCGGTGGTCGTCCTCGATCGCGCCGATGGCGTCTTCGACCAGCACCGGGCGGAAGTCGCGCAGGCCGGCGCTGGAGGCCGTGTGCAACACGCAAACGTTCGCGAGCGTGCCGCAGACGACGAGGTCGTCGATCCCGTGGGCGTCGAGCCACCCCTCCAGCTGGGTCTCGTAGAAGGCGTCGTAGGTGTGTTTGACGACGACGAGGTCGTCTTCGGCCGGTTCGAGCTGTGCGACCAGCTCCGTCTCCCAGGACCCCTCGATGACGTGCTCGCCCCAGCGGTCGAACTCGTCGTAGTAGTGTGCGTCTTCGAACTGTTCGGGCGGGTGTACGTCGCGGGTGAAGACGACGCTGGCACCGGCCTCGCGTGCGCGCTCGACCAGCTCGCGGCAGGGCTCGATGGCCGCCTCGCTGTCGGGCGCGTACAGCGCCCCGTCCGGGTGACAGAAGCCGTTTTGCATGTCGACGACGACGAGTGCGGTTCGTGCTGGCTCGAACTCCATGGCGGACGCTACGACCGGCCGGCCCAAAGTGTTGTGGCTCGTACTGCGCGTCATTTTTCACGCCGCGGCCCTTGCCTCCGGTACATGTATCGCGCCGCCCTGCTCGCTGCGCTGCTCGTTCTTGCCGGCTGTCAGGCTCCGTCGGCCGGCCCGTCGGCGGCGTCCCCCGTACACGAGACGACGGGGACCGACGCCCCCGAGCCGACGGCCACGCCCACATCTGTCGACACTGACGACGGCCCGCCGGATCCCGAGACGGATCGGATCGGCTGGGAGAACGGATACTGGCACAACGAATCGCTGGACGTGACCAACAGCGACGGCCTCAACGAGAGCGAACGCGAGGCCGTCGTCGCCCGCTCGATGGCCCGCGTCGAGTCGGTCCGAGAACGCGAGTTCGACGAGACGGTCCCGGTCAGCGTGATCGACCGGTCGACGTACCGGAACCGCTCTACCCCCGCGTCGAACGCGACGAGCGCGCGCTTCGACAACGGCAAGTTCGAGGCTTTGTTCCTGATCGGCGAGGACAGGGACGCGCTGGCGGCACAGAACGCCGCGCTGAGCCAGAGCGTGCTCGGCTACTACAGTCCGGCCCGCGACGAGATCGTCATCGTCGCCGACAGCGAGACGCCACAGCTCGACGGCGAGGCGACGCTCGCCCACGAACTGGTCCACGCCTTGCAAGACCAGCAGTTCGACCTGACCAACGGGACCGTGACGACCCGCGACGCCTATCAGGGCCGCAACGGGATCGTCGAGGGCGACGCCTCCTTCGTCGAGCGGCGCTACACCGCCAACTGCGGCGCCACCTGGTCCTGTCTCGACTCGGCCGACAGCACGCAAAGCGGCGGCGGTGACAGTCACTTCGGGCTGAACTTCCTCCAGTTCTTCCCCTACAGCGACGGTCCCGGCTTCGTCGAGCATCGCTACGAGGCCGGCGGCTGGGCGGCCGTCGACGCCGCGTTCGCGGACCGGCCCGACGGTGCGACGGAAGTGATCTACCCCGAACAGTACCCCGAGTGGGAGCCGGCGACCGTCTCCCTGCCCGACCGCAGTAACGACGAGTGGGAGCGGGTCCGACCGCCGGGACGCGCCGACTACGCCGTCGTCGGCCAGTCCGCCATCGCGGCGTCGCTCGCCTACACCGTTACCGACGACTACGAAGACGCCAGCGTGGTGCGGGCCCGCGACGTGATCAACTTCGAGGCCGACGGCAAAGTCGACGGGGACGATCCGTACAACTACGACGTGCCGGCCGCCCGCGGCTGGGCCGGCGGCAAACTGTTCGTCTACGAGAACGGCGAGCGGTCGGGCTACGTCTGGCGGACCCGCTGGACCAACGAGAGCGAGGCGGCCGAGTTCGCAAGCACCTGGAGCGCGGTCGTCCGCCACTGGGGCGGCGAGGAAACCGAGGAGAACGTCTGGACGATCGGCGAGGACAGTCCCTTCACCGACGCCGTCAGGATCGAACGCTCCGGCGCGACGGTGACGGTCGTCGACGCGCCCGACGCGGCGGCATTGGAGGCGGTACACGATGCGTAGGGTCGCAGCTCTCGCCCTGCTGGTCGTCCTCGCGGGCTGTCTCGGTGCCGTGAACGACCTGAACCCCGCCGACCGCGACCGCCAGGCCGACGAGGACCAGATCGGCTGGGAAGACGGCTACTGGTACGACGACAGCGTGTCGGTGACCACCGCGGACGGTCTCAACGCCAGCGAACGGGCGGCGGTCCTGGCCCGGAGCAAGGCCCGCGTCGAGCGGATTCGCGACCGGGAGTTCGACGGCAACGTCAGCGTCGAGGTGATCAGCCGCGCCGAGTACCGCAACCAGTCGCGTGGTCCCGGCGGGACCGGACCGGACGATCCCTGGAACGATCAGGTGTGGGAAGCACTGCTGCTGGTCGGCGAGGACTCGGGCACCAGCGAGGCCATGGGCGAGACCTACAACTCCTCGGTCCAGGGGTACTACAGTCCGGCCTCGGACAACATCACGATCGTCAGCGACTCGCCGACGCCGACCATCGATCGCTCGACGCTGTCTCACGAGCTGGTCCACGCCTTGCAAGACCAGTACGACAACCTGGAGTCGTCCCCGGAGACCCAGGATCGCCAGCTCGCACAGCAAAGCGTCACCGAGGGCGAGGCCAACTACGTCCAGTGGACATACGAGGACCGCTGTGAGAACCGCTGGCAGTGTCTCTCTCCGCCCGGCGGCGACGGCAGCGGCGAGAGCTCCGGCGGGGGCGCGCCGACCGACGGCGTCTTCGTGACGATCTACCAGCCCTACGCGACCGGGCCGGGACTGATCGACCAGCAGTACGGCCGGAACCGCTGGGACGGCGTCGAACGACTGTACGAGAACCCGCCCGACAGCACCGAGCAGGTGATCCACCCGGACCGGTACCCCGACGAGGAGCCGGTGAACGTGACCGTCCCCGACCGCAGTAGCGACGAGTGGGAGCGGTTCGACCACGAGCCGGTCGCGGACACCGCCGGTGAAGCGTCGATCTTCGCGATGCTGTACACCAACGACGCCGTCGAACCCGAGCAGTGGTTCCGGTACCGCAGCGACGCCTCCGCGGGCTGGGGCGGGGACTCGATCGTCCCCTACCGTGACGGATCGGGTGGCTACGGCTACGTCTGGACCATCGAGTGGGACTCGCCGGGCGACGCCAGGGAGTTCGAGGCGGCTTACACGTCGATTCTCGACGACAAGGGCGCGGCGCGACCGACCGAGACCGTCTACCGGGTTCCCGACTCCGACGCCTTCGGGGACGCCTTCCGAGTCACTCGCTCTGGAAGTCGGGTCCGCATCGTCAACGCTCCGACGGTCGACGATCTCGACGACGTACACGAGCGACCGTCGTAACTCCGCCCCTCCGAGAAGTCTCACGCGATCTGCGATTCGATATCGCGCATCTCGGTTTATCCGGCCGACCCCGCGGCGGTCCTGCCACCCGCCGTTATCGCGGTCCCGGAACGCGATCGGGGTTTTTTACCGTTCTTGAGCCCCAGTGCCGGTATGAGCGAAGTTCTCGTCAGCGACGACCCGATGCTCGATCCTAGCGCGCTCGCCGACGCGTTGCCCGACGCGACCATCCGAACCGAACCGCTGCCCGACGAGCACGCGATCGTCGAGGCCGCTCGCGACGCCGCGGCGCTGGTGGTCGACGTGAACACGCCGGTGCCCGCGGGCGTCTTCGAGCAACTGCCCGCACTCCAGATCGTCGCTCGCGCGGGCGTCGGCTTCGAGAACGTCGACGTCGAGGCCGCGGCCGAACACGACGTGGTCGTCACCAACGTCCCGGAGTACTGTACCGACGAGGTCGCGACCCACGGGCTGGCGCTCCTGTTGGACTGCGTGCGAAAGATCGCCGAGTACGACCGCGCGACCGCGGCCGGCGAGTGGGCCTGGGAGGACGGGCGGCCGGTCCACCGGTTCCCCGACACGACGCTCGGGCTCGTCTCCTTCGGCCCGATCGCGCGCCGACTCCGCGAACGCGTTCGAGGGTTCGATCTCGACGTGATCGCGTACGACCCCTACGTCGATCCCGAGGAGATGGCCGCGGCCGACGTAGAGGGAGTCTCCTTCGAGGAGCTGCTCGCGCGGGCGGATCACGTCTCCCTGCACGCGCCCCTGACCGACGAGACCGAGGGGCTGATCGACGCCGACGCGCTCGGGGCCATGCGGGACCACGCGATCGTCGTCAACACGGCCCGCGGCGGTCTGATCGACGAGGCGGCGCTGACCGACGCACTCGCGGACGGCGCGATCGGCGCTGCCGGGCTCGACGTGTCCCGCCGCGAGCCCCCGGCCGACGACAGCCCGCTGCGCGCGCTCGACAACTGCATCCTGACGCCACACGCCGGCTGGTACTCCGTCGAGGCGCGCGAGGAGCTCAACGAGACCGTGGCTCGCAACGTCGCGGCCGCGCTGGACGGCGAGACGCCGCCGAACCGAATCGACCCTGATCTCGACTGGCTCTGATCGTCCTCGTCGTCGTGGCTTTTTATCCGAGCACGCCAACGACCCTAGCGAATGGCGAATCCGATCGACAACTACGTCAAGACGCTGTTGACCTCCTACACGGTCATCATCGTCGTCGCCCTCCTGATCGGTGCCGCGGTCGGCCCCGCCGTCTCGTCGGCGCTGTTCCAGAGCGACGACGAGGGAACGATAGCCGCCGTGACCATCCAGGGACCGATCAGCGGCCCCACCGCCGACGAGGTGACTCGGCAACTCCGAACGCTCCGGACGGACGATTCGATCGACGCCGTGGTCCTTCGCATCGACAGCGGCGGTGGGAGCGTCGCGGCGAGTGAAGCACAGTACCGGGCGGTCAAGCGACTCGCCCGCGAGAAACCGGTCGTCACGAGCGTCCGGGGCGTCGCGGCCTCGGGTGCGTACTACACGGCCCTGCCCAGCGACGAGATCTACGCGACGCCGGGCGGACTGGTCGGGAGCGTCGGGGTACGCGCCCTGATTCCCCAGCCCGACGGCGTCCCCCGCTCCGTGACGACCGGTCCCGACAAGGCCGGCGGGCTCACCGGTGACGACATCCGTGGCCAGGTCGAGACGCTCAAACGCTCGTTCGTCGATTCGGTGTACGCCGAACGCGGCGATCGACTCTCCCTGTCGCGCACGGAGCTGACGAACGCGAAGGTGTACTCCGGCGCGGCCGCCGTCGACAACGGACTCGCCGACGAGATCGGCGGGCTGGAGACGGCCATCGCCGCCGCGGCGGAGAAGGCGGGCCTCGACTCCTACGACGTGGTGTACCGCTCGACGACGCCCGGCGTGCTCTCTTTGCTGCTCGGATCGGACGCCAACAGCACCGACGCCGGCCAGGTCGATCGCGCGTCGCTGTTGACGACGCGTGGCATCGAACGCCCCCAGTACCTGATGCTCTGGGGCGATCTGAACACGTCCGCTCGGGAGGTGCGTGCCAGTGGAGCTGCGTGACGCGGCGCTCAAAGCCGGCGTCTTCGTCGCCGTGTTCCTGGTCGTCGCCACCCTGACCGGGCTCGGATCGATCCCCGTCCCGGTCGACGGGAACGAGACCGCGCCCCTGACCGTCCAGAGCCATCAGCCCGAGGCGATCCTCGCGGACTCGTCGGCCGAAGCCGGCGAGATCGAGCCCGACGCGACCGCGAGCGAGAAGACCGTCGTCATCGACCAGAGCCACAACAACAGCGTCGCGCCCGGCGACATCAGCCCGCTCGTCACGAGCCTGACGGCGGCCGGTCACGACGTGCAGTTCTACACCGACGCGATGGCCGACCGCCAGTCCCTCGGCGAGACGCTCTCGGATGCCGACGCGTTCGTCGTGATCGCTCCGAACGACCAGTACAACGAGAGCGAACGGCGTCGCGTCGAGCAGTTCGCCGAGGACGGCGGTCGCGTGCTGCTGGTCAACGAACCCCCGCGACAGGCCGCTCGCGGGGCCACCGCGTCGACCCCGATGACGAATCTCGCCGGAGTCTTCGGGCTCGGATTCGACGGCGGCTACCTCTACGATCTGCGCGAGTACGACACCAACCACCGGGCCGTCTACGCGACCCCAGCGAGCGAGACGGCGCTGACGGAGGGTGTCGACCGAGTCACGGCGTACACCGCTCGCCCGGTCGTCGGTGGCTCCTCGCTGCTCGACACCAACGAATCGACCGCGCTCTCGACGACCCGTCGCCAGGCGCGGTACTCGGTGCTCGCCCGCCAGGGCAACGCCGTCGCGCTGGGCGATCGATCGTTGCTCGGCACGGACTACGCCTACACTGCCGACAACGAAGTGTTGATCGGGAATCTGATCGAGTTCCTGGTCTCGGGCTCGCGGTAGCGAGCGTTCGCGTCTCTGCTCGTCTCCCCGAAACCGGTAGCGACGGCGTCGAGACCGTCTTCGTACGTCGGATACTCGGGCTCCCAGCCGGCCATCCGACTGGCTGTTCGGCGTCGAGGTGGTCGAGAACGGTTCGAGGAAGTCGGCCAGCGTGACCGCTCGTCGACGGCGTGGGACGGCTTCCTGACCCCCGTTCAGCGCCACCGCGGTGTTCTCCGCATCGGCGGCCGATTCGGTCGTGCGGTCTGGACGGCGGCGGCTCCCACGATTTTGTCGCCTCGCTCGGGGCAAACTGACTACGGTGGCCGTGCGCGGTGCACAGCCCGACCAGTCGCTTGCCGTACCCGTCGTGCCGGCGACGAAGGCTTTCATCCGAGGTTCCGGAACAGACTGAATAGCCGTCTGTCCGTCCGGTCATTCTCCGAACGGCTAGTTCTCTATCGCGGTATGTGGTTTATCTGTGCCCGCTACCCTCACCCGTCGCTCCGATTTCGCTCGGCCGTCGTCTCAATCTGGCAGAAATCCGTCGTTCATACGGAAAGTTGTAGGTCTTTACCAGATCGACCGCACGCCGTCGTGCGGTCGACTGGGTAAACGCCTACAACCGTCCGTATCAGTCGTGGTCAGACAGCGACTCGAACTCGCCTGCGAGCAACGCGTCGGCGACGGCGTCGACCTCGATGTCGTCGACGAACCGGGGGTATTTCCGCTGGAAGTACCCGAGGATGTTCTCCACGTCGCGGGCCAGCAACTCGTCGGCGTTCGCGTGGTCGGCCGGCACGGCCTGGGGCCAGTCGAAGATCGTGATTCCGTCGGTGCCGACGAACACGTTGTACTCGCTCATGTCCGCGTGGACGTACCCGTCGTCGTAGGCCGTCCCCATCTCTGTGAGGATCAGTTCCAGCACGGGTCGCACCTGCTGGTCGTCGAGTTTCGTTCGAGAGAGCTCGACGCCGTCGATCTTCTCCATGACGATCGCGTGGCGGTTGGTGTCGATGGGCTGGGGAACGCGTACGTCCGGGTACAGCGTCTCCAGTGCGTCGTACTCGCGCTCGGCGGCCTTCCGTGCGGTGTACTGCCAGGAGACGTGATCGCGGTCGGCGGTGTACTCCCGTTCCTTGTTGACTTCCCGAAACTGGGTGTACCCCTCGCGGTGGAACTTCAGGGCCATGGGCTTGTAGGAGCTGACTTCGAACACGTCGCTCTCCTTGCCGACCCCCAGCGGGGCACCGAACCCCTCGATCGTCCCCCGCTCGACCAGCGCGTGCAGTGCGAGGGCGTCGTACCCCTCGAACGTGAGCTTGAACCCCTCGTACTGCATGGTCTTGCGCTCCAGGAAGCCCCGGTCTTCACAGCGGTCCAGTCGGTAGTCCACGTCTTCGGCGGTCAGTCGCGAGAACTGCGGGAGCTTCTCGCGGTCGACGTACTCCGAGAAGCGCATCCCCTGCTCGACGCCCGAGAGGAGGTGAAAGTCCTCGGGTTCGAGATCTGCCATCTCGCGTGCGACGTTCTGGACCATTAGCGCCCCGTAATCGTCCGACTCGTATAAGTTCGGCGCGTCGGGCGTGCAGTCGGCAATAAATCAGATAGCGCTATATGGAATTGCCGTACTGGCAACTGAGCACTCGACGACCAGTGTCGGTTCGAGGAGATTGCTTCTGGACGACCGGGCAACGTCTCGTCTCTATCGGTCTCCGGCACCAGACGCGCCGTCGACGCCACGGCGGGGCCTCGCCGGCTGGACCACTGTGGCGTCTCCAACCTCGCTCTCGGACCGGGCGACTCATACTGCTGGCTGTCACTGTTTCAAGAGAGTCGCGATCACGTATCGCGAGATTCGTTACAGATGGACAGTCGGCAGTATCACGACTTTCGACGTTCTGTGAACCGGATCACTCGCTGTATCAGTCACCGCAGACAGCGTCCGAGGGCCGAGAGAACTACTGTGCCCCCAACTCCTTTAGAACAGCCGTTCGAGCAGCCCCCGGTCCCGGTGGGTCTCCGCGAGGAGGACCGAACACTCCACGTCGTCGACAACGTCCAGCACGAGTGACTTGGAGACGAGCCGACGCAGTAGGCCTTCCTCGGTCGCACCGATGAGGAGGAGCGTCGCGTCGTCGGCAGCGTTGCGGATGGCCGTCTCGATGTCGCCGGATTTGACGAGGCGTTCGGCGTCCGTCAACCCGTGTTCGACTGCCCACTCTTCGAGGAACTGCGCTCCCGCTTCCCGATTTTCGTCGACGTTGAGCAACGTCACTTCGGAGTCGTACTCCGCCTGCAGCAACTTTGCGACGGTCGCCGACAGCTCGGAGTCCGGACCGCCAGCTGTCGGGAGCAGAATGCGCGACGGATCGAACCCGCGGTCACGGAAGACCAGGAAGTCACAGGGGACCGACTCGGTGAGTTCGTCCATGGCTGACTCGGCCCGCCCCGGCGAACCGTGTGCGTCCGGGCCCCATCCCATCACGACGAGATCCGCGGTCTGTGAGCGAGCGGCGTCGAAGATAGCCTCGTAGGACTTGTGCGAGACGATCGTGTTGGTCTCGACGTCGACGCCGAACGTCTCGGCGTCCTCCCGAGCGTTTGCGAGCAGACGCTCCGATGTCTTGTCGATCTCGTCGGACCGGTCGGCAGCGGCCGCGAGCGCCGTCTGGCTGGGAACGGTAACGATGTGCGTGGCAACCACGGTGCCCCCGCGCTGCTTTGCGATCGCGCTCGCGAGGGTGATGAGGTCTTGCTCGTTCTCGGGATTGGCCAGGGGCACCATCACGCGGTACTGGCCACCGTCGGGTTGGACCCCGACGGCTGCACTGACTGCCGCGTCGGGCATCTCGTCGGAGCGCGAAATGATGTGCTTCGAGAGTATCCCCTGCTTTTCCGTGCGTGAACGGGCGTAGAGCCCGTACCACAGGACCGCTGCCGCGGCGATGCCAAAGGAGAGCAACAGCGCGTCCTCGGCGACGAACACCAGCAACGCAAAGGAGAACACGACACCGAGGATCGGTAAGAGGGGGTACAGCGGCACCACGAACTCCGGGGTGTACTCTTCTGGATTCACGTAGCGCATCACGATCAGCGCGAGGTTCAGCAGTCCGTAGATGATGAGGTGCAGTCCGGACGCGGCACCCGACAGCAGCGTTATGTCGCCGATCACGATGAACAGCAGAATGAGTCCCCCGGTGATGCTGATCGCCCTGTATGGCGTTCCGTACCGTGGGTGTATCTCGTTGAGTGCCGGCGTGACGATTCGATCACGGCCCATGGCGAAGTTGATACGCGACGACGCGAGGATCGACGCGTTCGCGCTGGAGGCGGTCGCGAGCAGGCCACCGAACAGCAGTGCCCCGCCCATCAGGGCCCCCTGAATGTAGTTGCCGACCTCGACGACGGCGATGGGATTCTCGGCGTCGGAGCTGATGATGTCCGCGATGAACCCCTGTGGGACGGCCGCGCTCATGATCACCAACACCAGTGCATAGATGACGGTCACGATGACGACGCTGCCGATGACTGCCCGGGGAAGGTTCTTTCCGGGGTCTTTGATCTCCTCGGCCACGCTGGTGATCTGGACGAAGCCGAGATACGAGACGAAGATGAGACCCGTCGTCTCCAGTGTGGTGACCACGTCGGTCGCGGCCGGGAGATTCGACGGCTCGGCCCGGAGCGTTCCCAGAAACGTGAACACGGTGAGGATTCCGATGAGCAAGACGACGATGACGTTCTGTAGCCTGCCGGTCTCCTTGGCACCGACGTAGTTGATCAGGATGAAGAACGCACCACCGGCCAGCGCGGTCAGCTTGACGACGGTGATCGAGACCGGACCGACGCCGACGCTGCCCGAGAGTCCGAAGATGCGAGCGATGTACCGCCCGAAGCCGACCATGTAGAACGCGCTGGCGAAGGCGAGCCCGAGCCAGTTCGCCCAGCCGGCGACCGAGCCGAACAGCGGACCGAGGGCGTGGTTGACGTAGTAGTAGGCCCCGCCGGATCGGGGCATCGCGGTGCCGAGTTCACTCGCCGACAGCGCCGTAAACATCGCGATGACACCGCCCAAAACGAACGCGACCGGCGCGAGCGACCCGGACTTGAGAATCGCCTCTCCGGGGAGCACGAAGATGCCCGCGCCGATCATCGTCCCGACGCCGATCGTCAGGGCGGCCAGCGGTCCGAGGTCTTTGGCGAGTTCTTCCTCACTCATCGTTGTGTGGCAGGGCGATGACGGGACGTGTCGCCTTCGTCACCAGCTTCAGCGACACATCGCCGGAGAGAAACTGCATGAGTCGGTTTCCGCCCCGGGACCGATAGGCGATCGAGGTGGCATCGACCTCGTCGGCGGCCGCGAAGATCGCTTGGACCACGTCCCGTCCGTAGGCAGTGTGCTCGTCGGCGTCGGGGAACACCGACCGGACGGCGGCGTACGACGCTTCGGCCACCTCTTCGGACTGTTCGACGGACGTCTTGTCCGGCACACCATCACCTTTCTCCACGACGTGCAGCGCCGTCACGTCGTCTGGATCGTACGGTTCGAGCGCTCTCGCCGTCGCCAACGCGTCGTCGTCGGTAGCGACCGGTACCAGCACGTGTCCGAGGATATCTCTGCCGTTGGTGCTGTCCATACTAGTCAGTACAACCTCTCTCTGTTAAGGGTGTGTATCTACCGGTTTCCGCAGTATCTCCGGCGGTCCTCTGAACGGCTCGGAGCGAGCCGATGAGCTCTTCTCTGCGGCGTCGCGTTACGGCCCGAAACCGCCGGTAGAGGGATCGTACGGGTCGTATTCGGGCCGGCTGTCGGTCCCGCGCGGGCAGTCGAAGCGCTCGCGATACCGCTCTCGACGCGCGCCGGCCCGTTCGGAGAACAGGAGCAAGACGCCGTAGGGCTGGCTGAACGACGCGGCGTCGACCGGATCGGGGTCGAGGAAGACGGCGTCGGTCGTCGGCGCGTCGGCGCTCACGACGGTCGTCAGCTTCTCTTCCATCGGGAGCAGCCCGGCCAGTACCGACGGCACGAAACTCCCGCCGGGCAGTGGACTGCGGGGCTGCACCCAGCACTCCCCGACCGGCTGCCCGTCCGCTTCGATCACGCTGTGTGCCGGCCCACGGCTCTGCGTGTCCCAGGTCTCTCTGGCGATCTGGGGAAGCTCCACGTCGGTGGCGAACCCCATATCGACGCCGTCGATCCGATCGAACTCGCGCAGCGTCCAGGCCTCCTCCTCGTCCGTGGGATCTCCGGCGACCCTCCCTTCGATCAGGTCGCCCGTTTCGAGCCCGTCGATCGCGGGCTGTCGTTCCCCGTATCCCTGCTGGTAGGTCGTGTAGAGTCGCGTCCCGTCGGTGTCGAAGAGGTTGATGTGGGGGACTGCCTCGACGACCCGATAGACCCGAAAGCGACTCGACCGCTCGTCCATACGCCGACAACGCGCTCCGTCCCCATGTCCCCGTCGGTCCCGGAGCGGGGGGTTGATGACGCTACCCGCCGAACGGCGGCCCGTGAACGGACCCGACGACACCGAACCGCCGTCGAACGACCCGACGATCAGCTGCCGGCGGTGTGGCCGCGAATGGGACCTCGGCGAGGAACTGGACGCCGTCGGCAACCAGGCCTTCGAGCAGTTCGCGCTGGACCATCGCCATCACACCGGCCACTTCCCCGACGGCGTCGCGACGTGGCGCGTCGAGTGTCGCCACTGTCCGGAGACGGTCGAACGGATCGAAGAAGGTGGGGCAAAGCGGTGGGCCCACACTCACGTCAGACACACGAACCACGCGGTGACCATCCACGGGACGGACGGCACCGAGCGCGTCCTCGAACCCTAGAGCCCCTCGAACTCGCCGATCGATTCGCGCCAGCTGTCGGGGATCGGGACCGACGAACCCTGCCCGCGGTCGTAGGCGACCATCGTCGTCTCTCCGGTCGCGGCCACCTCGCCGTCGGCGGTCCGGATCTCGTACTCGAAGGGGAAGCTCTTCTCGCCGAGGCGCGGGACGCGGACGCCGACCGTGACCTCGTCTGCCAGTCGGATCGGGCGCTCGAAGTCCAGTTGGAGGTTCGCGACGACCATCCCGGTCTCCTCGCCGCTCCCGGTGATATCGGCCGCCGCGCCGCCGACGACGGTTTCGAGGTAGTCGACGCGGGCCTCCTCGACGTAGGTCCCGTAGAGCGCGTTGTTGACGTGACCGTACGTGTCCAGGTCGTTGTACCGCACGTCGACCGTCGTCGTGAACTCGAAGCTCATGCCAGTAGCTCCCGGAACTGCTCGTTGAGCTTTTCGAGCTTCGGATCGATGTTGACCGCGCAGTACCCCTGATCCGGGTTGCGCTCGTAGTAGTCCTGGTGGTACTGCTCTGCGGGATAGAACGTCTCTAGGGGCTCGACCTCCGTGACGATCGGATCCGAATACTGGTCGCCGAGGTCGTCGATCATCGCTTCGACGGTCTCGCGCTGGGCCTCGTCGTGGTAGAAGACCGCCGAGCGGTACTGGCTGCCCACGTCGGGGCCCTGTCGGTTCTTCGTCGTCGGATCGTGCGTCGCGAAGAAGACGGTCAACACGTCCCCGTAGTCGATCACGTCCGGGTCGTACTCGACCTGAACGCACTCGGCGTGGCCGGTCTCGCCCGAACAGACGGCGTCGTAACTCGGGTCCGCGACGTGGCCACCGGCGTAGCCCGACGTGATGGACTCGACGCCCTCGATCTGTTTGAACACGGCCTCGGTACACCAGAAACAGCCACCGGCAACCGTGGCAGTCTGTGGTTCACTCATCGCTCTCCGGTACGTGCTATGGATACAAAACCTGTGTGTCCGCTGGGCTTCGTCGACCAGATGGTCCAGCTCGGCGAGGCCATCCTCGAACGGCCGGAGATCCTCGCCCAGATTCCGGCGATGATGGCCCAGCAGATACGGGAGCAACAGGCCGACCGGAACCCGTTCGACAGGGGTGAGCAGTACTTTGCAGAGTTCGCGGCGGGGTGGTCGCTCGGCTACAGCGCGGGGACGATCCTGCCGGCGGCGGCGAGCGGCGGTGGGAGTTTGGCGGGCAAAGTGGCCGGCCAGTCCCGGAAGTTCCAGAAACTGCTGGACGCGGCCGACTTGGCGGTACCCGACCGGGTGCCGAACGGCGTGCGACTGGGCGTGTTGCGACGGGCGGGCGTGATCGACGACCGACTGTTCGAGTGCAGCGGCACGAGCCGACTGCCGCGGACTCTCACCGGTCGACTTCGCCCATGATCGTGTCGAGGCTTCCGATGGAGGCGACCAGATCGGGGATGTACTCGCCTTCTGCCATCTCCGGGAGTGATTGGAGGTTCGAGAACGAGGGGCCTCTGATCTTGAACCGTGCTGGTGTGTCGGTGCCGTCCGAGCGGATGTAGATGCCCAGTTCCCCCTTGGCGGCCTCGACTGCCCGATAGATCTCGGCGTCGCGGTCGGGGCGGACGGTTCTGGGGACGTTGCCCTGAATCGTGCGGTCGTCTTCGGGCCACTCTTCGAGCAGGTCGACACACTGCTCGATGATCTTGGCCGACTCCTCGATCTCGCGCAGGCGCACGAGCACACGCGAGAAGTTGTCACATCCGTCTTCGGTGACCACGTCCCAGTCGAGTTCGTCGTAGTAGCCGTACGGATCGTCCCGGCGCAGGTCGCAATCGACGCCGGAGCCACGCGCGACCGGCCCCGTACAGCCGTATGCCTTGGCCGTCTCTGGTGGGAGCACGCCGGTGTCGACGGTCCGCATCTGGAGGATCTCGTTGCCGGTGAGCAGGTCGTGGTACTCTTCGAGCTTCTGGGGCAGGTCGTCGAGGAACGACCGAACGGTCTCGCAGAACGTCTCGCGGGGCTCGGGCAGGTCCCAGGCGACGCCGCCCAGCCGGAAGTAGTTGAACATCAGCCGCTGGCCGGTGAGGTCTTCCAGGATGTCCTGGACGATCTCTCGGTCGCGGATGCCGTACTGGAACACGGCGGTGAACTCCGAGATCACGTCCAGCCCGTAGGCCGCGATCGCCAGGAAGTGCGAGAGGATCCGCGACAGCTCCGCGCTCATCGTCCTGATCACCTGCGCGTACTCGGGCACGTCGACGCCGATCAGGTCCTCCGCGGCGCGCGCGTAGGCCCACTCGTTGAGCAGCCCGGCACCGCTCCAGTCCCACCGGTCGGGGTAGGGCATGATCTGGTGGCGGTAAGTTCCCTGCTGACACAGCTGCTCTTCACAGCGGTGGATGAACCCGATCTCGGGAGTTACGTCCGCGACGGTCTCGCCGTCGAGCGTCACGCGCAGGTGCAAGACGCCGTGGGTCGAGGGGTGGTGTGGCCCCATGTTGAGGTGCATCGTGTCCGGTCCGGAACGGCGGTCCTCCAGAATGCGCTCGTGTTCGCGAAACGGGACGATCTGTGGCTTGTCCTGGTTGTACGACTCCCGGAGCGGATGGCCCTGCCAGGTCTCGGGCAGTAGAATCCGTCGCAGATCCGGATGTCCTTCGTAGGTAATGCCGAGCAGATCGTACGCTTCGCGCTCGTGCCACGCCGCCGTTTCGTAGACGCCCGCCCCGCTCTCGGAGTGGGGGTCGTCGTGCAACGTCGGGACGACCACCGAGAGTTCGTCGGTCGGGTCGTCGTACGTCCGGAGGTGATAGATCGTCTCGAAGCGATCGCCGTACTCCTGTGCCGTGACGCAGGCGCAGTGGTCGTAGCCCGCCTCCGTCTTCAGCGTCGAGAGGACCGACTCGACGGCGTCCGCGCGGACGACGATCGCTGGCGCGTTCTCGTGGTCCTCCGTTCCGACGACGGCTGACTCGGGGAGCACCGACAGCGGCTCTGTGGATGCTCTCGTGGCTCGTTGCATGTCGAGCGGTACGCCGGGGACCGGCCTCGGCGTTGTGCCTCGATTGCGAGGCCGATTTATGTGCGCCGCCGACGCCGCCCACAACCGCTTTCGGGGCTCCGGCCGTAGGCCGTCCCATGACCGACCTAGGGGACCTGTCGTGGCGCTTCGTCGACGAACGCGCACACGACGGGGCGACGAACATGGCGTTGGACGAGGTCACCGCCGAGATGGTCGCCGACGGCGGGCTGGCGACGGTTCGGCTCTACCGCTGGGAGCCCAGCACGCTCTCGCTTGGCTACAACCAGGATCCGGCGACGATCGACTGGGACTACTGTGAGCGCCAGGGGATCACTGTCACGCGCCGACCCACGGGCGGGGGTGCGATCTACCACGACACCGACGGCGACATCTCGTACTCGATCGTCGTGCCGGGCGACGCCGTTCCGGGCGACCTGCTGGCGTGTTACGAACTGCTCTGTGAGCCGATCCTTGATGCCTTCGAGGGAATTGGGGTCGACGCCGCTTTCGCGACCGACGAGCGACCGGCCGTGTACCAGCCCGCCTGTTACCTCCGGGCGTTACACCCGGCACACGACGTGGTCGGCCCGGACGGCCGCAAGATCAGCGGCAACGCCCAGTATCGACAGCGAGACGCCGTCGTGCAACACGGCTCGCTCACCTTCGAGACGACCCCGGCGCGCCACTGTGCCTGTTTCACCGGCGAGCCGGAACCGGACGCGTTCGCCGACCGGGTCGGCGGTATCGAGGAGTACGTCGACCGTTCCCGATCGGCGGCCGTCGCGACGCTCCGTGACACACTCCGCGAGTGGGTCGAGACGACGCTCGGTGGGACCGTCGCGGAAACGTCGTGGCCAGAGGAGATCAGTTCGCG
Organism: Halomicrobium mukohataei DSM 12286; assembly: GCF_000023965.1. Taxonomy (NCBI): domain Archaea; kingdom Methanobacteriati; phylum Methanobacteriota; class Halobacteria; order Halobacteriales; family Haloarculaceae; genus Halomicrobium; species Halomicrobium mukohataei. The sequence continues at coordinate 182,822 of NC_013202.1, read as the reverse complement.
TGCGCGCGAGCGCGCGAGCGAGAAATTCGAGACGGACGCCTGGACCCACGAGCGGACGGACCCGACGGCCTGACAGCCTCATACTACCGGCTGTAAATCTGTCACGGATTTCGCCACCTCGGGGAGGGGAATATCTGAACGAAGTTACAGCCGGCAGTATCAGGAGCCGCCGGCCTCGACGACGAGTCGCTCGCTCGTCGCTCGCAGGTACTCTCGGATCAGCGCCGCGTCGGTGTCCTCGGCTTCGAGCAGGTCGGTCACCGTCTCACAGCAGTGGTCGAGCAGCCGCCGCTGTGGGCCGGGTGGCACCTTGTTCTCGGTCACCGTCGCCGCGCTGTCGACGGCGCTGGACGCGGTCTCGTGGTCGCCGCTGGCGACCGCTCGACTGGCCTCGGTGAGCAACTGGTCGAGGACGGCGTACACGTCCGGCGGGAGCGCGTCTGCTGGCACACTCGACCTTGGGACCCCGAGTTGAAAACTCCCGGCGGTGCCTTCGGAAGTGCTTTGATCGACCGTCCGTATCCACCGGTATGCGCGTCGGAGCACACACCTCGATCGCCGGCGGAGCGTACAACGCCGTCGACGAACAGGTCGACTACGGTGGGAACTGCGGCCAGATCTTCAGCCACTCGCCACAGGTCTGGCAGGACCCGAACATCGAGGACGAGGAGGCCGAACAGTTCCGCGAACGCAGCGACGAACACGGCGTCGGCCCGTGGGTCATCCACTCGTCGTACCTCGTCAACCTCTGTACCCCCAAAGACGACCTCCGGGCGAAGTCGATCGACTCGATGCAAAAGGAGGTCGACGCCGCCGACACACTCGGCGTCGAGTACGTCAACGTCCACCTCGGTGCGCACACGGGAGCCGGTGTCGAGGGCGGTCTCGACAACGCCGCGAGCGCGCTGGACGAACTGACGATTCCCGACGGCGTCACGGTGCTCGTCGAGTCCGACGCCGGCAGCGGGACGAAACTCGGCGGCGAGTTCGAACACCTCGCCGAGGTGCTCGACCGCTCCGAGCAGGACCTCGAAGTCTGTGTCGACACGGCCCACGCCTTCGCGGCGGGCTACGACATCTCGACGGCCGACGGCGTCGCCGAGACTATCGCCGAGTTCGACGACGTGGTCGGACTCGACAACCTCGCTTGCATCCACCTCAACGACTCGAAACACGAGTGTGGCACCAACAAGGACGAACACGCCCACCTCGGCGAGGGGTACATCGGCGAGGAGGGGATGGCCGCGCTGTTGACCCACGAAGCCCTCGAAGACGTTCCCTTCGTTCTGGAGACCCCGACCGAGGACGGCCGGGGCTTCGAGTGGAACATCGAACGCGCCAGAGAGCTGGGGAACGCCTGACACTGCTATAGTAGCCATTGAAAATCAATGCACACCCGATCGCACGACTGCAGTGCGATCGGTGTGTAAATCGTTTCAATTGTTACTACAGAAGAGAGCCGCGACGGGGTGCGCTCGGCCGACGCCTACGCGCCGGACACCGGCTCGCCGACGGCGAAGACGAACCGGGCACCGCCGGCATCGCTCTCCTCGACAGTGACCGTCCAGTCGTGTGCCTCGGCGATTCGGGCCACGATCGCCAGCCCGAGCCCCGTCCCGCCGCCCTCCGAGTGGCCCAGCTCGACGACGGACTCTCGCTTCTCTCGCGGGATGCCGACGCCGTCGTCCTCGACCGCGAAGCCGTTCTCGGTCGGGACGACGCGGACGGTCAGATCCCTGCTACTTTCGCCGTCTCGCCGATTCTGGGTCGCCGACGCCGTGAAGCCGTGCTCCATGGCGTTGCGAAACAGGTTCTCGAAGAGCCGCGCGAGGCGGTCCTCGTCGGCCCGGACCGTCCCCGACACCGCACACTCCAGGGTCGCGCCACCGGTATCGACCGTCTCCCAGGCCCGCTCGACGGCCGCCGTCAGATCGACAGCCGTCTTCGTCATCGCACCGTCCCCAGTCCGGGCCAGCGCGAGCACGTCGTCGATGATGGTGCCGATGCGTCCCAGCGCCTGGCTGATCTCGTCGAGGCGCTCGTCGTCGGACTCCTCTCGGAGCTGCTGGACGTAGCCGTCGGCGACCTGGAGGGGGTTCCGGAGGTCGTGGCTGGCGATCGAAGCGAACCGTTCGAGCCGGCGGTTCTGCTCTGCGAGCTCCCGCTCGCGGACGGCCAGCTGTTGCTGGGTCTCGATGGCGTCGAGCGCGTCGGCGATCGTCTCGCCCAGCTCTCCGAGCACTTCCTGCTCGGTCTCGTCGAGGGCGTCCGGGCGAGTCGTACACAGCAACACCCGGCCGTATTCGACCCCGTCTATGGCGACCGGGACGACGATGCCCGCGGTGTAGGGCTGCCAGCGCTCGTCCAGATCGACGACGCCCGGCCCGCTCGCCCCGAGGTGGTTCGCGAGGGCGTCCGGGTCGACCGTCTCGCCGTCCGCCTCGTCGCCGTGGGCCGTGGTCTCCTCGCCGCCTTCGAACCGGGCGAACTCGTAGGCACCCCGCTGTGTGAGTTCCTCACAGACCGCTCGCTCGACGCCTGCGCGGTCGTCGGCCCGGACGAGTTCGCGGTTCACGTCTCGGACGATCTCGTTGATCCGCGACAGCTGTTCGACGCGCCGGTCGGTTCGGTACCGACTCGCGGCCGTTCGAGTGCGCCGGACCAGACGATCGTAGGGTGCGTCGCCCGACTGGATCGGTATGTAGTCGAACAGGTCCCGTCCAGAGACCTCGCGTGCCACGTCTCGGTTGGCCATCCGGGTAAAGAGGATCACCGGGAGCGAGGGCCGCTCGGCCTCGACCGCGTCGACGACCGCGAGCCCGCCCTGGAACTCGATCCCGTCGGCCCGCGGGACCTCGTATCTGGTGACACAGACCTCGATCGATCGATTCTCTCGGACGGCGGCCCGCGCGTCGGCTGCTCCGACGACGCTTTCGACCTCGAACCCCGCGGCTTCGAGGTGGTCTCGTGGCTCGGTGCTACCGTACCCCCCCACGTACAGCACCGTCGTCCCCTCGTCCATGCGGGAACTGCCGGATCCAAGCGATAAAAACGTGTGCTCTATCACTCTCGGTCATAGGTGGTTTTATCGGCATCTGGTACCAGTTGTCGGTGATGACTGTCGACACCGAGGTGTTCGAGCGCGACGCCATTCTCGACCGGGTTCGAGAGCTGGCCGACAGTGCGGTGTCGGAAGTCGCTCTCTCGGTGCCCCACACGGTGTTGCCGGAGCTCGATGCGACGCTCTCGGCGGCCGTCGATCGCGGATTGCTCGTCCTCGTGTTGGTCTGGGACCCGCCACACGACGAGCGCTCGAAACACGAACTGCCGTCGCTCGCTGGCCGGTCGACGGTCGCACGCAGGTCACAGGACATCGCGCCCGTGTTCTGCTGTGTCGACAACGAACGCGGACTGATCGGCAACGGCTCCTCGATCACCGACGACGGTTCTGACGATGTCGCCACCACGTTCGACTTTCAGGAGGTCGCACATGGTCTCTACCGGGACTTCGTCACGAACTTCTGGATGTTCGCGTCGGAGATCCACGCCAGGGCAGTGCCGGAACTCCCCGTGGCGTACGACGGCATCCGACACGCCGTGACGAACGTCGCGCTGTGCCTCCGGGACGAGGTGGCGATCCGATGCCGTGCGACGGGCCGAGATCCGGAGACCGGTGCCAAACGCACCGTCGACGGTCGCGTCCTGAACGTCCACCAGCGGATGGTGTATCCCGCGTCTTCCTCACTGCCAATCGAGAACTCCATCCTCGTCGAGGACGACGGCCGTCAGTGGATCGGTGGCCCCCACGCCGTTTTGGAGGACGTGGCCGCCGAACGGCTGTCGCTCCGACGCGCGTGACCGGGCTCCTTTTGCCGGTCGCACGACAACCCCGGCCGTGCGCAGATTCGACGCCGACTACCTCGAACGCACGCGCCGGGGCATGTGGGGTGACTCCCGCGAGGCACTCGCCGATCTCGAACTCGACACCGCTCAGCGAGTGCTCGATGTCGGCTGTGGCAGCGGCGAACTCACCGCGGTGCTCCGCGAGGAGTCGCCCGGCGACGTGATCGGCGTCGACGCCGACGAGACGCTGCTGTCGACCGTCCCCCAGCCGGTCGTTCGTGGCGACGCCACGCGGTTGCCAGTCGCGGACGACGCCGTCGACATCGTGGTGTGTCAGGCACTCCTGATCAACCTCCCGGAGCCCGCGGTGGCACTCGCGGAGTTCGCCAGAGTCGCCAGCGACCGCGTCGCCGTCATCGAACCGGACAACAGCGCCGTCAGCGTCGAGTCGACGGTCGACGCCGAACCGACGCTGGCCCGACGGGCGCGCCGGCTCTACCTCGACGGCGTCGACACCGACGTGGCGCTCGGAGCGCGCGCGGCCGATCTCTTTCCCGACGCCGGGCTGGACGTGGTCTCGACGCGGCGGTACGATCAGCGACTCACTGTCACGCCGCCGTACTCGGAGGCCGCACTCACCGCGGCACAGCGAAAGGCGACGGGCGCGGGGCTGGCAGACCGGGCCGACGTGCTGGCCGCGTCGGTCCCCGACGACGAGTTCGATCGGCTCCGGGACGCCTGGCGGTCGATGGGTCGGGACGTGATCGATCAGATGGGTGCCGGCGAGTACGAGCGGACCGAGACGGTCCCCTTCTTCGTCACTGTCGGTCTGACGGGGGAGTGACCCGGTCGGCGATCCGGAGCAAGACCACGTCCAGCAGTCCCGCCGCGATGCCGACGACGGCCCCGACGATGGCGGCGACCGGCGTCCCGGTGGCCGCCAGCAGGACGACCGTCTGCAGTCCGAACGAGCCGACGACTGCCGCCGGGACACCGAGACCGACGACGATCCCGACCAGGAAGACGATGCCAGCGAGGGCCCCGCAGCTCCCGGCCCACAGCGTCAGCCGAACCGGGGAGTCACTGGACGGGTCGACGTGGCCCAGCAGCCAGTGGGTCGTCGCTCCGACGACCAGCCAGAGCGCGAGAAACCCCGCGACGCCGACCGCCGTGTTCAGCGAGGGTAACACGTCCGAGAGCCCGCCGCTGGCGTAGGCGGGGACCAGCACGGCGAGGACGAATCCCACCGTGTTCGTGGTCGCGAGCGTCCACGCGGTGAGCGTCGTCGTCGGTCGTCCGATCGTCTCGCGTGTGCGCCGGGACGCGGCCGCGGTCTCAGCCATGGGCCAGCACCTCCGCCAGGACGACGAGCGCGAGCAGTGTCACCGTCGTCAGCCCGTACGCCCGCCGACTCCAGGCGGCGAGTGGCGTCGAGCGGTCGGTCCGGGTGAGGGCCAGCGTTCGGACGGCCGAGCCGAGGACGAACAGAGCGACGACCACGAGCTTCGCGAGCAGCGTCTGCCCCCAGCGAGTGCCGGGGCCGGGCGCACCGAGCGCACCGAGATTGCCGACGCCCGTGAGGACCAGCACGCCCAGCGCGGCCCAGAAGAGCCACTCGTAGCGTTTCGCCAGCACGTGGAGGTCGTCGACGCGCCGTCGGGCCGCGGCCCAGAGCCCGGCCGCGCCGCCGACCAGCAGCGCCATCGCGAGGACGTGGACGGTTCGGATCGCGAGGTGGAGGGACTGACTCATCGTCGGCGGTTCACGGCCCGGCGCAAAATAGCTGTGGCGTCGACTGTGGGTGGTGTTCAGAGAAGCGACCGCGCTTGCTGAGTTGCAGACACCGAAAGCCCTCGCGTCGCTCGACCGCTCCGGGGCTCGCTGCGCGCGCTCACTACGTTCGCGTGCTTGTTCCGGGAGAGCAAGCTCTCCCGACGTTCGCTTCGCTCCGCTCGGCTCACCGTCGCCCGGGAGGGATCGAGCGCCGGAAGAGCACGCTCTTCCGAGCCCGCGGCGCAAGCGCCGCGGACGCCGCTCGCCCTTTCATCCGCCAGGGTTCAGACTGTGAGGCAGCCGAATCCTGGCGGATGGAAGGGCGAGGCTCGGTAGCCCGATCTGCGGCGGCACTATTCGACCGGAGAGAGAATATCCGCCACAGATCGGGCTAGCGGGCCGAGGGCTTTCCGTGCCTGAATGACGCTACTCTCTCTCATCTGAACACCGCCCGACTGTGGCTGTCGCCACCTGCTGTTGGGATCTCTCGGTCGTGTGTCCGTATCAGACCACGTCGCCCCGCACCGTTCGTCCGTCCTGCCGTTCCCGGTACTCTCGGACGGCGTCGGCGGCCTCGTCGGCTTCCGCGGGGTCCATACCCAGCGTTTCGAGTGCGCCAGACAGCGTGGGAAATGCGAGTTCGCTCTCTCGGAGCTTGCGGACGGCCGAGTCGCTGCGCTGGCCCTCGGCCCACAGACAGACGCCGCGGGGATCGAGCAGCTGTTTGTAGTTTCCGCGTGCGCGGGCACCCTTCAGGCGCTGGGTGACGTTGTCCTCGAACGAGGCGTTGCACACTTCGAGGTGGATCGGTTCGGACGCCTCCAGTAGGTGTGCGGCCAGGCACTGCTCGGGTGCGGCGTGGCCCGAGGCGTTCGCACGGACGTACTCGGGGTACTCGTCGGCCCACGCCGCCCGGACGGTCTTGCCGACGCCCTCGACGCCCAGTCGTTCGCGAAACTCGGGCTCTCGGTCTGCGTCGTCGCGCAGCAGGATGTCCTTCGTCAGATACACGTCGAGTCGATCGATCGGATCGAGTCCGAGTGCCACGTCGCCGTACACCCAGACCTCTCGTACCGGTACCGGCATGGTCTGCTCGGCGACGGCGTCGACGATCTCGACGGCTCGATCGATCGCCGCCTCGCGCGCGAGTTCGCTCATCGCCCGACCCTACCGGTCACAGGGAAATATGTCTGCCGTCGTGGCCCCACTCTTTATGTGTTCCGTGGCGAAACTGCCGACAATGCGACTTCGGCGACGCTTCCTCGTCGCGTTCCTGGTGTTGACGGTGGTGCTCTCGGTGCTCTCGCTGGCCGGCTTCACGCTGTATCGCGATGCGACGATCGCACAGGAGGAGGCCGCCCTCGAACGAGTCAGCGAGACGATGGCCTCCCAGCTCGACGTTCTCCTCACCGAGAAGGGCCAGACGGTCGGTCTGTGGACCGAAACCCCGGCGCTGGCCGACCACCACTCACAGGAACAGGCGGAGTCGGTCCGGTCGTTCGTCCTGTCGACCTCCTTTAGCGGCGCGTCAGTCATCGCCGCCAACGGGACGATGACGGCGCTGTACTCCGAGGGAACTGCGCCTGCTCAGTCGCGCGCCCTCGTCGGCCAGCAGTTTGGCAACCGGGAGTACTTCCAGCGGGCGATGGCCGGCGAGACGTACGTCAGCGAACCGGTCTCCGCGGAGAGTGGCAACCGGATCGTCACGATCAGTGCCCCGATCCACTCCGATGGGTCGATCGTCGGGACGTTCAACGCGGCGTTTCACGTTCGTCGGGGTGACTTCCTCGCGCCGATCCGCCAGGAGCAAAGCACCGCGAGCGGCGTCCTCGTCGCGGCCAACGGCACGACGCTGTACCAGCGGGGCCCACAGCCGGGCGACGAGGGTGCGGTCGCCGTCGCCAACGCGACCGTCGACCGGACCGACTGGACCGTGTCGACGACACGGACCGAGAGCGCCGTTCGGTCGGAGCTCCAGTCGATCACGCTGCTTGGCCTCGGGACGCTGGGGCTCGTCCTCGCGTCGCTGTCGGTGTTCGGGTGGTGGCTCTATCGGGAGTACGTCGCCAACTTCGAGCGTCTCCAGGGCGGGCTGAACGCGCTGGTGGCCGGCGAGTACGGCACGACGGTCTCCCTGTCGGGGCCGACCGAGTGGACCAACGTCGCCAAACACTTCAACGAGCTCAGCGAGACCCTGGCGCGTCGCCGCGTCGAGGTGACGGTGCTCAACCGCGTGCTCAGACACAACCTCCGCAACGCCATGACGGTCGTCTCCGGGACGGCCGCTCGCATCGAGGAGTCTGCCGAAGAGGAGCGCCTGATCGAGGACGCGACTCTCATCAAACGCCGCGGCGAGTCGCTGTTGAAGCTCGCCGATCACGCACGGATCGTCGAGACGTCGCTCCGGACGGACCGCTCGGAGTCCCCGCCCAGACCGATCGGACCGCTGGTCGAGGAGACGGTCGCAGACCTCCGGGCCGAGTACCCCGACGCGACCGTCGCGACGGAGTCGTCCTCCGAGACCGCCCTCGTCCCCGACGGGGACCTCGTCAGCGTCGTCGCCGACGAACTGATCCGCAACGCGATCATCCACGACTGTGCGGAGCCGACGGTGTCGATCGACGTGACCACGACGCCCGAGAGGGTCTCGATTACGGTCGACGACGACGGCCCCGGTTTGCCCGACGTAGAGCGGCGAGTCCTCACCGAGTCGTTCGTCGAGACGCCGACCGACCACGGTTCGGGCCTCGGGCTGTGGGTCGTCAAGTGGGTCGTCGAGTGGCTCGATGGCACCATCGCGGTCACCGTCGACGACGGCACGACCGTCACGATCACGCTGCCACGCGTCCGCGAGGAGTGACGGCTGTGGTGCTCGTTCCCACCCGACGGCAACTGTCTTGTCCGGCCCACTGGAACGACCCGTATGACGGACCTTCGAGAGCCGTTCCTCGACCTGGCCGAGTGGACTGCCGACACTTCGCCGCTGTACGAACGGCTCTGTCGAATTGTCGCCGACGAACCCGAACTCCTCACGCTCGCCGAGACGGTTCCCGCGGACCGAGCCGTCGCGAACGTCTTTCTCGCCGCCGTCCACTGTGTGGTCCGGCGCGGCGTCGACCATCCACTGGCCAATTACTACTCCAGCGTGACCGACGATCCGCGCCCGCCCGACGGGGATCTCGGACCGGCGCTGCGGGATTTCTGCCGGACGTACGCGGGGGCACTGCGTCCGCTTCTCACTGACCGTCGGACACAGACGAACGAGGTGGGCCGCTGTGCGGTCCTCTATCCGGCGATCGCACACGTCACAGCCCAGACTGAGGGCCAGATCGCGCTCGTCGAGATCGGTCCGAGTGCTGGGCTGAACCTCGCGCTGGACCGCTACGGCTACGCGTTCCGTGGCAGGGATCTCGACGAGGACGTTCGCCGGGTCGGACGGTCCGACGCGCCGGTGACGATTCGAGCCACCGTCGAGGAGGGGACTCCGCCGTTGCCGGTCGATCCCCCCGGTGTCCACTCTCGCGTCGGCGTCGATCTGAATCCGATGGACGTGACCGACGAGGCCGACGTCGAGTGGCTCGGGGCGTTGACTTGGCCCGAACACGACCAGCGGCGCGCCGCCCTCTCCGATGCCGTCGCGGTCGCTCGGCGCGATCCACCACGGCTGATTGAGGGAGACGCAATCGACGAGCTCCCCAGAATCCTCGACACGATCCCGGCAGACGTGCCGGTCGTCGTCTACAGCACGCTCGTGCTCTACCAGCTGCCCGACGAGGTCAGAGCGAACCTCCGGGACCTGATCGCCACCCGTGCCCGGGAGCGGCAACTCCACTGGCTCACCGGTAGTGGTGCCTTCGACGATCCGGGCGACGGACTCGATCTCCGCTGGCACCGCTCGGTCGCAGGGACACTCACGACCGACCGACTGGCTCGATATCACCCCCACGGACAGTGGATCGAGTGGCACGCCGACGGCGACCGGTAAACGGCCGACAACGGCTTCGCCGTGGGCTCCGGCCGGCTTTTTGACCGTGGCGGCCGTCGTCTGTCCATGGAGTTTCACACCTTCGGGGAGGCGTCCGACCCAGACTGTCTGTTCGTCCTGGGCTGGGGGAATCGCCCGGCACACGAACCGGTCCGCTGGCTGATCGATCGAATCGCCGCCGACGGCTGGCAAGTCCACACTGCGACCCTGCCGCCACACGTCACCGACGTGTCCGAGCAGTGGGTCCGACCGGTCGAGTCCTACGCCGCCGACCTCGACGATCCCGCCGTACTGGCCCACAGTGCCGGCGGTCTCACCGTCGCCCACGCCGACCTCGACGCGGTGACGACGACGTATCTCAGTCCGTGGTGGGGCGACCCGCCGTCGCGTCAGGGGCCGATCGTCGATCTCTTCGCCTCGATTCCCGGCAACGCCAAGCTCCTCCCCAGCGGGGTCAGCGATCGATCGCTCATCGGCGAGCACGCGACCGACGAGCAGTTGGCCGACGGTCCGGATCGCGTCTCGCCGGCCTTCCTCCGGGCGACGAAACGGGCGCACCGAACGCTCCCCGAGAGCGACGACGAGGCGGTCGTCTTCTGCTCGCTGACCGATCGCGTGGTCTCGACGCGCGCGATCGGCCAGCGGATGCCCGCAGCCCGGACGGTGCTGTACGACGGCGGCCACGAACTGTTCTCCTCGCGGTCTCGCGACGAACACGTCCCGACGCTGCTGTCGGCGCTCGAACGGGGACGGGACGCGGTCGTCTCGTAACGAAACCCTGACCCTGCCACGTCCGCTACGGACACCCGATGGAGTGTGACAAGTGTGGCGCACCGGCGGTGATGCACGCGGCCTACTCGGGGCTGCACATGTGCGAAGAGCACTTCTGTCGGACCGTCGAGAAGCGCGTCCGTCGCCGTATCCGCGAGGACGGGCTGGTGCCTCGCGACGCCACGCCGGAGGACCCGGAGACGTGGGTGATCGGGCTCTCGGGCGGCAAAGACAGCGTCGTCCTCACGCAGATCTTACAGGACGTGTTCGCCGAGGACCCGCGGATCGAACTCGTCGCGCTGTCGATCCACGAGGGAATCGAGGGGTACCGCGACGAGAGCCTCGACGCCTCGGTGACGCTGACCGACGACCTGGGCATCCGCCACGAGGTCGTCAGCTACGACGAGGAGTTCGACGTGCGCATGGACGAGGTCGTCGAGGACGATCCCGAGGGGATGGCCGCCTGTGCGTACTGTGGCGTCTTTCGTCGGGATCTCCTCTCGAAGTACGCCGACGAACTCGACGCCGACAAGCTGCTGACGGGCCACAACCTCGACGACGAGGCCGAGACCGCGCTGATGAACGTCCTCGAAGGCGACGTGACCCAGATCGCCCAGCACTTCGACTCGTCGCTGGGACCGTTCGACGCCGACGGCGACGGACCCGCCGACCGAGAGCGTCCCGAGACCGACCAGCACATCCCGCGGGCCAAACCACTCCGTGACATCCCAGAAAAGGAGGTCGCTCTGTACGCTCGCTTCGAGGAGCTGCCGGCCCACATCACCGAGTGTCCCCACGCCGAGGAGGCCTATCGCGGCGAGATACAGGACCTCATGCTCGGCCTCGAAGAGAACCACCCCGGCACGCGCCACTCGATCATGGCCGGCTACGAGAAACTCGCCGCGCTGGCCGCCGAGGCCTACCGTAGCGAAGACGACCGCGACGCCGACTTCGGCGAGTGCGAGAACTGTGGGGCTCCGACGGGCCGGGATCGCTGTCGCAAGTGCAATCTGCTGGACGCGCTGGAAGCGGTCTGATCGCTCTCCGGACCGGAGGTAACACTGACTTCTTTGCCGTTCGAGTCTCTACCCTGTACGAGATTGGCGACCCACGACTCTCTGGGATCGGCGACCGGAGCGTCTCAGCGGTGGTCGCGATCGTCGTCCTGCTGGTCGCGGCGGCGGGGACGTTCCTGTTCGGCCTGGCTGACCAACAGACTCCCGCGCCGACGGCGACGGCACGCCAGCAGTGGTCCTGGTCGACGGGAGCAACGAAATCCTGATCAACCGCAAAGCGAGCGGTGGCGGGACCGAACGCCTCACTGGCGTGAGTGCGATGAAAGCGCCACTGACGACGGCAGATGTCGACGGCGACTGCGCGACGGAGATCGTCTACGTCGGGACGACGAACGGGAAGCTCAGATTCGTCGACGACCCGCTGGGAACTCCTTCGGTCGAGGTGCTCTCAGACGAGAGCGCCAACGGTGTCGACGGCTCAGACGAGACCGGAGCCACGTGACTCACTCGTCAGGCGGTTCCGTCTCGTCTGGCGCGCCCAGTGCGACCGAGAACGCGTCGTGGTCGTCGAGGCCGTCGGCGAGTTCGTCCAGCCGCGTCCGCATCGCCGACAGTCGCCCTTTCAGCTCCGACACCGCCTCTGGCTCTCGCTGGTGACCGCTGGCCGCGGCGGCGTACTCGCTGGCGACCGCGTAGTAGCGCCCGAGTAGCTGATCGTACTCGACGCGGCGCTGGAGGCGCTCGACCGTCGCGCGAAGCGTCTCCGGCGAGATCGGTTTGGTGACACACTCGACGGCTCTGTCGGTGCCGTCGACCGACTCGTCGACCAGCGCCGCCAGCTCGAACGGGCGCTCGTCGCGCTGGGGGCGTGGAATCGACTGCTCGATACCGTCTCTGGCGTCGACGACGACGACCGACACCGCCTCGTCGAGGCTGTCGAGGGCCGCCTCCGCGTCGATCGCCGTCCTGACGGGCCACTCCTCGCGCAGCACCGCCGTCACCCGCTGGCGACAGCCGTCGTCGTCGATACAGACCAGGACTACGTTGTCGGTCACGGAGATATCGAACGCCGCGTTGCTCATCGTCTCCCTCGCATCGCCGGACCGGGAGACGCCACGCGTACGCGCTGCACGATCAGTTGCCTCCGTCGGTGTCCGAGCCGACCTCGATCGCGGCGTCGAACAGCGTCGAGTACAGCGTCATCGTCTCTTCGTCGTGGACCGTCCGATCGATGTAGTAGTAGCCGGTCGCACCGCCGGCTCTGACGCGCGAGCCGAGCACGTGCAGGAACTCGAAGGCGGTTTCACGTCCCATACACTCCTGGAGGTCGGTGATCGAGTCGAAACAGACCGCGGTGTCGGTTTCGCGGTGGATCTTCGTCGCGATCCGCTCGCCGAGCTCCCGGATGGGCTCGGAGCTGTCGAGATACTCGATGGTCGTGTCGTCGGCCGTCGGTGCCTGCTGGACCGCGGCCGAGCGGGTCACGCCGTCGATCCCCAGCATCGACAGCGACGGTGCCGGGCCGAGCAGCTCTCGCCACCGCGTGGCCTTCTCCTCTGGCCCGTCACTGATCGTCACCCCGACGACGTGCTCCGGCAGCCCGTCGGCCGTCAGGACATCACAGCACAGCCGGTCTGCAGTGTCCCCGACGCCCGGCGCGACCAGCAACACGTTCGTCGCGTCCGCGACGGCCGGTCCGAGATCGAAGTTCTCGGTCACAGCACCGCCCTCCTCACTACGATCACGGTGTGGGTTCTGTCGTTCACTACCGTACTGATGGCTCTACACCGACAAATATCTTCACTCGTCTTAGATCTCCAATACAACACGTCCCGGTGGCGCTCAAATTCGCCGGACCGCACCGGTTCCTGAGTTTGATGGAGATAATTGAACTAATAATTTATTATTATTCTTTAGATAAATATATTTCACCATGGCCCCTGTACACAAGTGGCTATGAGCCAGACACAATCTGTCAAAGACACGCTCGCATCGCACCCGAAACTCATCGGCATGATCTTTGCCGTGCTGCTACTGCTGACGCAGGCCGGCGCTGCTGCTGGTGCAGCTGCCGCTACATTCGCTGGCCCGTGATTCTCAGACGGAGTATTCGTCACTCCAGTAGAGATTGTCGTTTGAAATAACTGGGAATAACTGCATTTCGAGGAAGTCGTTGAGCCGTTCTACAGAGACGTTGAACGTGTTTAGTTCACCTGAATTCAGATAGCACTTCTGTTCACCAGTTATATATGGTCGTACTAGCGAACCCATCGGGTAAGATTTGGTTGGATACGCGTTGACACTCACTCTACAACCATCAGATGTGTCCTGTGTAATATTAGCAGAAATAGGTGTCCCTGACTCGCTCTCGACCAGCGTCTCGTTGCCGTCGCCGACGACCATGTAGCGCTGGGCCAGCCGGTTTCGCTTTTTCAGCAGGCCGAGCATCGACAGCAGCGAGAACCCTTGATTGAGCAACCGGGCGACCGTCCGGCCGATCTCCGTCGCGGTCTTGTTCAGCACGTCGGTCAGGGTGACGATGCCGCCGATCGCACCGGCGTCGATGAGCGCGCGGCCCTGGCTGTAGGACTGGCAGGCGTTGAGCAGGAACGCGTTGACGCCGACTTCCGTCAGCGTTTCGGCGTCGAGGTGGCCGTCGGTACAGCGGATGCCGTCGGGATCGACGTGACCGATGTAGTGGAAGAAGTCGGCGTCAGCGGCGAGGAGGTCGGCGAGTTCGTCGGTCGTGACCTGCTCGCGCGTGGTGATGTCGAACTCGATCCACTCGCGCGTGCCGTAGATGTCCCCGACGACGTTTTCGTCGCTCATCTGGGGGTCGTTGCAGACGACGAGAATGCGGGTCCGTTCGCGGGAACTGGCGTCGAACTCCAGCCGGCGGTCGTACTCCTCGACGCTCATCTTGCTCGCGCCCAGCGGGATCCCCTCGCCGACGTAGGTCTGTTCGATGCTGTCTGCTGGTTCGGGCGTGAACACCGTCTGGTCGAGTCCCCGAGTCGCGGTCTCGCTTCGGGTCGCCGTCGATCTGACGAACGCTTCGCCGCCGCGGTCCGACGTATCGAAGAAGGAGGTTACTTTCGGCGAGAGGTCCGCCTTCGCGCCGTCTGTAGCCGTGGGATCGTCGGGACAGCGAACGACCGCGAGCTCGTCGGCGAGGAAGGGCAACACCGGGAGTGCCGAGGACTCCGGAACGACGTCGGCGGTCAGCTTCCACGTCGGGACCGCCTCTGCGACCGCCTCGTAGGGAACCTGTAGGTACTGGCGGACCTGTTCTGCGAGTGGCTGGTCGTACAGCGCCGGGAAGTCCAGATCGACGGCCGCTTCGACGCGGTCCCGTTCGTACAGCGGCACGTCGTACATCCCCTCTGTCCGGGTGACGCAGTCCAGCAGGAACACCTGCTTGAGCACGCGCGCGACGGTCGTCTCGAAGCCGTCGTCGCCGTCGAGCGAGTGCGACCAGCCGTCGGCGTGGAGCATCGGACGCGATCCGATTTCCACGGTCGCACCGAGGTAGTACGCCAGCGACGTGATCGGCAAGAGCGCGTCCAGTCGCGGCGGCACTTCGATGGTCACGCCCGTCTCCGGCGCGGACAGCGCCGCCGGGACCGAAAGCTCCGGGCCGCGTTCGATTAGCGGCGGGTGTCCGCGGAGTGTCGGGAACGACCGCTCACAGCTCGTCGTTTTCAGCGCCGAGCCCAGCTGTGACAGCGCGGTCGCCAGTGCTTCGAGGTCGTCGGTCGTCGTGATCGTCGCCGCCGGCTGCTCGTGGAGCGACCGAACGCCGACCCGGAGCTCGCTGGCACCCGGAAACGAGAGCCGCACCTGATCGGTCCCGGGCTCGAACACGACCTCGCCCTCGACGTAGAGGTACAGCTTCATCTTGGCCGAGGAGAGTTCGACGTAGTACTCGCCGGGTCCGACAGCGGTCCGCTCGCTGCTGGTACATTCGGCGACGATCGAGAGCTCGTCGTCACGAACGAGCGCGTCGACCTGATAGGGGGTCTCTAGCGTCGTGGCCGTAATCACGGCGGCCGTATCGACGGGCGGCGCGAACGTCGACGGGTCGATCGAGGCCGGCGTCACTGGGCGTTGGGTAAGCAGCGTAAACTGTGCCCCCTCGATCGGATCGGCGAGTCGCAACCCGTAGGGTGCTTCGACCGCTGTCATCGACGGCGTCGTATCGGTAACCATAGGATTCGGGACGGCGGTCGGCGGACGACCGGTGTTCTACACGTCACGAACGGCCTGCAGGACAAAAGTACTATTTACTACTCACTGATATCTGTTGCTCGACTGTCGCCGTCGCTGGCATCTGCTTGATCGTCCGTGTCTGGGAGTCATCGCGGCCAAAAAGTGAGTCGACAGTCCGAACCGGGTGCCGCGTCGCCGGGTCAGATGACGTCGATTCCGTTGTTCTTCTCTTTGGTGTCCCGGCCGCCGTCGGTGTGTCCGTAGCTCTGGCCGCCCTGATCGTCGAACTCCTCGACGTTCTGGCTGGCGTCGAAGCTGGTGTCGTCACCGACTTCCTGGATCGCTTCGCGGGACTTGTCGGCCTGCTTCTGGGTGGACGGGCCGAGCACCTGCGCCGACTGGACGCCGGTCATGATCGCCATCACGCGGACCTTGCCCTTGTACTCCTCCTGGATACGCGCGCCCCAGATGACGTTGGCGCTGGCTTCGAGCCGTTCGGTGATGTTCTGTGCGATCCCCTCGGCCTCCTTCAGCGTGAGGTCGGGGCCGCCAGTGATGTGAACCAGTCCGCCGCTCGCGCCGCGGTAGTCGACGTCCAGCAGCGGGTGGTTCATCGCGTCTTTGACGACCTCTTCGGTCTTGTTCTTGTCCTGGGTCTCGCCGACCAGCATGACCGCGACGCCGCCCTGGTTCATGATCGAGGTCATGTCGGCGTAGTCGAGGTTGATCAGCGACGGCTGCGTGATGGTCTCGCTGATTCCCTTGACCGTCTCGGCGATGATCTGGTCCATCACCGAGAACGCCTTGCCGATCGGGAGGTTCGGGACGTAATCGAGCAGGCGGTTGTTGTCCAGCACGATGATCGAGTCGGCCTCGTTGCGAAGCCGTTCGAGGCCCTCCTCGGCCTTGACCGTGCGGGCGCGTTCGACGTTGAACGGCGTCGACACCATGCCGACGACGATCGCGCCCTGTTCTTTGGCGATCTTCGAGACGACCGGTGCCGCACCGGTCCCCGTCCCGCCACCCATGCCGGCGGTCACGAACACGAGGTCGGCGTCGCCCAGTACTTCCTTGATCGTGCCCTGTGCCATCTCGGTAGCGCGCTCGCCCATCGAGGGGTCGCCACCGGCACCGAGCCCGTTGGTCAGGGACTTGCCGACGAGGATCTTCGTGTCGGCTTCGATCATCTTGAGGTGCTGCTTGTCGGTGTTGATCGCCACCGTGTCGGCACCGTCGACGCCGATGTTGTACAGACGGTTGACCGTGTTGTTACCGGCTCCGCCACAGCCGACGATGACGATCCGAGGGTCACCGAAGCCGTCCACGTCTGCGTCGGACAGTTGCTGTTGTTCCGCTTCGTCGCGCTCGAGGGCTTCCTTGACGATGTCCTGCATCGTTAGGCCCTCACGTAGGTGCGACGCTCGCGTTTCTCGGATGGTCGTTCCTTCCCGCCCTCCTGCTCGGCGAGCATCTCGCGCACAGCGGACCTGATAGCCTCGCTGCGGTTGGGGTACTCCCCGGTTTCGACCATTCGTTCGACCTCTTCGATCTGCTGCTTCGGAATCCGTAGTGTCACACGCTCCATAGTTATCTCGTTCCCCGGTAAGACGGCGGGCGTTTACACGCCGACCGCACGTTTTACACCGCGTAATCGCCGGACGACGGCGGGACATCCACCGCGTGGCGCGCCGTGTAAGACGACCGTCTTACGCAGAACATACCACAGAGTGTAGTATAATAAAGGTTGTGGCGGGTGTATGACAAACTGGTGTTTACGACGGTAAGGTAATTCTACTGCCTGTTTTCGCAACTTTAGCTGTTTTCGAGCACGTCCGCTGCCGGGGTTCGACGCCCGCAACTCGGGCAGAAACCCCAGTCCGACCGGAGCTCGTCGCCGCAGTCACAGAACACGCGGTGGGCTGCCTTCTCACCGCAGTTCGGGCAGTAAACGTGGTCGCCCGTGACGTTTTCGCCACATTGGCCACACGTCTTACGTCCGGCTGTGGGTGCGCCGTCGTCCTCACGACCGGCTGTCTTACGATCGGTGCTGGCGTGTGACGACTCGCGCCGACGGTCGTGTGACACCGCCGACTGATCGTCCGACACCGCCTCTCGGCTGGCGTTTTCACCCTCTAGCGTGATGTTTACGTTCACGTCCTGGGGAGACCGCGGTTGGAGCCGGCCGTTCAGGCGCTCCTCGATGATCGCGTCCACGCGGTCGACGATCAGATCGTCGATGCTGTCGTCGCCGCCGTCGCCGCTGGACGCGTCGACGGCCCCCGGCGATTCGTCTGGCGCTTCCAGATACTCCCGGAGCGCTTCGCGCATGACCTCGCTCTTGGAAGCGTCGAACTCCTCGAGCTGATCGATGAGGTCGTCGTCGGCGCGAAACGTGATCTTACTCATTCGACTCGTCATACACATTATCGCCGGGGTATTTTAATCTTCCCGCGGCGTCTGACGCCCGTCTGCCACCGTTTTGCGTCTCGTCTCTGTCCGTCCAACTACGCGGGCGTCGCCGTCGCTGTCTGACGGACTGGTGTGGCTGTGAGACCCTCCCGCCCTCGTACAGAATGATAACCGTTAAGTCTGGGACCGGCGCTACGTTCGAGTGCAACCGCCCTTAGCTCAGACTGGTAGAGCAGTCGACTGTAGATCGACTTGCCCCCCGTTCAAATCGGGGAGGGCGGATCCCATTTTCAACCGAACTATGGCACACAGCGAAAGCTGTGTTTACGTGCATTTCGAGCCCGCTACTGGGCGATCTGCTTTCGCACGAACACCCCCGAAATCCTGAGTTGAACGTGGGACAAGTGCCGGGTCGCCGCCGTCCTGCGAAACTAGGAGCAGAAACGGGGTGGTCGGCGTGAGCCAGCGCGCGACCGCCGACGCTCAGCTCGACACCGACCAGGGCGTCCGCAATCGCTCCCAGTACGCGGACACCCTGCACCGTCAGGACCCCGACAGCGACGAGCCACGCCCGGCCTGTCCCGAAGCGGATACTCGCGACGAGGCGGACTTCACGGACGTTCCAATCGCCGCGTACCGCCCACACTACCAGCTCTGTGGGAATCCGGAGTGCTTCGGGAGGGATTGGCGGTGAGGTACCAGTCGTCTCTCTTCGAGTACAAAGAGGATCTGACGCCACTGTCCGACGCCCAGCGGGAGTGTACGACGCCATCGAGTACGCCGACGGTGGCCGCGATCGGTTCCGCGATCTGCGAAACGTGTTCGCGAACGGCCGCCGTACCGCCGACAAGATCGACGAACGACGCCGCTGGGAGCAAGCTCGCGACGGCTTCGACTTCGAAGCCTGGATGGAAGCGGGCTGTCCGCCTGACTGGTCCAAGGGGTAGCGCGCCCCCTGGATAGAGGCATCACTGTTCAACACACCATTTTTGCGGCAATATCGTACCCTTTCACCCCACCCCGGCGCGTCGTGTGGCTAAGGCCACCTGTCCAAAATACACCGCAGACTGCTCTGTTGAATCCGCAGACGGCACTGGGATTGAGGCTGAAGACACAGTTATCAGACTCCAGTGGTGACGAATTCTTACAACCGACCTTCGATTGATGGGTCGGCTTTGGAGGGCGAAAGCAGATTCTGACTCGCTATCTGTTGCCGACTCCATCTGACACACTGGACGCTAGCTCGTCGACTCGGCCGCAGTCACCGGATTCAACGGAGCAGATGAAATCCATTTCGGCGATCACGACTATCCGCCACATGAAAATCTCAATCGCCCAGTGGCTGTCGTTCCGAAAAGTGCGGACATGATCGACTCTGACTAAGTTAAGGTCCTGATAACCGAATCTCAAAACAGTGGGCTATCGAAGCTCTGTAACCGGTATTTTCGTCTGTTTCGCATCCCGATGCTCACCGCCACCATGCCAGTCCAACTTCGGGAGTCGCGACGAGTGACGCATCTCCCACCGTAGCACTTCGACACCGCGCCCATGCGCCCACGCCCGAACCCGAGGGGTCGGGCGCGGCGGTATGGGCCAGTGTAAGGCCGACTATCATCCTCCGCGTGAGCGAAAGGACTGCAGACAACGCTGCCATCGACGATGAAGTTTATCACTTCGCTAATAACGTAGAAGGGTTTAGGATTGGAAGCCCAGTCAGCGTCATCACTGGGGGAGAATAACGATGGCCGACTCGATTCACATTGATCTACTGTATCCGGCTGACCACGAGGATGAAATAATTGATACTGCTGCCGAGATCGCAGAGTCGAAGAACGAGTACGAACTGTTCGAAAAAGGTGTAGACCTCACCGGTACACTCCGTATCATCTTTGCTCGAAATGACTTCGATATCGAATTGCGAGCGACTGCATCACCAGGCCGTCATCAGAACGGAACAGTGGCTACATTCTACGTAGAGGGAGGACGACTCGACGATGCTACCAAACTAGCTGAAGCAGACAATCTCGCATCTTTGATTGGGGCTGTCAAAGATATTTACTCAGCAATTGAGAGTCCACCAGTCATGTGTTATGGGGTCGCACCGAACCAACCGCTGGCCGCGCCGACGCCGGACAGTAGATACCCATCGTCACCTCGACGGTTCATCAGCTGGTTGGATCTCTACCCACCTACAGAAGTCGAGCAGATCGGACGCGATACACTCCTGTCAGCGCCTGCCCCACGAGTCGAGGAACTCGACGACGGCAGTATCTTGATCGTCTCGAAGCATCCGTTTTCCGACGACGCGATCGAGGATGTCGCAGATCACATTGGGATTCCCTTCTGGGGTGACGATCCGGGATTGGTGTCATAACCAGCTCCCCGTGCGTAACCGACCTACGTGCACGTAGCCTTCTACTTCTGGTTTTGCGTGAGAAGACTGATCGCGATCTTCGCCTGTTTGGCTTCCCGATGATCTCCACCTCCATGCCAGACCAATTTCGGCAGTCGTGACGAGTGACCCATCTCCCACCGTAGAACTTCCACACCCAGTCCACGAACCCGGTATACAAAAAAGACGTACCACCCGTTCGCTTCCCGTAGTTGCTCGTGGTACTGATCGTAGAGCTTGAACGTACCAGGCTGCCCATCGCTGTGCCGGTGCATCGCAGCCTTGATCTCGACTGGGGTGCCGTCCGATCGCTTTGCGTCGTGCCAGCTACACCGGTCGAGTTCGAGGTTGTACCGCTCCGCGGCCTGGCGCTCCACGAGCGTCCCGTAGTGGTTGGCCTTGTGCGAGCGACTCATCGCGCATCACGCGCTCGTCGCGCGATTGTATATGTACACTCCTCTGCCGACGAGAACACCGCGCCCATGCGCCCACGCCCGAACCTGGAGGGTCGGGCCCAGCGGTATGGGCCAGTGAAGGGTCGACGATGGACGCGGACACGCGGACATACGCGCGTCGTCATGCGGTTATCGCCCGAACCCTGTCCATGGCTCCGCTGTGCTTCCCGTCCTGAATCTCGGACCACCGATCACCGACCCACGACTTTCCGAATGGGACGTACTGGGCCGTCTCTCGGTGTGTCAGTCCGTCCTGCTTGCACTCCCGAACCGTCCAGAGTGCCACGTCGTAGGCCACTTCGTCGGGGTCGGGCTCTTCCCCATCTTCCTCGTCTGTCCACGACCACGAAGAGGCTTCTTTGTCGTTGTACCGCCAGTCTGTCGGCGGAACGCCCTCGACTTCGAAGCGCTTGTCCCGGAGCTGGCCGTTGCTCACGTGGTCGGCGACGACGGCCTTCTTCTTGCTCACCTTCTTGGTGATGACACCCAGCCGCCAGAGTAGCGGGTGGATCGAACTCTCGTCGTGGGCGATGTAGATCAGGAGCCCGTTGTACTTCCGGATCTTGTACACCAGCGGCCCTATCTTCTGGCGAGTAAGATAGCCATCTTTGCCGCTCCCGCCGGCCTTGCTACTGAACTCGTCGCCGATGAAGAGATTCTGGGACTGCAACAAGACGACGACACTCGTGCAGTCTGCTGAATTTTCTCGGCGGATCGACGATCGAATTCGGGAGGTACTGAATCGAGAGGATCTGACGGTTCGGCAGAAGCGGGAGATCGCCGAGACGCTGACGGTGCCCGGTACCTATGAGATCGAGATCGCTCAACGTCTGGCTGTCGAGAAGTGACGCTCAACTGTTCTCGTCGATCCACTCGCACCACGCTTCGAAGTCGTTGGCTCCACACTGGTCAGCGATAGAGCGTATCGTTCCGATGTGAATTTCGTCGTGCTGTGGCACGTCCACGTTACGGACTTCCCCAGTCTCAGGATGTTCGTACCTGAGCCGGACGTGACTCCCGGTTCGTGATTTCGGAGAGAAGCCGTGGTTACGCAGCACTTTCACTACCTCGCGGCCAGAGAACGTCGTCCTCACCATCCGAAGTTATTGCATGAAGTCCGGCAGTTCTTCGTCACCCTCGTCGTCGGGATCGAGGCCCATCGCTTCGAGATCGTCGTCGGTCACCGGTTCCCCACCACCGGCTTCGAGTTCGAGAACTTCCGCGAGCTGGGCGAGCGCTTCCGCGCGAGTGTCACCGCCGCGGGCCAGTCCCGTTTCGAGGTCCTTGGCGGTGATGCTCCCGTCCGCTTCCTGCTCGAACACCACGCCGTCGGTACGGTCGTCTCGCGTTGCACTTGCCATGGGAGGTGATACGTGAAACGGCGGCATAAGCGTTCGGTCGTCGATTCAGGGCCGGTGCAACGTAGCGACTTGCTCGGAGATCGCCCGCGGAACACCCGTCTCGCCTTTCGGGAACGTCCACGTCCGATTCGGGACTTCTCCAGCTCGGTAGAGAGTGATCTCCACTTCCCCGCTCTCCGTGGTGTCGGTGAGGTAGATGATGAGCGCGCTGAGGGCCAGCAGGACAAAGCCGCCGAAGATGGCCCCTCCCGTGCCGTCGAGCCCGTACAGGATTCCACCGACGCCACACACCCCGAGCAGAAATCCGATGAGACGTTCCAGATCGGGAGTGTTCGATTCCTGTTCGCGCTCGTACTCGGTCCCGACGATGTAATCGTTGGTGAGCAGGGTACTCCGAAGTTCTGTCTCCTGGCTCCGGTCGTCTTCGTGATGCCAGAGATCGATAATTCGGCGGTCCGTCACGGCGACGGTTTTCTCGTTCCCACTGTAGGCTTCGATTAACTGTTCTCCCTTTGGGATGTGCGGATCAAGGACTTTAGTTTCCGATTTCGAGACTGCTGCCATTGTGCAGTTCCAGAATTGCTATTGGTTTATATTTAGCTGTCAGATCTAATGCTGAAAGGCTGATTCAATCCTGACCGTCTACAAACCAAGGCCCGTCGTCTATCTCGTGTTAGATGTTCCACCAGATTTGACTTCCCAACGAAGTAGTTCTGTTCTGTCGTCTCCGTGAATTGCGTAAGCGACAACCACTGCCCCTTTCGGAAGTGGATCATGTGTACCTGACTCTGAAGACGCAATGATCTCCGTTTCCCCACTCGCTAAACGTTCAATTTCTTCACCATTATATGCGATTGCAATAGAATCCGCTGCGCCCCAAGTATTTGCCCCTGCTTCGAGCTGGTACCCCTCTCCACCCTCGGCCTGCATGGCATTTATTGCAATCTCTGGGGCTGGTGTAGAAACGGGTTCTGGGGACCGCACTGTGATCTCATTTTCAGAGTTTGACTCTGGTGTTGGAGTCCCCTGAGATGTTTGTGTGTCTTGTTGTGGGCTGGTCTCCGATGGCTCAGTGATATCGCTGAAGACAACGACAGCGCCCAATGTTGCGATCCCGGTGAGAGCGATAGTTATCTCGATGCTGAGTATGAAAAATGTTCGTCGCTTCACGACTTGTGGCAATCACTCAGACATCTTCAATCTATGTGTTGTCCCGCACTTCGAAAGGATCTGATGGTGGAACTGCACCCCACATTAGAGATCGTCTTCATTTAGTTTATCTTGTAGGAACTGGTGACCGTGTTCTGTCACTCGATAACCTGCCGTTTCGTCATGCCGCTCCAATAACCCGTGTTTAGCCAGCACCTGACACCGTCGAGCGATATGGCGACGTGTATACGAAATATTGAGGGCGAGTGACGAGGGCTTCATCCAACCGCCATACTCTGCTAACTCAGCCACAATCACCCGGTCAGAGGGTTTCAGCCATTCAACCCGACGGTGCATTTCGTTTTGACTGTCTGATGAATCACTCATAGTTGATCCGGTGACGATTTTTAGAACACGTTTTGTGCATTCTATAACTACGATACGTGCATCAAAACTTAAGTCAGGTCGTCACAATTGGCGAGCCAAGAGCGACAGACCCGGCCCTCGGCGAGCAGGTCCGAGAGAAAGAGTCGGTGGCCGACGCCCATGTCCGTCGGCCGGGGTGCCGCTCTTGCGAGCGAACACATGACTACGAGACGAGCCTCCCGCCTTAACACAGGTGGCACGACCGACCGCCCGCGCCCTCGTTTTACTTTCACCGGCCGAAATCGCTATTTCGGCGGGACGGGGCGACGAATCGATCACTTTCACTTTCACCACACGGATAAGACTCGCTCCTTTTACCATGCCCTCTGTCGGTTTCGACTGGGTATGTTGGAGAAGAAGAAGACCGTCCGAATTGAGAGTCGTAGCGATCGCTGGCGATTCGTGTGTCCCCGCGGCCACCGCTCCTGGGAGCCCACCAACCACCACTTCTGGTGTGCCTCTTGCGCCCGCACTGAGGGCGTCGATGGCGAGTTTCACGAGCTGCACGACCGGAAGACCGGTAACCTTCGCGAACGTGAACAGGTCCGGCTGGTAACGCCGGTCGGTCCGTACGACCGCGATCTCGACGGGGGTGACGACGAGTGAGCGACGATCTCGAACCGTTGTCGCCCTCCGAGGCTGTAGATCTGTATATCGAGGCCAGAGACGATGCGACCGAACAGACCCTCCAAGGCCAGTACTACCGACTACAGGCCTTCATCCAGTGGTGCGACGAGGAAGGTATCGCGAACCTCAACGAACTGTCTGGGCGCGACCTGTACGCCTATCGCGTCTGGCGTCGTGAGGGTGGTTATTCCGACGAAGGCAAAGAACTGAAGACCGTCACCCTTCGCGGCGATATGGGGACGCTTCGGGCGTTCCTCCGGTTCTGTGGCGACATCGAAGCCGTGCCGGAAGCGCTGTACGAGCAGGTCCCGCTGCCGAAGATCAATCCGGGACAGGACGTGAGTGAATCTACGCCCGACCCGGACCGCGCGCTCGAAATACTGGACTGGCTCGAACGGTACGAGTACGCCAGCCGCCGACACGTGATCGTCCTGCTGTTCTGGCACACCGGGTGCCGGACCGGTGGCCTTCGCGCGCTTGACGTGGGCGACTGCGATCTCGACGGCGACCGTCCCGGTGCCGATGGGCCGGCGGTTCACTTCGTCCATCGTCCGAACAAGGGAACCCCGCTCAAGAACAAGGAGAAGGGCGAGCGATGGAACGCGATCAGCCCCCACGTCGCCCAGATTCTGAAGGACTACATCGACGGTCCACGTGAGAAGGAGACCGACGATCAGGGCCGTGCGCCGCTGGTGACGACGAAGAGCGGCCGGGTGTCGCGGTCGTGCTGCCGGGATACGCTTTACCGAGTCTCGCCCCCATGTTGGCGCGGAGAGGAGTGTCCCCACGACAAAGATCCGGACACTTGTGAGTGGACCCACTACTCTGAGATGAGCAAGTGCCCGTCGTCGCGCTCGCCCCACGACGTTCGGAGTGGACGGGTGACTGCGCACCGGCTGGCCGACGAAGATCGGTCGCTTGTCTCCGATCGGATGAACGCGAGCGAGGAGATTCTCGACAAGCATTACGACCGGCGCAACGATCGCCAGAAAGCAGAGCAGCGACGCAATTTCTTTGAGCTATAACTATGAACAAGTTTAAGCAATATCGACAAAGATGAGAAGATCACTATGGGCGGGGAGGGCGGATTTTTCCTGCGAACGACAGTGAGCAGTGAACCATCTCCCGACACGATTCGAACACGCCAGTCGCAGACCCGCGCAGGGAGCGAAGCGACCGAGCAGGAACGTCTGGCATCTGTTCAAATTGGGGAGGACGG
Organism: Halomicrobium mukohataei DSM 12286; assembly: GCF_000023965.1. NCBI lineage: Archaea > Methanobacteriati > Methanobacteriota > Halobacteria > Halobacteriales > Haloarculaceae > Halomicrobium > Halomicrobium mukohataei. Next base: position 157,187 of record NC_013202.1, on the reverse strand, counting down.
ATCCCGTTTTCAGCCGAACTATGGCAGACAGCCAAAGCTGTGTTTGCACGCGCTTCGGCCATTCTATCGGCAGAACCGCTTTCCGGTGAAGTCCCCCGAAATCCCGAGTCGCACGCGGGACAAGTAGCGGGTCGCCGTCCTGTCGCACCCACTCTTCGTGTGAGCCGAGGACGTTCAGTCCAGTCACGAGGACCAGCGACGCCGTCCCGAGCGCGGGGTACGTCTCGACGGCGACCCTCTCTGCGGGCGATGTTCGCCAGGTCGGTGTCGATCTCGTAGGACTTCCCGTTGCTCCGGTTGACGCGGTTCGTCGCGTAGGCACCGAACAGCGCGACCAGGGTCAGCAGGAACGCGAACGTGATGTCCGTTCCCTGGACGGTCCACACCGCCGCGCCCAGGTCGTTGCCAAGGATGTTGATCGTCGCGATTCCATTCGTCACGAACGCGCTCGCGGCGAAAATCGTGCCGAACAGCGCGTCTTCGATGTCGATCTTTCCGTACATGGTTGCTCGTTCGCTCTGACAGCGAACGAGCAATTGGCTGGTGGGGTTCAGTAAAAGACAGGTCGTTATTCAGAATTCCATTCGGATACAAAGTGCCTTTACGATACCTGCTGCATAGCATATCTGGAGTTTTGTTCTAATTTCACTGACCGATCGACGAGCCACAAGATTTAGCACTGTGAGGACACTACGTTCAATCACCGATAACGCCGTGAAAGGTCGATGACCCTGCAGGGGTGCGAACAGCACCTCAGCGTGCGTCGTGGCAGAAATTCGCTTGGTTTCTGTCTATCGCACGCGAGTGGGTGGGAGGCCAATCACGGGCCGGTTCTCAAGAGACGAGAAGACGTTCCAGTTCTATCAGTGTCCAACTTGAACATTCCGCTATTTGAGACTCAGCATTAGTGTGTTCTAGCCAGGGAGTTCCGCCCTTCTGTTCTTCTGCAACAGCACCGGCCAAGCAATCTGCCGCTTGTACACCATCTACTTGTTCAGACGATACACATTCGATCTCTGCCTTTTTTAGACGGTTTTCGATCACTTCACAAAGCTTGTCTGTCTGTACACCCGATCTAAACTGGTCGGGATAGAACTCGATATTGGTGTCTCCGGATAGCTCGTATAGGATCTCAGTATAAGCAATGCCTCGAATGGCGATATCCCAAATGGGAGGGAATGAAACATCTTGGAATAGCTTATAATGAGATCTCAGATTGGTGAAGTCGTCTAACTCAAAGACTGCATATCCGAATTCTAGTGGTGGCGAATTTTCGCCTAAACATTCCATGAACCGTCTCTTTTCAACTGTCTTCATATCATACCATTTTGCCTCATCCATCTGCGGTGCATTACGAACCGCTCTCTTCGGACATCGGTAACAATCATGATGAGTACCGCCAACGACAGCCACAACCACCACCTCACAATCTTCGTTGAGAAGGTTCCGGAAATCACCGGATATGTCTCCGTAATATGGCATTTTAGATTAACAATCGGTTCGTGTGGGAGGCTGAAGAAGGTTCGCAAACCGGGGTAAAAGTGGAAGCATATCTGATGATAGTGGAAATAGAACAAAGCTTGGGTCTGAATTGTTAACCCCAAGGGCTCGCACGTCGAGAAATCCGTTCATCCTCATATGCACACGAGCGCGAACTGGGTGTGTGCATACTCACGATCGATCGGGTTGGGCCGTCGGCGTGATCGAGCCGTGATGGGTATGGGCCGTAGCGATCTTTATCCGTAATCGGGCTTCGAGTTACCCGAGCAGACCACTATTTACCGGCATATTCACGGGCGGCGGGTATGCGAATCCCCGGCGACGGCACGCACGCGCACCGAACAGAGACGATCGAGCAGGCCGCCGAGCGCTGGCACTGCAACAAGACGACGGCGCTCGTGCAGTCCGCCGGGTTCTCCCGGCGGATCGACGAGCGAATCCGCGAGGTGTTGGCCCGCGACGATCTGACGGTTCGGCAGAGGCGGGAGGCCGCCGAGACACTGAGGGTGCCCGGTACTACGAGATCGACATCGAGACGACGACTACTGTCGATCCGCAGCGTTTCCACGTCTATGGCAACAGCGATGACTGCTGATACGATCGGGTATCTGCCCGAATTCATCGTTGTCCACAGGTCCGACCGGCGCTGACCATCTCGTTGCCGACGACGCGTCCGTCCTCCCCTCGACGGCTCCGCGCTCGCCGGCGTGCATCTCCGATATCAATTTATTTGTAGGTGTCTTGCGGCTTGGTTGATATGGCGACGATCAAATCATTCGTCGAATCGTTCGGCGTACTGCGCCGGAACCCGATCCTGTTCGCGATCGGGGCGTTGTACGCGGTGATCGTACTCCCCCAGACTGCCCTCTCGACGTTCGGAATCCCGATCGTTCCGTGGCTCTTTCAGATAGTGACGTTCTTCATTACGCCCTTCGTCATCGCTGGCCTGCTGGCGATGGCCTACGAGGGACGGGTCAGAGATACCTCCTTCGAGACGTTCAAGAAGGTCGGCAAGGATCGGTACGCCCCCGTGTTAATCGGGAACCTGATTCAGGCTGTCTTCTCGTTCGTCTACGGAATCATCGCCTTCATCGTCGCGATCTTCGTCGTCGGCTTCGGCGCGATGGCCATGGCGGACGGCGGAACTGGCGGGACGAGTGACGCGATGCTGGGCGGTCTCGGTATCGTTTCGATCGTCCTGATCGCCGGGCTCGTACTCTTCTTCCTGCTGGTGATGTTTTTCATCCAGTTCTACGCGACTGCGATCGTCGTCGACGACGTGGGCGTCGTCGACGGCTTCCGCAACAGCGTCAGCGTCGTCCTGAACAACATCCTCGAGGCGCTCGGGTTCGGGGTCATCAACCTCGTGATCGGTCTGCTGGTCGCGGCACCGGTGTTTGGTCTCTTCCTGGTCCCGATCCTCACGGGCGGCATGGGTTCCGGTGGCATGGGTTCGGCGTCGGCGATGGATGCAACGCAGACCGGTGGACTGGGCGCGACGCTCCTCGCCCAGGGCGGGATCGTCGTCTACTCGCTTCTCTCGCAGCTGGTCCTGACACCGTTCCGGTCGGCGTTCTCGGTCTCGTTCTACGACAACCACACCGAGGGGTAGCTGCCCTCGACGGCCGACGTTCGTTCTTCCAGTGACCCTTCTCACTGCCCGTCAGCCTGTTCCTACCCAGGGATCGAGCGGCCGGCAGGCGTCTCGTAACTAAGCCACGACCGTCCCTGGCTGGCAGTGGATGACCGATCAACGGAGCACGCAGGGAACTGACAGACGCCGACCGGGGCGGGAGGTAACGGATGTCTGAGATCGTCGTCGCGGACGTGTCGATCGGGGAGCGCTCGATCGAGTACACCGTCGAGTACTCGCGGGATCTGCGGCGTTTCTTCGACAGGTCGACGTTTTCTGTGTCGTACGATGTGGACGTAAGCGAGGTGCCCCTCGGAGTGGCGACGATTCCGGTGCTGGCACAGGTCTGTCCGGTCGCGTGGGCGACCGACAGCACGGTCGTCGTCGAGGCCGTCGACCGGCAGTTCCTCGACAGCCTCGATGCGGTCCGAGACACGCTGTCGCGGATGTACCCCGCGTTCATCGACGGCGGGGCGATCCGGGCCGAGCGGATCACGGAGCACCGTCACGAACCGGGTTCGTTCGAGGGGACGGCACAGCTGTTCAGCGGCGGTGTCGACTCGCTCGCGACGTACGTCCGACATCGCGAGGCGGACCCGGCGCTGATCGCGATCCAGGGCTGGGTGATCGGCGTCGACGAGGACGATCGCTGGGAGCGGGCCATGGGTCACGTGGACCGATTCGCGAAGCGGGAGGACTGTCCGACCCACGGCGTCACGGCGGACATCTCTGATTTCCTCGATCACACGATGCTGAACGTCCACTACAAGCACCACACGGACGGCGGGTGGTACAGCGGCGTCGGCCACGGCATCGGGCTGCTCGGAGTCTGTGCGCCGCTGGCCTACAGTCAGGGCTACGGCGTCGTCCACATGGGCTCGACGCACTGGGACGGGTTCGAGCTGGAGTCGATCACCTGGCCGGGTCGGGGATCGCCGTGGGGATCGCATCCGGACATCGACGACAACGTCCGGTGGGCTGGCACGCGGGGCCACCACGATGCCTTCGATATCACGCGCCAGGACAAGCTGGAACTGCTGGCCGACTACGCCCGCGAAACCGGGTCCCCGTTCGTGATCCGGACCTGTACGTACGACGACGCGGGCGGGAACTGCAACCGCTGTGAGAAGTGCGTCCGGACGGCGACCGGACTCTTGGTGGCCGGCGTCGATCCCAACGACTTCGGCTACCGGGTCGACGAGGAGTGGTACGACTACGCCATCGAGCGCTTCGAGACGAACGACTGGGCGCTGGACGAGCACGTCCGGTACTACTGGGAGGACATCCAGGCCCACCTCCCAGTCGAAGAACCGCCCGACTACGACGGTACCGAAGAGTTCCTCGCGTGGCTCGCGGACAACGACTTCGCGGACAACGTCGAGCGGTCGACCCAGCCCGCTTGGGTGAAGCTGCTTCGCGTGGGCGCGCGAAACGCGCCCTACGAGTTCTACGAGTACCTCTATCCGGTCTACGACCGACTGCGGCCGAAACCGTACAACTGACGCGCTTCGAGACGCGAACGGTCTCATACTGCCGGCTGTAACTGTTTCAAGATATTCGCGACAACGGGGTCGCGAAATTCTGTACAGACTTACAGCCGGCAGTATTAGTCTGTCGGCGAGGGACGGGGCGAGGCCTCGGCGTCACACACCGACCCGCGCCGGACCGTCTCGACGGCGTCGAGCGGGAACGCGTCCCGATCGGGGACCGCCTCGAACCCGAGGGCAAAGCCAAGCGGGAACAGTATCGCCGAGATCGCTCGTCGGAGGCCGCCGTCGACGCCGAGCCGCTGACAGACCAGTCCGGCGGCCGCGATCGTCGCGAGCAGCCACCCGGCAGCGAGCAGCGGCTGCACGACCGCGAGCAGCGCCCCCAGGCCGAGCCAGGCCGTGGTGGCGATCTTGTCTCGGAAGTACCACAGCCACCGCCAGCACAGCGCCGGTCGGCGCAGGGCTTTGCGACAGACCTGGCCGCCGGCCCGGTAGTACCCCCGTCGCCAGCGACGGAACTGATCGAGCGACGACTCCGGGACGGGATGAGTGCCCACGACCGTCGGCAGCCGGCACAGCTCGTACCCCGCGAGCGTCAGCTGGAACCCCAGATCCACGTCCTCCCAAGCGGTCAGAAACGGGTGGAAGCCGCCGACTTCGGCAAGCGACTCGCGGTCGTACAGCGCGACGCCGTGCAGATAGTCGACGCTGGTCGGTGCCTCCGTCTGGCGTTCGTTCAGGTGTCCGTCGACGCCCGCGATCGAGGAGTCGCTCGCGAGTGTCTCTCGGGCCTCGACGAGCCAGTCGCCCTGGGTCAGGACCACGTCGCCGTCGACGAACAGCACGGCGTCACCGCGGGCCCGCTGCGTGCCGACGTAGCGGCCCGCACCGGGGGTCGTCAGCGCGTCGTCGGGGATCCGGAGGACAGTCGCGTCGTAGTCGTCTGCGATTGCGACCGTCCCGTCCGTCGAGTTCGAGTCGACGACCAGCACCTCGAAGCTGGCGACGCCGCGACACGCCTCGAACACGGCGTCGAGACAGTCGGCGATGCGCGCTGCCTCGTTGTAGGTGACGACGACGACCGACAGCTCCGGCCCCGGCTCGTCTCTCTCGACAGTGGCTGTCTCTGGGCTGGCCCCGTCGGCCGTCGCTCGTGTCTCGTACACGAGAGCGACGACGACCGATCGCACCTTCGTTATGTGACTCCTACGTCGGCGGCGAGAAACGACCTCGTTCGCTCAGAGCCGGCGTTCGAGGAAGTCCGCGAGCGTGCGGAACGTGCGGATCTTCTGGTCCACGTCGGTCGATGCGTGGCCCTCCTCGCCGAGTTCGACGTACTCGTAGTCGCCGTCTTCGCCCGCCTCGTAGCCGAGTTCGTCGAGGCGATCACGGAACAGTCGGGCCTGCGAGACCGGGACGCGCCGGTCGTTGACGCCGTGGAGCACCAACAGCGGAGCGGCGAGGTTCTCGGCGTGAGTGATGGGGCTGCGTTCGTCGTACAGCGCCGGATTCTCCTCGGGCGAGCCCACGTTCTTCTCCAGCAGTTCGGTCCGGTAGTGGGGCATCGTGTTCTCGTAGAGGTCCCGCAGGTCGGTGACGCCGATCCAGGCGACCCCCGCGTCGTACAGCTCGGGGTACATCGTCATCTGACAGTACGCCGAGTAGCCGCCGTAAGAGCCACCGAAGACGGCGATACGGTCGTCGTCGACCCACTCCTTCTCGGCGAGGATCGTCGTCCCCGTCGCGATGTCGGCCTGCTCGTTGCCGCCCCAGTCGTCGTAGATCGCCTGTGCGAACTCGCGGCCGCGGCCGGTCGAGCCCCGGTAGTTCACCTTCAGGACGCTGTACCCCTGCGAACAGAGGAACTGCGTGTAGAGGTCGAACCCGCGAGTGTCCTGTCCCCGCGGACCGCCGTGGGGGTTCACGATCGCTGGCGACGGACGCTCGCCGCTGTCGTACAGCAGCGCCTCGATCTCGCGGGACGCTGGGTCGCTCTCGACTCCCTGGCCGGCGCGGTCGTCGAACTCGGCGACGCCCGCGGAGTCGAAGGTGAAGTACTCGGCGTCCACGAACCGATCGGGATCGAGGTCGCCGTAGTCGGCCGCGATCAGCTGCTCGGTCTCGTCGGTCGCGAGGTCGTAACACAGCAGTTCGGGTCGCCGATCCGGCGTCGTGTGCGAGCAGACGATGCGTTCCTCGTCGACGACGGCGCTGCCCGCACGCCCGAGTGACGCGACGCCCGATGGTAGATCGAGCGTCGTCGCCGCGCCGGTCCGGGCGTCGTAGACGACGACTTCTTTCGCACACTCTCGTGTCCGAACCGCGAGGAACCGGTCGCCACCGGGCAGGAAGGACTCGGCGTCCTCGTCGAACTCGCCCCCGTACCAGGTCACCTCGTCGGTCGACAGATCGTAGACGCCACACCGGCCCAGATCCGCCGTGTTGTCCGTCACCAGCAGCCGGTCGCCGTCTGGACCCCAGTCGACCGGCCCGACTTCAGCGCCCGTCTCGCCGATCTCCAGGTTCCGCTGGTTCGATCCGTCGGCGTCGGCCACGTAGGTGTCCGTGTTCTCGAAGGTGTCCGTCTCGTTGGTCGCGTAGGCGATGCGCTCGCAATCGGGCGACAGCACGCCCGCGCCGACGGCCCGATCGTACTCGGTCAGCTGGGTCGTCTCGCCCGTCGCGCAGTCGTGGCGGTACAGCTGCATCTGACCGCTCGCCGTCGATCCGACCAGCAGGGTTTCGCCGTCTTCGCCCACGTCTTGCAGGACCGTCTGCCCGTCCAACTGGACAACTGGCTCGACCGAGCCGTCGCGAGCGATCGCGTACACGTCGTTTTGTTCGTTGCCGTCGTCGTCGAGGTGGAAGAAGACGCGGTCGCCGTCGGCTCCCCACTCGACGTGCCAGCGGGCGTTCCGGGGCACTTCGCCGTCGCTCCACCGCGTTCGCTCGCCGGTCGCTACGTCGACGACGTGCAACTCGTTGCGGCCCGTCTCGTCGTAGTAGACGGCGACTTCGTTCCCGTCGGGGGAGACGGTCGCGTGGTGGAAGGTCGGCAGGCTCGCCAGCGCTTCGAGGAGGTCCTCGTCCATGGGCTCTCGTGTTGCCGGACGAACAATGAATCTGTGGACTGTGGCACGCATCTCCGCGGTCGTGGCCGTGAGGTGCGGGATCGTCGGCGTGGCGTTATACTGCCGGCTGTAACTGTTTCGAGATGTTCGCGATACGGGGTCGCGAAACGCTTCACAGACCTACAGCCGGCGGTAGTAGGCGCTCTCTACGGCCCACATCGCGGGGTCCGTAGACGCGCCTTACTGGGCCCCGTCGTCGTGTCGACGGCGTGGCGTTCGCCGCTGGCACGAGTCGTTCGAGCGCCGGCCGTCGCGAGTGGGCGTTGCAGTTGCGAACGGGCCGTGATCGCTTCTGCCGACGGACCCACGAGCAACGCGGAGACAGTCGGTCGCCGACCGCGTCGCCATCGCGTACCGTCTGGCGACGAATCGAAACAACCCGGGGACGAGAGGCGGATAAAATGACGTGAACGATCATCTCTCTTTTTAGCGACGTGGCATCAACCCTGGGGTGTGGTCGTCAATGGGAGTGTTCGATAAGGCACGAAACGTTTCCCACCTCGGGGACGCTGACGGAGATCGCCCGTATCTGTGTATGCGATGCGAGGCGACGTTCCAGGTCCAGTACCACTCCTGCCCGGCCTGCGGTGGGTACGACGTCCGCCGCGCCGAGTGGGTCTGATACGGATTATTGTAGCGATTTACCGGTCGACCACACGTCGCCGCCCGGTCGATCCCGGAGCGGTCGACGGAAGTCCGTACGAGTGCAGCTTCCGGCGTCCACACGACTGTCGTGTGATCGCTCGTCGCCGTGGGACGGTCGCACGGCTCGCCCTGTCACGGTCCGGCCCCCGTCCCACATTTTTCGATACGCCTCTCAGCCGCGGTGCCGGAAGACCGCAGGCCTCGACAGCGCATCTGGCTTTCCGGGCCCTCGGAGGTGACAGGCACAAGTAGCCAAGGCCCGTCGGGTCGGGTATGCGTCATCGACCACTCGGCACGACAGGTATCGACGTGACAGAAGTCGGACTGGGGACGTGGAACGTTGGCGGCGACTGGGGCGACGTTTCCGACGAGGAGGGCCGGGAGGCGATCCGTGCCGCACTCGACGCGGGGATCGACTTCGTGGACACGGCCGACGTGTACGGCGACGGCCGCAGCGAGCGCCACATCGCACACGTCCTGGACGAGCGCGACGAGGACGTGACGGTCGCGACGAAGGCCGGCCGCCGGCTCGACCCCCACGTGGCCGAAGACTACGACTACGAGCACCTCTCGACGTTCGTCGACCGCTCTCGGGAGTACCTCGATCAGGACACGCTGGACCTCCTCCAGCTCCACTGTCCGCCGACCGACGCCTTCTACCAGCCCGAGACGTTCGCCGCGCTGGCCAGACTCAAAGACGAGGGCGCGCTCGATCACTACGGCGTCAGCGTCGAGACGGTCGAGGAGGGCCTGAAGGCCATCCAGTTCCCCGGCGTCGAGACGGTCCAGATCATCTTCAATCCCTTCCGCCAGCGTCCGGCCGACCTGTTCTTCGAGGAGGCCAAGCGCCGCGACGTGGGCGTCATCGTCCGCGTGCCGCTGGCGTCGGGCCTGCTGACCGGTGCACTCTCCCGCGACGACACGTTCCCGGAGAACGACCACCGCAACTACAACCGCGAGGGCGAGGCCTTCGACCGCGGCGAGACCTTCGCCGGACTCTCGTTCGAGCGTGGGCTCGACGCCGTCGAGGCGCTCCGCGAGCACGTCCCGGAGGACCTCACCATGGCCCAGACCGCGCTGCGCTGGATCCTCGACTTCGAAGCGGTGTCGACGGTGATCCCCGGCTCGACCTCGCCCGAGCACATCCGCCAGAACGCCGCCGCCAGTCAGGCCGCGCCGCTCTCTCATCAGACCCACGGCGCGATCCGCGATATCTACGAGAAGTACGTCTTCGACGACGTTCACCACCGCTGGTAGTCCTGCCCTCTCGTGTAGGTTTACTGACCGTGTTTACGGGAAACGACGCGACTATCTGGCAGTCGAACGTCGCCTCTCCGAAACCGAACCGTAGCGTTGGAGTCTGGCGGTTCATTTATCGAATCTGACTGTAAACGCGTCTCGATGTATACGCTATATGGTAGGTATCGGCCGAGTGTGTGACAAGGTCTTGACCGTTGTCTGACGGTCGTCTGCCACGCGCACGCCCGTCGTCAGAGCGGCCGGCTCCGCCACCGCACAGTTCAAGTGTGCTTGCGGTAACTACACGCTCGTGGTCGTCTCGTTCGACTGTTTCGGCACGCTCGTAGACGCCGACCGACCCGAGGAGCCGTGGGCGGCCGTGGCCGACGCGCTGGCCGCCCGCGACGTGACGGTCCCGTCCGACTGGGAGGCGGCCTACCGCAGCTCACACCGGGAGTACGAACGGGGCGCGGAGGCACCGCTGGACGAGCACGTCCGACTCGCGCTCGCCAGTCGTGGCGTCGATATCGAGGGCGAGGCCGCACACGACGCGACGCTGGCGGCGTTCGACTCGCCAGTGACCGTTCGGGACGGCGCTCGGATCGCGCTCGCGAGCGCGCGCGAGTACGGTCCAGTGGCGGTCTGCTCGAACTGCAGCGTCCCCGGCCTCGTCGAACGGACGCTCGACCGCGCCGACCTCGCCGTCGATTCCGTCGTGACCAGCGTCGGCTGTGGCTGGCGCAAGCCCCACCCGACGATCTTCGAGCGGACGGCGGCGGCGCTCGCGGTCCCGCTCGACGAACTCGTCCACGTCGGCGACGACGCCCGTACCGACGGCGGTGCGGACCGCGTCGGCGCGACTGCGCTCGTACTCGACGACGTGGCGCTCTCGGCGGTGCCCGAGTGGCTCGCGGCCGCCGTGGCCGACGCAGCGTCCGGGGAGGAGCCACCGTGATCGCGCCCTTCACAGTCCTGACCGCGGCGGCGCTCGAACTGCTCGCGGCCGAGCCCCCGGCCCGTGCTCACCCGGTCGCCTGGCTGGGCCGTGCCGTCGCACCGCTGGATCGGGCGTGGCGACGCCCCCGTCTCGTCGGTGCCGTCGGGGCGCTGGCGGTGCCGCTCACCGCCGCGGTCGCCGTCGCCGTCCTCGTCGTCGCGGCCGGGCGCGCGTCGACGTGGCTCGCGGCCGCTGCCGCCGGTGGTGCCCTGTTCGTCGCGACGAGTCTCCGGATGCTCCTGTCGGAAGCACGCTCGACGATCGGGGCCACGTCGACGGATCTCGACGCCGCTCGCGGGTCACTGCGGGCGCTCGCGGGCCGTGATGCGGGACCGCTCTCGGCCGGTCAGGTCCGGAGCGCGGCCGTCGAGAGCGCGGCCGAGAACCTCGCGGACGGGCTGGTCGCGCCACTCGCCGCGTTCGTCGCGGGCGTCGTCGTGGGTCAGGCGGCGGCGCTCTCGCCGGTCCCGGCGCTCGCGCTCGGCGCTGGCGGGGCGGCGTGGGTCAAGGCCGTCAACACGCTGGATTCGATGCTCGGCTATCGTTCGAAACCGGTCGGGTGGGCTCCCGCGCGCCTCGACGACGCGGTGATGTGGCTCCCGGCCCGGATCGGCGCGCTCCTGATCGCCGCGGCGGCACGCGACCCGGCGGCGCTCCGGCGCGCACGACCGTGGCTGGATGGAGTACCCTCGCCCAACTCCGGCTGGCCGATGGGGGTACTCGCGGCCGCCCACGGCGTTCGTCTCGAAAAGCCCGGCGTGTACGCACTCGACGGCGGCGAGCAGCTACCCTCGACGGAAATTTCACTGCGATCGGTCCGAACCGTCGCCGTTGCGGGCGGACTCGCGTACGCACTCGCGGTCGTCACGACGGCCGCGGTGGGGGGACTACCGTGATCGGTGCCGCGTTCCGCGGCGCGCTCGGCTTTCTCACTCGGCTCCCGGTCGGCCACGGTGAGAGGGCGTTCGACGCGTTTCGGACGACGCCAGCGGCCTTCCCGCTCGCCGGCTACGTCGTCGGCCTCTTGCTCGCACCGGCCGTCGCGCTCCCCGTGCCCGCGCCGACGGTCGCCTTCTCGCTGGTCGTCGGCGTCGTGCTGGTCACCGGCGTCAACCACGCCGACGGGCTGGCAGATCTGGGCGACGCCGCGGTCGTCCACGGCGACGCCGAGCGACGGCGGGAGGTGATGGCCGACACGACCGTCGGGGTCGGGGCGCTGTTGGCCCTCGGCGTCGACCTCGTGGGGATCGCACTCGCCGGTCTGGCCCTCGCCGCGCTGCCGGTCGCCGGGGCCGTCGTCGTGGTCCTCGCGAGCGAGGTCGGCGCGAAGCTCGCGATGGCGACGCTGATCTGTCGGGGGACGCCGAGCCACGAGGGCTTTGGCTCCTCGTTTCTGAACGAGGCCGACGGACGGGACCTGTGGCTCCCCGTCGTCGTCGCGCTCCCCGCGGTGGCGCTCGGCTGGCTCGCTGGCGGCAGCGGACTGCTCGCGACCGGATCGGCACTCATCGGAGCCGTCGCCGTCGCACTCGCCGTCGAGCGGTGGGCCGCCGTCACGCTGGGCGGCGTCGGCGGTGACGTACTCGGAGCGGCCAACGACCTGGCGCGACTGGCCGCGCTCCACCTGGGGGTGATCGCGTGGACGCTCTGGTGATGGCCGGCGGCCGAGGCACCCGCCTCGACACCGACGGCGAGAAACCGCTGTCCCCGGTCGCCGGCCGTCCGCTGATCGACTACGTGCTCGACGCGCTCGACGCGAGCGGCGTCGCGTCGGTCGTCGTCGCGACCTCGCCGTCGACGCCCGAGACGGCGGCCCACGTCTCCGCCCCGATCGTCCAGACGCCGGGCGAGGGATACGTCGCCGATCTCGACGCGGCGCTGGCCGACGACAGACTGGCCCGACCGACGCTCACCGTGGCGGCCGATCTCCCCCTGTTGACCGGCGCTGTTCTGGACCGGCTCCGTCGCGCCCACGAGTCGGGATCGCTCACCGTCGCCGTTCCGGCCGCCCGCAAACACGAGCTGGGGGTCAGCGTCGACACGACGTTCGACCACGACGGTCGGACCGTGGCACCGACCGGCGTCAACGTCGTCGGCGGCGAGCCGTCCCGCACGCTCGTGGTCGACGAGCCCCGGCTGGCTGTCAACGTCAACCGTCCGGGCGACGCGGCCGTCGCCCGCGAGTGGCTCCGTTCCTGATCGGCACGCGCGAAAGAATTATCCGCGTTACGGCCGGTATGATGTGTATGCTTCCCGACGCCGTCGACGAGCTACGAGAGTCCGGTGGCCAGAACGAGGCCGTCGACGAGCAGGGGCGAGTACCACACGGGAGCGCCGACGACCCCTGGGTGCTCGATTTCAGCGCGAACACCAATCCGTGCTCGCCCGACGGGGCCGCCCGAGTGTACGAGTCGTCGCTCGCGTCGGCCCGCCGGTATCCGCCCGACGACTACTGTGCCTTCCGTGCCGCCGCCTCGACGGTCGTCGACTGCGAGGCCCGCGAAGTCATTCCGACCGCGGGCGGGCTGGCGGCGATCCGGCTCACGCTCCAGACGAGCGTCGAACCGGGCGGCTCCGTCCTCGTCCCGGCACCGAGCTTCGGCGAGTACGCCCGCGAGGTCCGCCTGCAGGGGGCTACCCCCGCCTTCGTCGATCACGACGCGATCCTCGACGCCGACCCGGCCGGCCACGACCTCGCTATCGTCTGCAACCCGAACAATCCGACCGGCGAGTGCTACGACGCCGAGCGACTGCGGGCCTTCGCCGAGCGCTGTCGCGACGCGGACACGACCCTGCTGGTCGACGAGGCGTTCCTGGGGTTCACTGACGAGCCTTCGCTGGCCGGCACGCCGGGGGTCGTCGTCGCCCGCGCGCTGACGAAGCTCTACGGGCTGCCGGGGCTGCGGGCCGGCTACGCCGTCGCCACCGGGAGACACCGTGAACGACTGGACACCGCCCGGATCGCGTGGTCGCTGAGCGGGCCGGCGGCCGCCGTCGGGACCCACTGCCTGCGTGACACGGAGTTCGTCGCGGCGACCCGAGAGCGAGTCAGCGCCGAGCGCGAGCGAATGCGGACACAGCTCGCCGGTCGCTTCCGGGTGTCTCCCTCCGACGCGCCCTTCCTCTTGCTGGAACTCGACGGGCGCGATACGGTCGAGGAGCTGCTCGCGACGGTCCGGGAACACGACATGGCGATCAGGGACGCCCGCACGTTCCGCGGGCTGGACGCACACGTCCGGATCGCCGTGCGGATGCCCGACGAGAACCAGCAGCTGCTGGGCGTCCTCGATGCTTGAGGCCCGGATTCGGGACGGCGTCTGTCAGTGTCGCAGCGACGGCAGCCGCTGGCTGGGGACCGGTCCGGCAGGGGGGTATCGACGCGCCGACGCCGTCTACAACGTCACCGTTCCGGAGGGGTTCGACCGCACGGACCTGTCGAGCTACGTCACCGAACGCCGCCGACGCGCGGGATTCGAGATCGACGGCCCCGGTCTGCTCACGGGCGTCGACGTGACTCACGCCCGCTGTGCCACTGTGGGACCGGTCACGGTCCTGGCGACGGTCGGGCTCTCGAATCCGGCTGCGCTGCCCCTCGACTCGACTTCCCGCGAGGGACGCGGATCGGCCGACGCCGACGACGCGTGGCGTCCCGGCACGGTCAACCTCGTCGTCGGCACCGACCGGGCCCTCGACGACGGCACGCTGGCGGAGCTGCTGGCGACCTGCGTCGAAGCCAAGGCCGCGACGCTGTCACGGCTGGTCGGCGTTCCGGGGACGACGAGCGACGCCGTCCTCGTCGGAGCCGCCACCGACGGCGATCCGGCCGACTTCGCCGGCAGTGCGACGACGGTCGGGTCCGCCGGGCGGGCCTGCGTCCGCGACGCGGTCCGGGCCAGTTTCCGGGCGCGGTACGCCGACGACGATCCGCCGGCCTCGGTCGCGGACGCACGCTACGGTGTCACGACCGATCGTCAGGCCGATGTGTTCGCCCCCCGGAACTACGAGTATGAGTGAGGACACGGACGGCGGTCCGCGGGCCGAACCGATCACAGCCAGCGCACCCGACGACTTCGGTCTCGTACAGGCCTGGTGGGGCGACGGCAAGGGGAAGACGACCGCCGCGCTCGGGATGGCGATGCGGGCGGCCGGCCACGGCTATCGGGTCCACCTGTTACAGTTCATGAAAGGGGGGACCAGCAGCGTCGAAGACGTCCGGGGCGAGTACAACGCGATCGCGGCACTGCCGGGCTTTTCATACGAGAACGCCGGCCACTACGGATGGCACGGCTTCCTCGACGGCAGCGACGACGACGAACACGCCGCTCGTGCGCGGGGCGCGCTGGCTCGCGCGGAGGAACTGATCGAGGCCGCCATCGTCGCCGACCTCTCGGCACCGCTGGCCCTCGACGGCCCGCCCGAAGACGGCCTCCACATGCTCGTCCTCGACGAGATCCTCTACGCCGCCAACCGCGACCTGCTCGCGCCCGCGGACGTGATCGAATTGATCGAGTCGGCACCCGAGGATCTCGAACTGGTGTTGACCGGCGGCCACGAGCGCCCGGCGTTCCTGACCGAGTACGCCGACCTCGTCACGAACGTCGCGAAGGAACGCCACCCGCTGGACGACGGCCAGGGTGCGCGCAAGGGCACGGAGTTCTGAGTTCGGGATCGAGTGTCGCCGGCCGACTCCGGTAATCTGGACCTATCACCGTTCTCCGGTATCGTGGTCGACTATCGCTGTGTGTACCGTTTCATACGGAACGTCGTCGCTGCGTAGCGGTGAGCGCTCGGACGGAGAGACACTCACCGGGACATCGCTACAACCGTCCGTATCAGTTGCCACGATAGCCGCTGATTTCGACGCAGTTGGCTCGGATTTCCGCTAGTTCCGTCTACATAACGAAGTGCGTCACAGCGCTGGTCTACTGTAATGAGTAACACTTCCCAGATCCGACTGCGGATCGGACGGGCGACGGTCGTCGTCTTGATCGCCGCGGTCGTCGCGGCGAGTCCCATCGTCGCGAGCGTGACAGCACTCGGTGACGACGCGAGCATCTCACAGCGAACGGACGATATCGTCGCCCAGCAGTCAGCGCCCAGTGGGTTCTCCGGCGAGACGAACCTCTCGGAGGCGGAAACGAAGTACGTCGGCACTGCCGAAAACGATACCGCGGGCTGGTCGGTCGCGAACGCGGGCGACGTGAACGGTGACGGAATCGACGATCTCGTCGTCGGCGCACCGGAGAACGACACCGGCGGGACCAACGCGGGGGCGGCCTACGTCTTCTTCGGCCCGGCCGATCCTGGCACGGTCTCGCTGGCCGACGCCGACGTGACCCTCGTCGGCGCGGCGGCCTCCGACCGCGCTGGCTACGACGTGTCGTACGCGGGTGACGTGAACGACGACGGCTACGCAGACGTGATCGTGGGCGCACCGGGCAACGACAGCACGGCCAGCAACGCTGGCGCGGCCTACGTCGTCTACGGCGGCGACACGATGGCCGACCGGATAAGTCTCGCCGACGCGGACGTGACGCTGATCGGCGACTCGCCGGGCGACCGTGCCGGGTGGTCGGTCTCGAACGCCAGCGGACTCGACGGTCCCGACGGGGTCGCCGTCGGCGCACCCTTCGCCAACGACAGCGCCGGTGGGGCCTACCTCGTCTCCGGCGAGCAGCTGTTTGGCACCGTCGACCTCGGGGCGGAGTCGACCGCTACGCTGACCGGCGAGTCGCCGGGCGACCAGGCCGGCTGGTCGATCTCGCACGCTGGAGACGTGAACGCCGACGGTACGGCCGACGTGATCGTCGGTGCGAACAACTACACGGCCGCCGACGGACCGGCCGGGAGCGGGGCTGCATACGTCGTCTACGGCGCGGTCGGCGGCGAGCGGGATCTCGGCGACGCCGACCTGCGACTCCGTGGCGTCGACGGTGCGGACCGCGCGGGCTGGTCGGTCTCGTACGCGGGTGACGTGAACAACGACAGCACTGCCGACGTGATCGTCGGCGCACCGTTTACCGATCCCAACGGAACGGTCGCGGCGGGATCGGCGTACGTCGTCTACGGCGAGCCAGACAGGTCTGGCGACGTGTCGCTGGCCGACGCCGACGTGCGTCTGACCGGCGAAGGTGACCGCGACCGGGCGGGCGTTGCGGTCTCGTCGGCTGGCTCCGGTGACGTGACCTGTGACGGTGTCGACGACGTGCTCGTCGGCGCGCCGCAGAACGACTCGAACGGGAACGCCTCCGGAGCGGCCTACGTCGTCGCCGGCAGCGAATCGTTCTCGGGTAACATCTCGCTGAGTGACGCCGACGCGATCTTCCGCGGCGAAGCGGCCGGCGATCGAGCGGGCCGTGCGGTCGACGACGTTGGTGATCTCGACGACGACAGCTTCGACGACATCGCGGTTGGTGCGCCACGGAACGACAGTAGCGCAACTGACGCCGGAGCGGCCTACGTGCTGAACAGCGACTGCGCAGTGCTCGAAACGCCGACTGCGACGCCGACCGAAACTCCGACCGATACGCCGACTGACACCCCGACTGACACTCCGACTGACACCCCGACTGACACGCCGACGGATACCCCCACGGATACGCCAACCGACACTCCGACCGATACGCCAACTGACACGCCGACCGACACCCCGACTGACACGCCAACCGACACCCCGACTGACACTCCGACCGACACGCCAACCGACACCCCGACTGACACTCCGACCGACACGCCAACCGACACCCCGACTGACACGCCGACCGACACTCCGACCGATACGCCAACTGACACGCCGACCGACACTCCGACCGATACGCCAACTGACACGCCGACCGACACTCCGACGGACACCCCGACGGATACCCCCACGGATACGCCAACCGACACCCCCACTGACACGCCGACGGACACGCCAACCGATACGCCGACGGACACCCCCACCGACACGCCGACCGACACTCCGACTGACACGCCGACCGACACTCCGACTGACACGCCAACCGACACGCCGACTGACACTCCGACTGACACGCCGACCGATACCCCGACCGATACGCCGACCGATACGCCAACTGACACGCCAACCGACACCCCGACTGACACTCCGACCGACACGCCGACTGACACGCCAACTGACACGCCGACCGACACGCCAACCGATACGCCGACGGACACCCCTACCGACACGCCGACCGACACTCCGACTGACACCCCGACGGATACCCCCACGGATACGCCGACCGACACTCCGACTGACACTCCGACCGACACTCCGACTGACACGCCGACTGACACGCCAACCGACACGCCACAGAATCTCGCGGCGATCAGCTTCGTCGCGTTCTGTGTCCCGGGCGAACAGGGATCGGGCAACGATCCGTGTCCCGAAGGCGAGCGGCTCCTGGTCAAATTCGAGGACCAGGGCGACGGGTCCTTCGCGCCAGAGGGCGGTGACGCGATGGGCGTGACTGTGACCCCATCCGAGTTCAAGGACAACGATCCGTCGGAAGTCGTCGCCGTCCAGTGGACCTCCGGACAGTCGATCTCGACGGTCGTCGTCAAGTCCTCGACTGACGAGTGTAACTACCCCGGTGGGAGTTCGGGCACCGCAGAATCCTGCGGACCGCCGTCGGGCCAGAGTTCCCAGTCGGAACCCGGTGGCGGTGGCTCGGGGCCACTGCCGCCGATCTTCCTCGCCGGACTGGCAGCGACTTCGCTGGTGGCTGTCGGGCGGCGCGACTGACCTGCCGTATTCGATCCACATCCACAACTGTTTAAAACAAGGCGAAACAGCCGATCGTACGATGGTCGAGGCCTTCGCGGTGGCGAGCGGCAAAGGTGGGACCGGCAAGACGACCAGCACGCTTGCGCTGGGGATGGCTCTGGCCGAGGAGTACGACGTGACGGTCGTCGACGCCGATACGGGGATGGCGAACATGCTGTTTCACGCGGGACTTGCAGACGTGGAGACGACGCTTCACGACGTGCTCGCGGCCGACGCACCGGTCGAAGCGGCGACCTACGAGCGGTTCGGGATGACGGTCGTCCCCTGTGGAACGAGCCTGGACGACTTTCGCGACGCCGACCCGACCCGTCTGCGTGCCGTCGTGGCCGATCTCGCCGCGGAGACCGATATCCTGCTGTTGGACTCGGCCGCGGCCCTCGACAGTCGCTCGGCCGTGTTGCCGATCGTACTGGCCGACCGCGTCATCGTCGTCTTGCAGCCGACGATTCCGGCGCTGTCTGACGCGCTCAAAGTACAGGAGTACGCGACCTCCTACGGCACCGACGTGGCCGGACTCCTCTTCAACAAGGTCCACGACGACGACGCGATCGACGAGATCGCAGCCAAGACCGAGCAGTACTTCGACGGGCCGACGCTGGCGACGGTGCCGGCCAGCGAGGCGGCTCGTGAGGCTCGGCGGGCCGGCCGGCCACTGCTGGCGCACGCGCCGTCCTCGCCGCCGGCAACGTCGTTCAGGCGGGCGGCGACGCGGATCGACGTTCGCGATCGCGGCTCCGAGGCGGTCGCAGATCGGTTCCGGAGTGCTGTGATCCCCGACTCGCCATGAACGTTCCCGAAGGCAGGCTGGTCCACTCTCGGGTCGTCGCCGATCCGCGCGATCCGCTGGCGGCCGCGCTCGACCGGTCCCTGACCGGCTACGCCGTCTTCGAGCCCCAGGAGACGCTGTTGCTGGACGCTGGCGGCCACGGAATCGTTACGTTTCGCGACGGCGTGCCAGAACAGGCCTACTACACCGGGACGGATCGCGGCGGCCCCAGTGCGCTGGCCGACCTGGGGATGCCGGGACCTTACCACGTCGAACTCGTCGCGCTCGACGACACGGCACTGGACCAGATCGGCGATCACGCCGAACTCGCAGTGCCACCCGGGATGCCAGCCGAGCGTCTCGCTGGCGATCCCGCCCTCGCAGCCAGCACCAGGCGCGCTGCTCCGGCCGACCGGGAGACGGAAACGCCGGCCGACGACGACGGTCCCGACCGCTCTGACGCCGGTGCAGTCGAGGCGTTTCTCGACGACGAAGCGAAGATCGACGCGATCAAACAACAGGCCAGAGCGGAGGCCAAGCGACGGGCCGAAGAGTGGGGCTTCGACTAGTCCATCCGGACCGGGATCCACCAGACACGACTTCGGCCGCCGACCTTCTTGCTCGTGAGGTCCGTACTCTCCTGGAGGTCGTGCAGTTTGTTCAGGGCGGTCCGTCGGGAACAGCCAAGCAACTCCGCGACTTCGGAGGCCGTCAACGGCTCGGCGTAGTCGTCGCGGTCTTTGAACACCTCGATCACGTCGGATTCCGTGTACTCGACTTCACGTCCGGGCGGTGACATGTCTCACAGTTCGGTCGGCGACTATATATACGATGTGCAGGGGCCCCCGACGGTACTGTTACAGGCCCTGTAACACCTTCCGGCAGGTAACTATAGGTGCCGTAAGAACTGCTATCGATACGTGGTGGCGTCGCCACCTCGGACCGCCCCGTAGCCGAGCCCGTGGTTCGACCCGCCGTCCGGCGGCGTCGAGCACCACCCCGCTGACGATTCGCGCTACTCCTCGACGCTACTCTCGGAGAGTACGTCTGCCAGTGGTCGTGCCCGGTCCTTCGTCGTCTCGAACTGCCGGCGTCCCCACCCGACGACGGTCTCGTCGTCCGATTCGAGCACCGCACGGACGTTGTTCGTCTCGTCGTAGGCGACGACGGCGGCACGGTCCGAGCGGACCATCAGTCCGTCGGTCAACGGTTCCGGCGCGACCCATACGTCGACACACTCGTGTGTCTGCCCGCGTTCGAGTGCGGTCTCGAAGTCGGTCATCGATCGTTCCAACACGTTCTCGTCGATCACCATCTCGACGCTGAGATCCGTCTCCAGCAGTCCCGAGACGGTCTCGTTGAACGTGTTTGCGACGATGGGTGTCGTCGTCTCGATGTGGTCGCCCTGGCTGTCTCTCAGCCACTCGACGATGCGGTCGACGGCTGCCAGGGGCTCTTGCTCGGTCGCCTCCGTGATCGATCCACGATCGAACGCTTCGACCGGGAGTGGCTCGTCGAACCGGTCCAGATGCGTCGCCAGTGGTGCGAGTCTGTCGGCTCGCTCGACGGTCTCCCAGAGGGTGCGATATCGCTCGTGTACTCGTTGCCCCGTCAGCGTCGCTCGATACCGTCCGTCGATCTTCTCGGCCCAGGTCCGCTCTCGAAAACCGGCGAGGATACGCTGGACCGTGGTCCTCGTCGCCTCGACGCGGTCACAGAGCTCCGTCGGGCGCAGCGGCTCCTCGCTGAGTGCGGCGAGCATCGTCGCCCGGTGACGCGATCCAGTCAGGAACTGGAGATCGCTCATCACCTCTCGGTCTGTCATCGGTACTCTCCCGGAGTTGTCCTCTCGAAAACAAATACCTGACGCTCGCAGCGGTTCGTCTTCGTCAGCTCTCACGGCCCGCCACCGTCGGCACCCGTACCGTCGCGACCGTCCGTCCGCGCTCGCTCGTCACGGTGAGGTCGACGGCGACGCCCAGGACGTGTGTCCGATCGGCCCGCTCCTGTACGACGACGCCGTCGATCGCGACACAGCGACCAAACGACCGTCCGTCGCCACTCGGACACGACGACGCCGCCCACCGCTGGGCGTCCGTCGCGTTGTAGCTCAGCGACCGCGCCGTGCCGGCGTCGAGGCGTGCTCGCTCGACGTGCTCGATGCGGGGTTCGAGCCGATCACGGACGGTCGTCGCCGCGTCGTCGCGGTCGGTCCACCCGTGCTCTGCGGGTACGTCTGCGCTTGCCGTCGCCAGCGCCCGCGTCAGCGTTCGAGTCGCGTCGGCCGTCGGATCGTCGTAGTCCCCGCTCGCGCGCACGTCGGCGTGATAGCCCAGCTGGAGATACGCCACCACGATCGGGATCAGCGCGACGGCGACGACGACTGCCGCGACGAGGACGAGTTGCCCACGCCGGGCATCCGGGCGTCTCGAAAGCACAGTATGATTCGCTCTTGCTCGATAGAATATAAAGTGTCGCCTCTCGGAGTGGCCGACCTGCCGGAACTCTACGCGAAGCCCTCTGGACAGTACGAGGCCGTCGTCGGTCCCGTCGCGAGCGTCCGGGTTTTAAGTCGTTTCGGGATCTCACCTGTCGGCGTGTCCCCGAAACTCTCACTCGCAGGCAAACAACTCGACCTCCTCCAGGGCAGCGTCTTCGTCCTCGTGGTCGGTGTCGCCATCGCCGGCTACGGTGCGTACGAATACCAGCAACAGGCCCAAACGCTGTCGGACACGACGACGGTCGAGGCGACGATCACCGACACCGGCGTCGAGACGATACCTCAGCGGCGTGGCCGCACGGACTACGAGCCGACGGCCACCTTCGAGTACCAGTTCGACGGCACGACCTACACCGGCAACGACATTCGCCCGTCGAGCATCGCGACGGACTACGACACCCGCTCGGCGGCCGAGGACGCTCTCTCGGAGTACGAGGTCGGCGAGACGGTGACGGCGTACGTCAACCCCGCTTCGCCGGGGCAGGCGTTCCTCGAAAACGAGCCCTCCGACGGACCCGCGAAGTTCGTCGTCGTCGGTGGCGTGACCGCGCTCGTCGGTGCCGCCTCCGCGCTTCGATCTGGCGGTGACGCCGACCACGGGTGACCATCCACCACTCTCGCCCGCGCGTCGCTCCGGCCGACTCGCCGTGTCGCCGGCTATGCGTACCACACCCGGATCGTCAGCGCTCCCTCGACGGTCGTCACGGTGGCCTCGCCGGTGGTGACGCCCCCGGGGACGGGAAACCCGACGGCTCCGTGTGGTGTCTCGACCCGGAACATGAGGTTGTCGGGCAGGATCGCACCGGTCCGGTCCCGTAGTTTGTCCCGTTCGCGCTGGAAGGACTGCTCGTCGGCGAGGATCTCGGCCAGCCGGGTCGCATCGCGGTGTTCCGGCGGTTCGTTCACCAGGATCGTCGCCGCGTCGTTCGCGTAGGCCGTCAACTGTGGCTCTCGGGTGTCGGGCGTGGGCACGCCGACGACGAATCCCAGCGCGACCGCGAGGATCACGACGACGCCGAGAGCGGCTTCCAGCAGCGAGACCGGTAGCTGGGCCCTATCCATCGGCAGTCACCGCCAGCGTCGCCTTGTGCGTCCGAATCGCGTCGTACTCCACTTCGACGCTGCCGTCGGGTAGCGGTCCGCTCGCCGAGAACTGTAACGTCGTGGTCTCGAACCTGGAGAGGTCGATCTCGTAGGTGCCGGCGAGGCCGTCCTCGTCGTGGAGGACGACGCGATCGTTCGCTCGGACCGTGGTCACGTTCGTGCCGGCCGGCGGGACGAGCGTGAGGCGTGCGCCAGCGCCCCGCTGTGGCAGCGTCACGCGCCGCTGCCAGCCCAGCGACGGCTCGACCCGTTCCGTCGTTCGCTCCTCGACGACCACGAGGCGGCGGATCGTCGTCCCCGTTCGCGGCGTACCGGTCGTCACGAGCGGGTCACCGTCAAGTTCGACCCTGACTGCCGTCTCGTCGGTGACCGGGAACGCCGTTCGCAACTGGCGCTGGTCGACGTTCGACAGCCGTTCCTCGCCGAGCACGTTCGCGCGTTCCGTCAGCGGGGACTCGGGCGCGACGAGGCCGGCCGCCAGCGAGACGGCGACGCGTCGTTCACCGGGCTCGCGGTCGGCCGCTCCGATCGCCCCGTCGGCCAGTGCGAGACTGATGCCGGTCACCATCGTCAGGACGAGTAGCGCGATCGCGAGTGCCGGTAGTCCGGTCTGGGCGCGCCCGCACGATGCCCGCGACTGCCGACTCACGGGCGTCCCTCCTGAAGCGCGACCGACAGGCCGCCGTTGGCCGTCCGGACGACGACGACCAGTTCACTCCCGCTCTCCCACGAGCCGCTCACTCGCTGTACGCTCGGTGGCACCACCAGCCGACTGCGACCACCGACTGCCGGTTCGGGATGATCGAGGACGAGCGATCGACCGTCAGCTTCGATCGCGTAGCCGCTGCCCCGGATCGTCGCCGGCAACCTGACGCGCTCACGGACGGTCACGTTCGCGACGTTTGGCGGGATCGCTTGCTCGACGCGCTCGGTCGCCGTCGCCAGCGTCCGATCGCCGATCGACCCACCGGCGGCGTCGCGGGCTGCCGGGACCGCTCCGCCGAACAGCGAAGTGGTCACGCCGGCCAGAAAGAGCGCGACCAGTCCGATCGTGATCGTCTTCTCGACGACCGGCGTGACCGCGCGGTCGTTCACGTCCCCACCTCCAGTCGCATGTCGTGGACGACCAGATACGCCGTCCGCGTCCCCTCGAACTCGATCACGGCGCTGGGGACACCGTCGCCGTCGAGGTCCCGGACCGTCGCGTCCAGACCGCGCTCCCGTGCGAATCGCTCGAACGCGCCGGGGGTCGCCGTCTCGATCGCGACCCGGTACTCGCCGCTCCCGAGTGCCTGCCGGTCGTGTGTGACGTTGGTCCGGAGTGTCGTCGTCACGCCGCCCGTGCCGCCGACGCTGCCGGAGCCGTTGAGCCGCTGTGCGCCGACGACGAGCACGTCAGGCCCGCTCGTGATCGGTGGCGTCGCTCTGAGCCACGTGTTGTCTCCCCGACCGCGGGTGATCGCACCGGCGACGGCCCCGACGCGGCGCTGCTCGCTCTCGAAGACCACGGCGTCCGTCTCGACAGTCGCCACGACGCCACTGCTGTCGAGGACGCGGAGCTCCCGGTCTTCGACGCCGAGGGTCCCGTCGGCGAAGCTGACCGTCGCCGAGCGATGCCCCGTCGTCTCGACCGGCCGCAACGCGGCGTCGAGGTCGTCTGCGACGCGGGTCGCGTCCGCGCTCGCGGTCTGGTCGTCGACGATCGTTCCGATCGTCGCGGTCAGCCCGCCCATCGCGATGGCCGTCAGTCCGAGCAACAGGACCACGCCGACGACGTGAGACTGTGCGCGCTCGGTCATACCATCCCAGCCCCGGTGAAGACGACGTAGGCTACGGCGACGAGCGCGCCCGAGTGTAACAGCGCCTCGTAGCGCCCGCGGCTCGCGGTACCGGCGAACCACCCACAGCCAAGCATCGTCGCCTGCGTGACGACGTAGAACCGATAGCGATCGCGGGGCGGATCGACGGCGGTCGGATCGATCGTGATGCCGGGGCCACTGGACACCGTCGAGAGCTGTGCGAACCCGTCCAGCACGTAGGCGTTGACCGCGACGACGATCCCGACCACGAGCAGCGCCGTCGTCCAGCCGACGGCGACGTAGACGAGCAGCGACGAGCGGAGCGCTTTGCGCTCGTGGTAGAGCTTCCCGATCTCCGTCTGGAGGGTCTCGAACACGTCTTCGGCGTCGCTGCCGGCGTCGAGAGCGCCGACGACGAGCCCGATCGTCTGCTCTGCCATCGGCGTCCCGACCCGCTCGACGAACCGATCGAGTGCCGCGGCCCGGCCGTCGGTGGCGTCGTCGTCCGGACTGGCGGTCAGGCCGAGCGTGAACGCGAGCTGGTCCACGTCCGACTGGAGCGCGCCCAGATCGACCTCCTCGGCCACCCGCTCGACGGCCTCGCTGAACGGCCGACCCAGACTGACGTGGCCCGACACGGCGTGGACGAAGTCCTGAATCTCGCGGTCTTTCGCGTCGTCGACTTTGGCGCGTCGAACTGCGACGGCCCCGACCGGGAGTCCGTACGCGACGTAGGCGAGCAGGGCGACGTTGACCGGCCGATACCCGAGTCCCGCGAGGACGGCGACGACGACGGGTACCGTCGGGGCCAGCACGCGCGCAGCGCTCGCGGGGTTCCGACTCGCCGTCTCGACGATCGAGCGGAGCGACGCCGGAGCGGTGTAGGACGGTGCGCTGGCGCTGTGTGGCCGAATCGCAGCGACCAGCAGCGACGCCGATGCGCCCGCCGCCAGGACGAAGCCGGCACTGCCGTAGACGAGCACGCTCCGAACGGTCATCGGTCCCGCGGGCGTGGCGACCTGCTCTGACAGTCCCGGCGAGAGCACGCCCATGATCGTCACGATCAACACCAGCAGCGCCGGCAAGACGAGCAACACGACGAACAGCTCGGCCAGGAGTTCGAGAAACCCGGTCGCGCGCTCGTGACGACGCGACTGTTCGTGTGAGAGGAGCCGCCCCTCCATCTGGAGATACCCCTCCAGCGCGTCGGCGCTCTGGTTGGCGTGCTCGCGGAACTTCAGCAGGAACGGTGCCAGCAGATCCCGAGAGGGCGTCTCGCTGGCGACGTGTTCCAGCCCCTCGTCGAGACTGCCGGTCAGCGCAGCCCGGTTGAGGATCCGCTGGAAGGCGACGGCTGTCTCTCCGTAGGCGTCCTGGTCGGCGACGCGGCCGAGCATGGCCCGCTGATCGTGTTCGCCCGACGCGAGCACGCGGAGGTAGCGAACGGCACCGGGGAGGGTCGCTTCGATGTCGCTGCGCCGTGCTTTGCCGACCCACCGTAGATACGTACTGCCGGCCCGCAGGACGAGCAATCGCACCGTTCCACCGCCGACCAGCCCGGCCCCGACGGCGACGACGGGTCGCGGGACGACCGGCCAGTGGACCTGATTGACGATGGGCACGCCGTTCTGGAAGAACGCGACGACCTCGGCCAGGACGGCCGGCGGGACGGCCGCGGTGACGACCAGCACGAAGAGACACCCGGCGAGTCCGGCCACCCAGGCCAGTCCGTACGTTCGGGCCAGATACAGCTCGAAGCTCGCGTCCAGATCTGCGGCCCGGTACCGGACTCTGTCACCGTCGTGGCGGCCGCTGTCGGCGTGCTGTGCGAACAGAGCGTACAGTCCCCGATCGAGCGGGTTCAACTGCCGTGGCGTCTCAGTCGCCATCGATCTCCTCCCCGCGGACCGTCGGTTCGTCGGCCCGTTGGCGGTGTAGCCGCTCGACCGTCGCCGCCTCGTCGGTCTTGAGGTCCGCAAGCAGCGCGAACAGCTCGTCGGCGTCGGTGATCCCCTCCTGTACGAGATACTGGACGTAGCGGTGTCGGCGTTCGAACATGGCTTCGACGCCGTCGACCGTCTGGTCGGTCTGGTCGGCCAGCCGCTCGAAGGCGTGGATCGGATCGCTCCCTTCGCCGACCAGCCCCGCGAGTTCGAACTCGCCGTTTCGATCGCGTGTGCAGACGGTGTTCCAGTACACCGTGGCGTCGGCCTTCCGGACGACGCCACAGCGGTCGGCGTCCCGATCGAGCGCTCGGTAGGTGGTCTCGTCGACGATCTCGACGACCTCTCCCACGAAGCGGTCCTCGCCCACTCGCTTCGGGAACACGAGGAGATCGATCTCCTGGAGGAGGTAGGGGGGCAGGCCCTGTTCGACGACGCGGTTGACCAGCGTCTCCACGTCCTCGGCGTGAGTCGTCCCGAGCAGCCCGTGGCCCGTGTTCAGCGTCTCGGCGAACGTCTCGAAGCTCGCTGCCGTGTTGACCTCGGCGATGACCTCCACGTCCGGGTTCAGGTAGTTGCACTCGGTCATCAGGTCGGCCATCGTCACGCGGCGGTGGTCCCGCTCGTGGTCTCTGGTCGTCAGCGAGACGCCGGTCTCGTGTGGGATGAACACCTCTCGGGACCCCTCGTCGATCGAGATCGGGCGATCACGATAGGGGATGAACGGCATGTGGGCGTTCATCAGCGTCGTCTTGCCGACGCCGGTCGGCCCACAGAACAGCACGACGCCGTGGTGCTCGTACAACAGCCACAGCAGTGCGACCAGTTCCGTCGGGAGGGCGTCCCGTTCGATCAGGTCGACGGGGGTCATCGGATCGGGCGACTGCTTCCGGATGGAGATGTGTGGGCCGTCCTCGCTGATCGTCGGGAGTGCAACGGCACACCGGATCGTCTCCTCGACGCCCTCGGGGCTGAGGTTCACCTTCGCGCTCGGCGTCGAGGCGTTGAGTTCGGTGCCGTCGTCGGCCGCGAGCTTGGTCACGACGTTGACGAACGCCCGTTCGCTCTCGAAGCAGAGGTTCGTCGGGACGCGTTCGTTGTGGCCCACGTCCAGCCGCGGGACGACCTTGATCCGCTCGTCGACCCTGTTGGCCTCGATGTCCTCCAGCGTCGGGTCCCGGACCGGGACCGTCAGCTTCCCGTACCCCACGAGGTCACGCAGCACGTAGTACAGCAGGTCCTCCAGCCGGTCGTCGGCAAAGCGACGGTCGACCGGCGGCACCGTCAGGTCGTACTCCGCCAGCGCCGTCCGGAGCCGGTACCGCGCCGCGTCGAACCAGGCCCGCGTGTTGCGGATGGTCAGCTGTCGCGAGAGGAGCGTCCGAGCCCGGTCGCGGACGAACGCGACCTCGTCTTCGAGCACCCCGTCGATGCTGGCCTCCCAGACGCGCGTCTTGCAGGCCTCGATGAGCTCTTCGTCGCCCGGCAGCTGGTCAGGTTCGCGGACCGCGTACTTCGTGGTGAACGGATCGTCGCCCAGGACGTTCTCCCGGTAGACGATCACGGGGATCTCGAACTCGTGGAAGGTGACAGTGTGTTGTTCGAGCCGCTCGCTGGCAAAGCGGTCCAGAAACTCCGTGTCCGGATCGAGATCGGTCTCTGCGGGGGCGAAATCGTCGGTGTGGACGCGCACGGACCCCGAACCCAGATCGGCCACGTCGATGCGGTCGTCCAGCGCGTAGGGCGTCAACTCACCCAGGCAGGCCAGCGAGCACAGCGCGTGGTAGTCGAGTCGTCGTCTGGACGCGGGCGAGCAGTCGACGAGACGGTCGATCACCCGCTGGTGTTTCTCGTCGAGCCCCGACTCGACGCGTTCGATCGCTCCCTCGCGCGTGCGCGGCCGATCTACGTGCGCGTCGGCGAAGTACTCCTCGACGGTCGCGAGCGCGTCGGCGTCGTCGACCGACAGCAGCGGGTCCCGAAGGTCGTACTCGAATCCGGCCGCCGTCTCGGTGACGGTGACGACGACGCCGGGGTGGATCTCGTCCTGATCGCGAACGTCGGGTGCGTACCACGCGTTCGGGTCGTCCGGCGTGACGGGTGCCGGGACCGTCGGGGCGCTCGTCTCTCCCTCCCCCTCTGTGAGCATGGGCGTTGCTCGGGACGAGATGGTACTTAAATTTGTAGATACGGAACGGAATTATACCGCTGGCCAGTCGTGGCGGCGATGCAGCTACCGCTGTCCGGGGGCTTGCTCGCGGACCCGTGCTCTGAGTTCGTCGTCGACGTACTGGTCCTCCAGGTCGATCTTCGAGAACTTCCCCGTCGCGCCTTTCGGGACCGCCGGAATGAACTCGATGGTGTCCGGTACCCACCACGAGGGATACTCCTCGGCGACGAACGAGCGAAGCGTCTCGCGCAGGTCGTCGTCGGCCGTGGCGTCGTCCTCGACGACGACGAACGCGGCGGGGCGCTCGTCCCAGGTGGGATGCTCGACGGGGATCACTGCCGCCTCCGCGACCGCTTCGTGACCCATCAGACGGTTCTCCAGCTCGACGCTGGAGATCCACTCCCCGCCGCTCTTGACGAGGTCGTCGAGGCGGTCGACCACGTCGGTGTACCCGTTCTCGGTGACCCGTGCGATGTCGCCGGTCTTGAGCCACCCGTCCTCGGTGATCGACCGCTCGGTCTTGTCGGGGGCGTTGAAGTACTCGGTGGTGACCCACGGCCCCTTCATCAGGAGTTCGCCCAGCGACTCGCCGTCCCACGGGACCTCCGCGCCGTCCTCGTCGACGACTTTCAGCTGGACGCCGGGCAGCGGTAGCCCCGCGTGGGCACGCGTCGCCGTCCGCTCGTCGCCGTCCGCGTCGACGTTGCTTGGAATCGTCTCGGCGAGGTGCGTGATCGGCGTCGTCTCGGTCATCCCGTAGCCCGAGACCAGCTCGATGCCCAGATCCTCGCGGTAGCGTTCGATGAGGCCCTTGGGCGTCGCCGACCCACCCGAGAGGACGTACTCCAGGGAATCGAGGTCCGGATCGGCCTCGGAAGCGTACTGGAGCAGCCCGCGCCACACGGTCGGGACCGCCGCGCTCTGGGTCACGCCCTCGGATTCGACGAGCCGGGCGAGGTCTTCGGGCTCGGGGTTCGGTCCCGGGAGGACCTGCTTGGCACCGGAGGCCAGCGTCGCGAACGGGCGACCCCACCCCGAGACGTGGAACATCGGCACCACGGTCATCGCGGTATCGCGAGCGGTGAGGCCCAGCTCGCCGGTGAGCAGCCCCATCGTGTGCCCCCAGTACATCTTGTGGGTGTACTCGACGCCCTTGGGCATCCCCGTCGTCCCGGAGGTGTAGCACATCCCGGCCGGCTGGTCCTCGCTCACGTCGGGGAACTCGTAGTCGGGGTCGCCGTCGGCGATGAACGACTCGTAGTCGGTGACCGGCTCCAGGTCGGTCTCGGGGACGGTGTCGCCCATGACGACGAACAGCTCGACGCTGTCGAAGGCCGCCTCGTCGTAGGCCGCTTCGAGGGCGTCGAGCATCGTCGGGTCGACGACCAGCACCGCGTCCTCGGCGTCGTCGACGAGGTGCTGGACGTGTGAGTCCGGCAGGAGGATGTTGATCATGTGTAGCTGTGCGCCCTGACAGGGCACGCCGAAGTACAGCTCGTGGTGCCAGTGGTTGTTCCACGCGAAGGTGGCGATCCGGTCGCCCTCGCCGTAGCCACGCCGGTCGAGGACGCTCGCGAGCTTTCGCACGCGGTCCCCATAGTCCGCGAACGTGTAGCGGTGGATTCCTTCGTGGGTCCGAGAGACGATCTCCTGGTCGCCGAAGACGTTTTCCGCGCGCCACAGGAACTGATGCAGGGTCATATCGCTGCCGCCTGGCATACGACTACCGTGGTGGTAAATAATGATAAATGTGTGCCCGTTCGCACCACTACTGGTGTCGTTCGAGGCACGGTCGTCGCGTCCGTCTCGGTCAGGGGCGGCGGAGGGCTGTCAACGGTCTTCTCCAAATCGACGGTCACGCCTTCGCCAGCCTACGACAGTGCCGAGAGCGCCGTCCCGAGCGTCGCTTCCAGCTGAGCGAGCGTCTCCTCTCGGATGGTCTCCAGCGCCGTCGTTTCGAGCTTCGCCACGCCGGCACCCGCGTGGCCGCCGCCGTCGCCGCCGAAGGTCTCGGCCAGTGGCTCGAACAGGTCCTCGGGAAGGTTGATGCTCCCGGACTCGGCGCGGCCGACGATCCAGCACTGGTCGTCGCGCTCGGAGAACACGAGCGCGATCTCCGCGCCCGTCGCCCGGAGTGCCTGTGCAGCGACACTCTGCTGGCTGCTGATCGTCGTCGTCAGGACCAGCGTTCGGTCGGCGCGGTAGCCCGTCGCCCGAACGACCGCCTTGCTCGCTGCGACTCGCTGGCCGAACGACCGCTCGTGTTCGAGCAGCGCCGAGAGCACGTCGACGTGGTCGTTGTCGGCCAGGAGGTCGCCGAAGCGACTGATCTCCTCGGGCGAGGCACCGGCGAGCCCGCTCGTGTCGTCGAACAGCCCCGCCGCCAGCGCGATCCGTGCCTTCGAGCCCGCTGTCCCATCCAGCGCGTCGATCACGTCGGCGACCAGCGCGGCCGTCGCACCGGCGGTCGTGTCGACGGCAGCGACCGTTGACGCCTCGACGAGGTCGTCGGGCTCGTGGTGGTCGATCACGACGAGGGATTCCGGCGTCATCGCTCCCCACACCGGCTCGATGCGGTCGCTCGACGGTGCGTCGAGGACGACCAGACAGTCGGCGTCGCCGACCGCCACCCCGTCGGGAGTGTGAACGGTCTCGTCGAGCCCCTCGACCAGCTGTCGCGCTCGTCGCTTGAGGCCGTCCGGCGCGACGATCCGTGCGTCGCTGTCGAGCGTGCGGGCGAGTCCGACGGCGGCACCGACCGCGTCGAGGTCCGCGTGGGCGTGGACCACCAGCAGACACGAATCGTGCCCTTCGAGTGTGGCGGCGACGGCTGTGTGATCTGCCATACCGTCGCTGTCTCGATCGCGACACAAATGCGCTTGGGCGGTGTGTCGATCGACCACACGCGCCCCCGTCCGCTGGAGCTTTCGACCAGAATAGCGCTTTCCACAATAGATTGTGGTTTTCGGCGACTCGCATGGGGGGCCTGGGTCACTAATAGATTCTATCAGTATATAATAGTCTGTATGGGTACATCTATGGGCATTATGGGCTCAAAGATGGTCCAATTCAGAATACTTAGCTCGGTATGTAATTAAATAGTTATACTACGCCGGCAGACAATCGCTCCTGTCGGCGGTCGTGGCCGACCGATCACTCTCGACGGTAGTCGAGGTACACGTCGTCTTGCATCACCTGTGAGCGCCCCCCGTCGACGAGGATGCTCTCGCCGGTGACGAACGTCGCGTCGTCGCTGGCGAGGAAGGTGGCGAGACCGGCCACGTCGGCCGGCGTCCCGAGTCGACCGACGGGATGGATCTCCTCGGTGTACTCGTAGTCCTCACCCAGTTCCTCGCTGGTCCGCTCGATCTCGATCCAGCCGGGGTTGATCGTGTTGACCGTGATCCCTTCGGGGCCGAGCTCCAGCGCCATCGCGCGGGTCATCCCGTCGATGCCGGCCTTGACGGCGTTGTACGGGAAGAGGCCGGGCATCGTCAGGCGGGCGTGGTTCGAGGACATGTTGAGGACGGTGCCGCCCTCGGGCATGTGCTCGACCGCGTGTTTGGCACAGAGCCAGAACGACCGGAAATCGGTCTCGACGACGAACGCCCAGTCGTCCAGCGTCGCCTCGCTGGCGGTGGTCTCGGTCTGGACGCCCGCGTTGTTGACCAGCGTGTCGACGCGGCCGTACTCCTCGACGGTGTGTTCGATCAGCGCCTGGATCTCGGCGGGATCGCGCATGTCCGCCTGCAGGAAGGTCGCCTCGCCGCCCGCGTCCTCGATCTCGGCGACGACGCGCTCGCCGGGCTCGACGGAGCGGCCAGTGACGACGACGGACGCCCCTTCGGCGGCGAAGCGGCGGGCGACGCCAGCGCCGATGCCGCGGGTCGAACCGGTGACGACGGCGACGCTGTCTGCGTGTCTGTTCGGGACGGCGTTGGCTGTCGGGTCTGCTGGCATCGAGTGGACGTGTCGGCCCGCTCGGTAAGTATTCTCCGTTCCGCTCGCGCTGGACGAGGGTCGCGCCCCTCGCTGCTCACGTGTCGTTCGCCGTGTTCACTCCCGCTCGCGCTGGACGAGGGCCGCTCCCTTCGGTCGCGCCCCTCGCTGCTCACGTGTCGTTCGCCGTGTTCACTCCCGCTCGCGCTGGACGAGACCCCTCCGCACAGTCGGGGTCTCGTGGCTACCACTCGGCGACGCTGCCGTCGTCGTGTCGCCAGACGGGGTTGTGCCAGTCGTGGTCGAGCTCGGCCTGCTCGCGGACGTACTCCTCGTCGATCTCGACGCCCAGACCGGGGTCGTCGGGGATCTCGACGTAGCCGTCGTCGTAGTCGAAGACCGCGGGATCGGCGAGGTAGTCGAGCACGTCGCTGGTCTCGTTGTAGTGGATGTCGAGGCTCTGCTCCTGGATGAAGGCGTTGGCGGCGGTGGCGTCGACCTGGAGACACGACGCCAGCGCGATCGGTCCCAGCGGGCAGTGGGGGGCCATCGCCACGTCGTAGGCCTCGGCCATCGCCGCGATCTTCTTGACCTCGGTGATACCGCCCGCGTGAGAGAGGTCCGGCTGGATCACGTCGACGGTGCCGTTCTCGAACAGCGACTTGTAGTCCCACCGGGAGAACATTCGCTCGCCCGTGGCGATGGGCGTCGTCGTGTGCTGGGCGATCTCGGGGAGGGCGTCGTTGTGTTCGGGCAACACGGGCTCCTCGACGAACATCGGTTCGTAGGGAGCCAGCTCCTCGACCAGGCGCTTGGCCATCGGTTTCGTGACGCGGCCGTGGAAGTCGACGCCGATGTCGACCTCGTCGCCGACCGCTTCTCTGACCTGCCGGAGCCGGTCGACGGCGGCCTGGATGGTGGCGGGGTCGTCGACGCGCTCGATCTCCTCGGTGGCGTTCATCTTCAGCGCCGTGAAGCCCGCTTCGACCTGCTCGCGGGCCTGCTCGGCCACGTCGGAGGGACGGTCCCCGCCGATCCACTGGTAGACGCGAATGCGGTCGCGGGCCTTGCCGCCCAGCAGCTCGTGGACCGGGGCGTCGAAGTGCTTGCCCTTGATGTCCCACAGCGCCTGGTCGATCCCGGCGATCGCCGACATGAGCACGGGCCCGCCGCGGTAGAAGCCGCCGCGGTACATCGTCTGCCAGTGGTCTTCGATCCGACTCGGGTCCTCGCCCAGCAGGTAGTTGTCCATCAGTTCCTCGACGGCGGTGCGGACGGTCCTCGCCCGGCCTTCGACGACGGGTTCGCCCCAGCCGACGAGGCCGTCGCTGGTCTCGATCCGGAGGAACAGCCACCGCGGCGGGACTTCGAACAGCTCGTAGTCGGTAATTTCGCTCATCGTGTTCGCTCTGACGTGTGGTTTCGGCTCGTTTAGTCGTTTCGGGGACTGGCCGATCCGGGAGACGCGTGTTCCCGGGGGCGACTCTCGGACCGGCGTCGCCATCCGATACACTCACTGTGGACTCTCCGCGTCGCTTTACAGGCATAGTTCTGTAATAGGCGGCGACCGTAGTACACTAAATGTGTACAACGCTGTCCACCCTGACCCTCGTTCTCGACCGTCCGATCGGCGGCCGTCGCTGCGTTCGTCGCTGCTCGGCCTGAACGTCGAACTCTTCTGGAAGTGATATTCGAAGACGAAAAACTATGAAGAAAGACAGATCAGTGACCGTTCTATACTCGAATCGAGGTAGTTCAGTCGATATCGGGAGTGTCGCCGGCGCTCGACGCCGCGTCTGGTCCCCGTCGAGGTCTGCCACGTGGAAGTGTACTACCGTCCGCGAAACACCATCTGACGCTCCTTCACTGGGGATCAGATCCTCGTCCGGCCGACGGCGCGCCGCTGTCGCTCGTCGTCCTCCGGCTCGATCGATACACGAAAACGAGAGCAGTAAACTGGTGCCAGATCGGTCGAAGCGGTACCTCACCGCCGGTCGGGTCGACGACAGTTGTCGACGTTCTCCGTGCCACTGCCTCGCCGTGACCCGAAACGTTACAGATATAGTTGTGTTCGACGGTACTGACAGAATAGCGAGGACATCGAGCGGCTCCGTCGGGGCTGCTACTGCATCTCCGCTGCCGTCTCCACGAGCCGCTCACCGACCGTCGTCGCGTCCAGCTGGTCTGCCCGGTCGGACGGGACGACGGCCTCGATCGCCGCCGCGGCGTCCCCGCCCGGCGCGAGCACCGGGGCCGCGATCGAGACCCAGTCGGGTGCCGAGAGGAGTCGTTCCTCCAGGAACTGACGCTCTCTGGCCGTCTCCAGCTGTGAGAGTAGCGTCTCGTTGTGGGTGCCGACCAGCTCCGTCCGCTGTCGCGTCGGGAGTCGAGCGAGGACCACTTTCCCGGGCGGGCTCTCGACGAGTCGCTCGCTGTCGCCCACGGCCCTGGGATACGCAGCGCGGTCCGTGCCCGTCGTGTATCGACAGTGACACTCTTCGCCGTCGCTCACCCAGAGGTTCGCCGGGGCGTCGATCCTGCGGGCCAGCCGATCGACCGCGTCGGTCTGGTCGAGGACCGCGTGGGAAGCGCTCGCCGCCACTCCGTACTCGGCGACCGTCGGCCCCAGCTCGTAGACGCCGTCGCGATTCGCCAGCGCGCCGACCTCGACGAGCGTGCGCAGGTGTTTGTAGACGCCCCCCCGAGAGAGCCCGGTCGCGTCCATCAACTCCGCGGCCGAAGCGCCGCCGGACCGGTAGACCACGTCCAGCAGTTCGAAGGCCGTCTTCGTCGCCGCGATGCGGTCGCCATCTGCCATACGGTCTCGCTGGGCTGGCGCGAGGATAAGTCCACTGTCAGTGTCTGCCGCGAGCGAGCACTCACCACTCGACGAAACTCCCGTCGTCGTACCGTCGGACCGGCGGTCGCCAGTCGCTTCCCGTGCCGGCGTGGTCCCGGACGCCCGCCTCGTTCACGTCGACGCCGAGGCCGGGCCGATCAGGAAGGGTTACCCGCCCGTTCTCGCTGCGCAGTTCGTCGGCGTTGTCGACGTAGGCGTCGACGTAGTGCTCGCCCAGGTCGGGCTGCGTGACGGCGTTCGGGAGGTGGTGGCTGAGCTGCGTGCTGGCCGCGTGGGCGATCGGCCCGACCGAGCAACTCGGCATCACCCGCGCCCCGTAGGTCTCGGCCATCGACGCGATCTTCGCGATCTCGGTGATCCCGCCCGCGTGACTGACGTCGGGCTGGACGATGTCGACCCGCCCCGCTTCGAGGTGCGGACGGAACTCCCAGCGCGAGTAGAGCCGTTCGCCGAACGCCACCGGAACGTCGTGGGTGGCCGACCGATCCAGCGTCCGCAGGTGCTCGGGCCGGACGGGCTCCTCGACGAACGCGGGGTCGTCCGCCGCGAGCCGGGCGCACACCCGCGGGGCCATGCTCGCCGAGACGTGACCGTGGAGGTCGACCCCGATGTCGACCGCCCGACCGACCGCGTCGCGAGCGAGCGACAGGTGCTCACAGATCGCGTCGACGTCGGCCCCCGACTCCAGCGGGGCGGTCTGGTAGGTCGTCAGTAGCTTGAGCGTCTCGTAGCCCGCCTCGACGGCGTCGGTCGCCAGTTCGGGGATCCTGTCGACGCGCTCCGGGACGAGCTTCTTGTAGACCGGGACGTGCTCGCGCGTGGAACCGCCCAGCAGGTCGGCGACCGACCGATCCGTCCGCTTGCCCTCGATGTCCCACAGCGCCTGGTCGATCCCGGCGATCGCCGACATGAGCACGGGGCCACCGCGGTAGAAGCCGCCGCGATACATCGTCTGCCAGTGATCCTCGATCCGGCCCGCCGCCTCGCCCAGCAGGTACCCCTCCAGTAGCTCCTCGACGGCGGTGCGGACGGTCGCGGCACGCCCTTCGAGGATGGGTTCGCCCCAGCCCGTGGTTCCGTCGGCCGTTTCGAGCTTCAGGAACAGCCAGCGCGGCGGCACCTCGAACAGTTCGTAGTCGACGATCCGGGTCATGTCCCTCATCGACGGCCGGCGGTGTTAAGGGTTGTCGACGGACGGGACGCGTCGACTCCGCGGAAGCGAACGTTCATGTGGCACTCTCTCGGTAGATGCGCGTATGAACGCTGTCACAGTTCGGAGGGAGACGCGGTGAGCAAAGTCGCCAGGCTGATCGACGAGTGGGAACTCGACGGCGTCGGCCAGCAACTCGAAGAGTACTGGCTGGGGACCGGTGACGAACAGTACAGCCTCCGGGAGCTGGCGGACTGGTTCAACCAGCGGCTGCTGGCGGCCGCCCACGACCGGGCCGACGAAGCATACGTCGACGGCGAGATCGAGAACACCTACGAACTCCTCACCGACGACGACGTGGGGACCGGGACGCGAGCGGAGGTCGAGACGCGCCTCGAACAGCGCGGTATCGACCTCGAATCGCTCCGCGCGTCGTTCGTCTCCCACCAGAGCATCTACACCTACCTCACCGACGAGCGGGGCGTCTCCAAGCCCAGCGAGGAGCGGTCCGACAGCTCACAGATCGAGAAGACCGCGGAGTCGATCAGGCGACTGGTCAGTCGGACCCAGGCCGTCGTCCGCAACAACCTCGAAAGCCTCCACAACACCGACCGCATCACGATCGGGAACTTCAGCGTCTTCGTCGACGTACAGGTGTTCTGCCAGGACTGTGGGACCCAGTACAGCGCCGACGAACTGCTCACGAACGGCGGCTGTGACTGCCAGGACGAGCCCGAGACCTGATACTGCCGGCTGTAACTTCGTTCAGATATTCGCCACCCCGGGATGGCGAAATCCGTGACAGATTTACAGCCGGCAGTATGTGCCGCCAGTCACTCGCTGACCAGCGGGAACGAGGCCAGCCGAGCGGCGGCGATCGCGGTCAGACCCTTCGCGGTCGCGGAGTCGCCGCTCCGGCGGGCGTGTGCGGTCTCCAGTCCGACCTCGTCGGCGATCGGGACGAGCCGGACCGTCGTCCCTTCCGGCGTCGTCTCACAGAGGAGATACGACTGCGGGAACGAGCAGGTCGTCGGCGCGGCGATCTCTCGGAGCCCGTGGTACTCGCCGGTCGCGGGCAGGTGATAGTGGCCGCTGAGGAGGAGCTGTGCCCCGCCGTCGGCGAGTGTCTCGGCCAGCGGGTCCGCGTCGGCCATCGCCGGGATCTCGACCATCTCGGGCTCGATCTCCCGGTGGGCGTCGATCTGATCGCTCACCGACGGGAGGTTGTGGTGGAGGAGGACCACGGGCGTCTCCGCCTCGGCCAGGGTCTCGTCGAGCCAGTCCAGCGTCGCCTCGGTGACCCGTCCCTCGTGGCTCTCGTACAGCCGGTCTGCCGTGCCGGCAGTGTTGAGGCCGATCACGTCCAGACCGCCGACCTCGGCGTGGTACGGGAGTTCGCCGGGGCCGTAGCGGTCGGCGAACGCCTCGACGGAGAGGGGGTCGTGTTCGTCTCTGACCTTCGGTACGTCGTGGTTGCCGGGGACGGCATAGAACGGGACATCGAGCTCCGACAGCGCCTCGTCGACGGCGTCGTAGTTCCAGGGCTCGCCGTCTTTCGTCAGGTCGCCCGGCGAGAGGACGGCGTCGACGTCGCGGCGGCCGATGTCCGCGACGGCCGCTTCCAGGTGGTCGAGCGTGTGTTCGAACAGCTTCGACGTGCCCGATTCGCGCGTCGAGACGTGTGGGTCGGCCAGTACCGCAAAGCGCGTGTGGTCCCCGCGTGGCTCGTCCAGTCGGGCCACGACCGGCCCGGCGTCGTCGAACTCGGTCATACGTCCTCCGGGAAGAAGGGGTCGGCGTCGTCGTGGCGGAACGTCGCCAGGTGGGTACCGTCGACCAGCTTGACGTGAGAGTACATCTCGCCGCGGTCCCGCGCCACGGCGGCCAGCTCACCGGCCGTCGTGAGGTCGATCGCGCCGACCAGCAACACTGCCAGGTCTCGGTCCCGATCGGTCAGTCGCGTCACCGCGTACAGGTCCGAGCCGTCCCGGTGTGTGAACAGTTCGTAGCCGTCGAACTCGCCCTCGGCGACGGCCGATCGAACGTCGTCGGCGACCTCGCCCTGCGCCAGGTAGACGAACCCAAACCGATCGGTCTCGCCGTGTGACGGCGGCTCCGGTGCGACGTGGGCCGCGCGGACGGTCTCGACGGACCACCCCTCGGACCGGAGCTCGTCGGCCATCTCCGTGGCGGTCTCCAGGGTTCGACCCCACTCGTTGGCGTTCTCCGACATCGGTTCTCGTTTCCCGTGGCTGTACAAGTACGTTTCCACTATCGACTACTTTGGTAACTCTATATAGAATCTGGCTATCAATGGAAATCTATAAGGAAATATAGGTTGATAATAGCAACACAGTTACCTACGGGTTAGACAGATGGACGTGATGCCTGAGGATACGACGCGGCGAGGCTTTCTGACGGTTGCTGGTGCCGGTGCAGCCACAGCGCTCGCAGGTTGTTCCAGTGGCCCGTCCGAAGAGTCCACCGCGACGGACGAACCGACCGACAGCACGGACGACGGCGGCGACGAGTCCGCCGAGCCCTCCGACGCTTCCGACGACAGCACGTCGTCGGTGAGCAACACGCTCCAGATGATGTCTCCGGGGCCAGTTCAGACGCTCGACCCGATCAACGCCAAGGGATCGGGCGTCGGATTCAACCAGTACGGCAGCTCTCTGCTCGACTTCCCGAACGGGGAGTACCCGCCGGAAGGTGCGGTCATCGAGGACTACTCGATGTCCGACGACGGGCTGACATACACCTTCCAGCTCAAACAGGGCGTCTCCTTCCACGACGGGACCGAGCTCACCGCCGACGACGTGGTCTACTCGTTCCGTCGTCTCGCCGGCTCCGAGAACTCTCGGAACCGCGACGACATCATCGGCGAGACGATGACGATCGACCACGAGAAGGACGCGTCCCGGACCGAGCCCGCAGACGAGGAGAGCCTGGCCGACTACGTCCCCGGCTCGCTCGCGGTCGACGCCGTCGACGACTACACCTTCGAGTTCACGCTCGCCTCGCCGTTCCAGTACACCCTCTCACAGATCGCCGGGGGCACGTTCGCGATCCTCCCCGCCGGCTCGGTCGGCGACGTCGACGGGTACGACGGCGAGTACGAGTACAACGAGTTCTTCAGTACGGCGGGCGATGGCCCCGCCTACGCCGGCCTCGGTCCGTTCGAAGTCGACGAGTGGAACAAGGGCGACGCGCTCCGCCTGACGGCCTTCGACGACTACTACGGCGAGGGTCCGGAACTCGACGGCGTCACGATCACCGTCGTCGAGAGCGCTAACACGCGCTTTAGCCGCT
Source organism: Halomicrobium mukohataei DSM 12286 (assembly GCF_000023965.1). Taxonomy (NCBI): domain Archaea; kingdom Methanobacteriati; phylum Methanobacteriota; class Halobacteria; order Halobacteriales; family Haloarculaceae; genus Halomicrobium; species Halomicrobium mukohataei. Next base: position 117,223 of record NC_013202.1, on the reverse strand, counting down.
TCCAGAACGGTAACGCCGACCTCATGCAAGAGGACATCTCGACCGCCGCGTTCAACCCCGAGAGCGTCTCCATCGAGGAGACCAGCGGGAGCCGCTCGGTCGGGACCTACACCTTCGACGACGGCACGACGGTCAACTACGGCGAGATCCCGGCGCTCCGAACCGAGTACATCGTGTTCAACTGTCTGGAGGTCCCGCTCCCGGTCCGGCGCGCGTTCGCCTACGCGATGAACCAGGACGAGATCGCGAAGAACGTCTACAAGGGCACCGGACAGCCGGCCTACCACATGACGCCACCGGCGGCGTACCCGACCTTCGAGGACGGCGTCAGCAGCGCCGAGACGTACGACCGTCACGCCGAGAACGGCTATCAGTCGGTCACCGAGTTCGGGGCCGACGGCTACCCGTACGGCTACGGCGAGACGCTACTGGACGAGGCCCGGTCGGTGATGGAGCAGGCGGGCTACGGCGAGAACGACCGCTACGAGATCACCGCGACGACGATCGCGGGCGACAGCGCCTACGGCTCCGTGTTCACCCGCCTCCAGTCGAAGCTCCGGTCGGCCTACATCGACATGAGCATCGAGGAGTCCCAGTTCGGGACGATCATCAGCCGCGCGATCAACGGCGACATGGAAGTGTTCGGCCTCGGCGACGGGATGGAGTACCCCGGCCCACAGAACTTCCTGCGATTCCTCTGGGGGAACAACCCCGGCTCGCAGTTCACCCGCTGGGGAGCCGAGGGCAGCTTCTACACCGAGGAGTACCGCCAGACCGCGATGGACGCCTGGGAGAACAAGTACCAGCCCGACGACTCGACCCAGCAGTCTCGCAACGAGGCCTTCCAGACCGTCGAGGAGATGAACTGGGCCTCCGTCCAGGAACTCCCGACGGTCAACCCCGTCGCACAGCGGTTCTGGCAGGAGTACGTTGACGTCGAGATGCACGGCGTCATGGGCAACCAGACGTTCGATCAGGTCACGAAAGGCGAGTAACCGACTGCTCTCATACATGTATCTTCGAGGATATGGTTTCGTTCGGGCGATGGGGTACCGCGGCCGGGGTGAACGACCGTGAGCCGACTCCGATACATCGCCAAACGGGTGGCGCTGTCCGTCCCGGTCGTCTGGCTCGGGACGACGATGACGTGGGCGATCATCTACCTGGGGCCGATCGATCCGGCGACCCGACTGCTCAGTGAGGGCCAGACACAGAACCCGGCGGCCTACGAGGCCGCACGGACCCAGCTCGGGCTCGATCAGCCCCCGCTCCAGCACTACTTCGACTGGATGGGGAGTCTGCTGACGTTCGATCTGGGGCAGACGTGGCTGTTGTACCAGGGCTCGGACGTGAACGCCCTGATTCTCGATTTCCTGCCTCGGACGCTGTGGCTCGGGTTCTGGTCGGTCCTGATCGCGGTGTGTATCGGCGTTCCGCTCGGCTTCTACGCGGGGATGCGCTCGAACACCGCGTCTGACTACGTCGCCTCGATGGGCGGGATCGTCTGGCGGGCCATGCCGAACTTCTGGCTCGGGATCATGCTGCTGGCCGTGCTCGGCAGTTCACAGGCGATCTTCGGCTTCGACTGGCAGTCGCTGTGGATCGAACTCGACGCTCTGACCGGCAGTCCCGACCTCTCGCGGCTCCACACCGTCGAGGGCTTCCTCGCGGCGACGAAGAAGGTGCTCCCGGCGGCGATCGTCCTCGGTTCGGCCTCGATGGGCAACGAGATGCGGATCGGCCGCACGGCCGTCCTCGAGGTTCGCAACGAGGACTACGTCGATCTCGCGAGGGCCAAGGGCGTCTCCGAACGGGCGCTGGTCTGGAAGCACATCTTCCGGAACGCCCTGATTCCGCTGGTCCCGATCATCACCAGCGAGGCGTTCCTGTTGATCGGCGGCAGCGTCCTCGTCGAGACCGTCTTCAGCATCAACGGGATCGGGCTCCTCTTTTTCAACGCTGCGACACAGGGAGACCTCCCGCTGGTCGGGACGCTGATGTACGTGTTCATCCTGTTGATCGTCGGCGTCAACCTCCTGCAGGACGTGCTGTACACGGTGATCGATCCGCGGGTCGGACTGGAGGGGGCCTGAGATGGCCGGCGCACACGGGCCGTCTTCGGACGCCGCCGACGACGAGGTCACGCCGGAGACGGCGTCGACGATCCTGCCGACCGAGTCGCCGACGCTCGTCTGGGTCGGTCTGGGCGCTGGACTGCTCGCGCTCGAAGTCGGTGCGCTCGCGACGTTCCTCGTGGCAATTCTGAGTGACACACTGGCGGCCGCGTCCCTCCCCGGCGTCGGCTTCGTCGAGGGGATCGAGGCCGCGGCCCGCCAGCTCCCGACGCTGCTGTCCCGCGAAACCGTCCCCAACGAGGGGTACTGGAACGGCCAGCGGTGGGTCGGGACGTTCCTCGGACTCCGGCCCGAGGTCGCCTGGGGGATTCGCGTCGCCCTGATCTACCTCTACGCGCTCGCGGTCGCGGGCTGGGCGGTGCTCGGCTACCGGCTCTACCGCCGCGAGTACCGGGCCGCCGACTGGACGCCCCGAGACGACGTGATCGATCGGTTCCGCAACCACGGCTGGGGACTGTTCGGACTGGCGGTCGTGTTCATGTTCGTCGTCATGGCGGTGTTCGCCCCCGCGCTCGGACCGACGACCGTCGACAAGAACATGCGCAACTCCTACGACAACGAACTCACCTACTGGGACGCCGAGACCGACTCCGTCGAGACGATCCTCGTCGGCGAGGCCAACCTCGCGTCCCAGTCCCGGGGCGACGGCGAGGAACGCGTCGGACCGATGGAGTACGACGACTTCGGGCGCTTCCACCCGTTCGGGACGCTCCCGACCGGGCGAGACCTCTTTACGTTTATCGCCGTCGGGTCGCGCATCTCGCTGGTGATCGGCCTGCTGTCGGTCGGGCTCAGCGTCGGCGTCGCCACGTCGCTGGCGCTGATCGGCGCGTACTACAAGGGCCGTGTCGACCTCGGGATGGTGCTCGTCTCCGACGGGGTGATGGCGATGCCGCAGTTGCTGTTGTTGATCATGCTCACGACGGTGCTCAAAGACACCTGGGTGGCGGGGCTGTACAGCGGTGCCTTCTTACTGGCGCTGATCTTCGCGTTCACGGGCTGGACGTACATGTGGCGCTCGCTGCGCGGACCCGCACTACAGGTCTCGGAACGACAGTGGATCGACGCGGCAAAGAGCTTCGGGCAGCGCCCCCGCACGATCATGCGCCAGCACATGTTGCCCTACATCACGGGCTACCTGCTGATCTACGGGTCGATGACGCTGGGCGGGGCGATCATCGCCATCGCCGGGCTCTCCTTCCTGGGACTCGGCGTCTCCCCGCCGACCCCGGAGTGGGGTCGCGCGGTCAACCTCGGCCAGGAGTACGTCGACACCGGCTCGTGGCACATCTCGCTGATTCCGGGCCTGCTCATCACGCTGGTGGTCACGGGCTTCAACGCGCTGGGCGACGGGATCCGTGACGCCATCGACCCCCGTTCGGACGCCGCCGGATCGGACGCCGACGACGGGGCCGCCGCCGGTCGAGGTGGTGGCGCGTGAGCGACGAGCCACTGCTGTCGGTGCGGGACCTCGAAGTCGTGTTCCACACCGAGCGCGAGCAGATCCACGCCGTCGACGGCGTGAACTTCGAGATCCGCGAGGGCCAGACGGTCGGCCTCGTCGGCGAGTCGGGGTCGGGCAAGTCCGTCACCGCCCGGTCGATCCTCGGACTCGTCGACGAACCCGGCCGGATCGAGGGCGGCGAGATCCTGTACCGCGGCGAGGACCTCACCGAGGACAACTGGGCGGACCACCGCGGCGACATCGCGATCGTCTTCCAGGACCCGACAAACTCGCTGAACCCCGTCTACACGATCGGCAACCAGATCGAGGAGGCCCTGCGCATCCACCAGGACCTGCGCGGCCGGGCAGCGACCGACCGCGCCATCGAGTTGCTGGAGGACGTGGGGATTCCTGACGCACCGCGACGCGTCGACGAGTACCCCCACCAGCTCTCGGGCGGGATGGCCCAGCGGGCCGTCATCGCGATGGCGCTGGCCTGTGACCCGGACCTGCTCGTCTGCGACGAGCCGACGACGGCACTGGACGTGACGATCCAGGCCCAGATCCTCGACCTGCTCGCGGAGCTACAGGCAGAGCAGGACCTCGCGATCCTCTTTATCACCCACGACATGGGCGTCATCGAGGACGCGACCGACTGGGTCAACGTCATCTACGCGGGCGAGGTCGTCGAGCGTGCGCCCACCGAGGCGCTGTTCGACCACCCGGCCCACCCCTACACGCGGGCGCTCCTGGAGAGCATTCCGGGGCGGACGGACCCGGACGAGCGCCTCCCCACCATCGAGGGAGAGGTACCGACGCCGACGGGACCGGCGACCGACTGCCGGTTCGCGCCCCGGTGTCCCGAGGCCTTCGAGGACTGTCGCTCCGTGGCCCCCGAGCACGTCTCGCTCGACGGGGATCGGTCGGCAGCGTGTCTCCTCCACGATCCGGCCCGCAGCGACGGGGGTGAGCGACAGTGACGGCCCGCGAAGACCCCGTCGTCTCGGTCCAGTCGCTGAAGACCTACTACCACGACGACAGCATCGTCGGCGCGAAACCGCCGGTGAGAGCCGTCGACGGTATCGACCTCGACATCCGCGAAGGCGAGACGGTCGGGCTCGTCGGCGAGTCAGGTAGCGGGAAGACGACGCTCGGGCGGACGATCATCGGGCTCGCGGACGCGACCGACGGCGTCGTCGAGGCCGACGGACAGGACGTGACCGAGTTCGACGCCGAACAGGCCCGCGACTGGCAGCGCCGCGTGGGCATGGTGTTTCAGGACCCCGAGGAGAGTCTCAACGACCGAATGACGATCGGCGAGATCGTCCAGGAACCCCTGAAGGCACACGACTGGCCGGTCCTGACTGTCGCCGTCGAGGGCGATGCGACGGTCCGGGGCAGTGGTGTCAGACCGGCCGAGCCGGACGAGACGGTCGATCTCACGGTCGGCCTCGACGGCGACGTGACGGTTCGGGACGAACTGCCGCTGTCGGCCGATGCGGTCACCGCCGCCGTCGACCGGAGCGGCGACGCGCCGACGGTCGACGTCACCGTCGAGAAGTCTCGTGCGGAGATCCGGCGCGACCGGGCCTTCGACCTCCTCGACCGGGTCGGGCTCTCCGAGGAGCACTTCTACCGGTACCCCCACCAGTTCTCCGGGGGGCAGCGCCAGCGTATCGGCATCGCCCGCGCGCTCGCGCTCGAACCGGAGTTCGTCGTCCTCGACGAACCGGTGTCGGCACTGGACGTGTCAGTCCAGGCCCGGATCATCAACCTCCTCGAAGACCTGCAAGACGAGATGGGGCTGACCTACCTCTTTATCGCCCACGACCTCTCGGTCGTGCGCCACATCGCCGATCGCGTCGCGGTGATGTACCTCGGCAACGTCGTCGAACTGGGGCCCACGGAGTCGGTCTACGCCGACCCCCACCACCCCTACACCGTCTCCTTGCTGTCTGCTATTCCGGGGAGTGGTTCCCCGTGGACCGGCGAGCGAATCACGCTGCGCGGCTCGCCGCCGAACCCCCGAGATCCGCCCGCCGGCTGTCCGTTCGCGACGCGGTGTCCGGCGAAGATCCGGCCCGACGACTACGACCTGCCCGAGCGGACCTGGCGCGCCCTGGACGAACTCCGCGTCGTCTTCAGGACGCGAGCCCGCGCCGAGGCGTCCGCGGCCGAGACGATCAAACGACTGATCGGGCTCGACGTGGCCGGTCAGGACCTCCGGGAGACCGTCTCCGATCTGCTGGCGGACCACGACCTCCCACCGGCGGCCCAGTCGACCGTCGACGCGGCGGTGGAGCTGGCTGCCGGCGGCGACGACGACGCGGCGGCCGAACAGCTCCGAGAAGCCTTCGGGTCGCGGTGTGACCGCGAACACCCCGAGCCCTACGACGGCGGCGAGGATCGAACGAGCCAGTGTCTCCGCCAGGAGGCGGAGTACGACGGCGTCGCCGAGACGATCCGGGCCCGCCAGGAGGACGAGCCGTGAGCGATCCGGACGCCCTCGCGCTCCGGGCCGCACGGGCGGGTGCCGAGCGCGCACACGACCTCTTTCGCCGCGACCTCGCCGTCGAGACGAAGTCGGGCAAGACCGACGTGGTGACTCGCGCCGACCGCGAGGCACAGGCGGCCGTCGCGGCGGTCGTCGACGACGCGGACGCCGACGCGACGCTCGTCGGCGAAGAGGCGGCGGCGGCGAAGTCCGTCCCCGAGACCGGTCGCGCGTGGGTCGTCGATCCGATCGACGGGACCCACAACTACGTCCGCGGCGGGCGCTGTTTCACGACGAGCGTCTCTCTCGTCGCGGACGGCGAACCAGTCGCCGCGGCCAACGTCCTCCCGGCGATGGACGACACTTACCGGACTGTCGACGGCGGCGTCGCACTGAACGGGACACCGGTCACGACGAGCGACCGGACCGACCCCGAGCGAGCGATCGTCTGCCCGACGATCTGGTGGCCGATGGACCGCCGCGAGGAGTACGCCCGCGCGACGCGGGCCATCGTCGAGCGGTTCGGCGACCTGAAGCGTCCGGGCTCGGCACAGGCCGCGCTCGGGCGGGTCGCGGCCGGCGAGCTCGACGGCGTGATCACGAACGTCGAGACGAATCCCTGGGACACGATCGCCGGGGTCCACCTCGTCCGCGAGGCCGGCGGGCGCGTCACAGATCTCGACGGCGACCGCTGGACCCACGACGCGCGCGGACTGGTCGCGTCGAACGGCCCGCTCCACGACGCGGTGCTCGACGCCGCACGGGCGATCGACGGAGCCTAACGCCCCGTCGGGCCGCGTCTACCCGTCCACGACGCTCGTTTCGTCGCCGCTTCGCGTGCCGACGGCCAGCCGACAGCCGACGGTGCCGAGGACGGCGACGCCCGCTCGCCCGCCCAGCCCCAGCGACACGCCCGCCAGCGTCGCGAGCGTGTTCGTCAGCGAGAAGAGGACGACGACGGGCAACACCCAGCTGACCGTCAGCAGCCACGGCACCGCGAGCGCGTCGAACCGACCGGCTCCGGCGCGAAACTCCGCCAGCGCCTCGCCACGCAGGAGCCAGGCGACGATCGCGAGAAAGGCGAACAGGCCCACCGTCAACAGCAGATCCGCGAGCGTCCCCGAGACGAACTCGAAGACGGAACTGGCCAGCGCCAGCCCGCTGCCGGTGGCCGCCAGCAGTGCCGTGATCAGGGCCGTCGCCCGGCGTCGCGGGACGCCGACGGTGTCGACGAGGGTCGCGACCGGCGTCTCCAGCAGGCTGATGGCGCTGGTCACGGCGGCCATCAGCACGGCCGCGAAGAAGACCGTCGCGACGACGGTCCCGCCCGGCAGCGACGCGAACGCCCGTGCGAGCGCGACGAACAGCGCCCCTGGGCCGCCCTGTCCGGGGTCGATCCCCTGCGAGAACAGCAGCGGGATGACGACCAGTCCCGCGAGGACGCCGATGACCGTGTTCGAGATCGCGATGACGAGCGTGTCACGCGGGAGCGACGCGTCCTCGTCCAGATACGAGGCGTAGGTCAGCATCACCCCGGCACCGAGCGAGAGGGTAAACAGCGCCTGTCCCGCGGCCGGTCCGAGCACGCCCAGGAAGTTGGCCGCGAGGTAGTCGGCGTCGAACCCGAGGTAGAAGGCGTAGCCGTCGGCGGTGCCGGGCTGTGTCGCCGTCCACGCCGCGAGGCCGACGAGCAACAGGACGACGCCGGGGAGCATCACCTTCGAGACGCGCTCGATGCCGCCGCTCACGCCGAAGAAGACGATTCCGGCGACGATCCCCAGAAAGAGCAGGTGGAACCCGACGGCTTCGAGGCCGTAGTTGACCGCCCCGAAGTACTGCTGGGGCTGGTCGAAGTACGCGCCCACCGGCGACACCAGGAGATAGCGGAGGATCCACCCGCCGACGACCGAGTAGAAAGAGAGGATCACGAGCGTCGTGAGGACGTTGAACCCACCGAGTACGGACCCCCAGCGCGAGCCGGTCAGCGACCGGAGCGCGCCGACGGGGGTCTGTCGACCCAGTCGGCCGAGGACGAACTCCGCGAGCAGTCCCGGCACGCCGACGCCGACGACGATGAGCAGGTAGACGAGGAGGAACGCGCTCCCGCCGTTGCCGGCCGTCAGCCACGGGAACCGCCAGAGGTTCCCAAGCCCGGCCGCACTGCCGACGGAGGCGAGCACGAATCCGACGTTCGATACCCACGAGTCACGTGTAGCCATTCGTGTACAGATCTGTCTATCGGGGAAGTAAAGCGGTGTTGGTTCGGCACGTGTCCGGCCGAGAGACTGTCGCCAGGTGACGTACCCGTGATATCCGGAACGAGCGAACAGATGCTCGATCTGACGTCCTCGGCGGCGACGCCGTGGAGCGGTCGCCGTGATGTTTTATACCACTCTGCGTACTTTCACCCACTGTGTCACGCGACCGACTCCGAGACGCCGCCCTGGGACTGCTCGCGGTCGTCGCAGTCGCACTGACCGCTCGGACCCTCCCCACGGCCCGCCAGCGAGAGCCCGGCGGTGACGGGGCGGGCGGAGCGGGGATCGGCGAGGGCGGCGGCATTCCCGCACGCTCGACCGAGCCGCTTCCCCAGTTGCTCGACGTGCCCCTGCTCGCGGAGCTGATCGCGCTCCTCGCCGTCCTGTTCGCACTGGTCGCTCTCTGGGGGCTGTATCGGCACTGGCGCGCGCTCTTCCGGGTCGCCGTCCCGGTCCTCGTTCTCTCGCTGGTACTGGCTGTCCTGCTACAGGGCGTCCCCTTCGATCCCCTCCCGAAGCCGTCCAGCGGCGGCGTCCCCGCCACCGACAACGTCAGCGTGGGTGCGGGCGGCGGCGGCTCCACGGCGACGGAGCCGTCGGTGCTGTCGATCGCACTCGTGGTGGTGATCGCCGTCGCGGTGGTCGGGGTCGCCGTCGCCGCGAACCGACGACCGGCCGACCGCGACGACCGCGACGACCGGACCGACCCGGACGACGACGGGACGAGGGCGGCCGTCGCGGTCGGGCGGGCCGCCGGTCGAGCGGCGGACCGCATCGAGGAGACGGCCGCGGTGGACAACGAGGTCTACCGCGCCTTCCGCGAGATGACGGCCCGGCTCGACGTGGCCGACCCGGAGACGACGACGGCCCGCGAGTTCGAGCGCGTCGCCGTCGAGTCGGGGCTGAGCGCCGACGACGTGGCGGCTCTGACCGACCTCTTCGAGCGGGCCCGGTACGACGACTACGAGATCGACGGGGACGACGAACGGCGGGCGGTCGAACTGCTGCGCCGGATCGAGTCCCGGTACGCGGAGGGCGAGCCGTGAGCCGCGGGCGTCTCCTCGCGGCCGTCGGGCTCGTGGCCTTCGCGGTCGGCGTCGGAGCGCTCGCCGCGCCGGGGGTGTTCGGGCTCGGCGTCCAGCGCTACGCCGTCGTCGTGATCGGTCTGCTGGCGGTCGCCGCGGCGATTCGCGTCGTGCAGGGACGACGCCACAGCCCCAGACGGCGCGGCGAGACGGCGACGCCGGAGGAGCTGCCCGCGGTCGCCTCGCCGGGCGAGGAGCTGGACGCCGTGCTGGCGGCGTTCGACCCCACGCGCTACGGGACGGCCGACCGCCGCCGGAAGCAACTCCGGCGCGTGGCCACCGAAGTGCTGACGCGCTACCGGGGCGACAGCGAAGCGACGGCCAGCGAGGCGATCGAGCGGGGCACCTGGACCGACGATCCAGTCGCCGCCGAGTTCCTCGCAGACGAGCGCTCGCGGCTCCCGCTCACCGATCGACTCCGCACGCGCCTGGGCGGGCAGTCGGCCTACTGGCAGGGCATCGAGCACACCGCTCGCGCGATCGCCGAGACGGCCGGCGTCGACACCGACGACCGCGACGGCTCCCCCCTCCCGGGACTGGACGGGGTCGTCGGATCGATCGACGGCCGGGACGCGGGGCTCGACCGGGCCAGCGCCGTCGCGGATCCGACACCGACGACGCGCTCGACGGGACACTGGCGAGGGATCAGCGCGGCCGCGCTGGCGGCGCTCGGCGTCGGCGTGCTCGCCGAACGGGCGGGCGTCGTCCTCGTCGCCGTCGTCGGGATCGCCTACGCGGCTGCCGCCCGCCAGCGGACGCTCTCCGCGCCGACGCTCTCGGTCGAGCGCACCGTCGAGCCGGCGGATCCGGAGCCCGACGAGCCCGTCACGGTGACGCTGACCGTCACCAACGAGGGCGAGGAGGCGGTGTGGGATCTGCGCCTCGTCGACGGCGTTCCGCCCGCCCTCTCCGTGGTCGAGGGGTCCCCGCGGCTCGGGACGGCGCTGTGGCCGGGGGCCAGTGCGACGGTCACCTACGAGGTGGCGGCCGAGCGCGGTCGCCACGAGTTCGGTCCCGCGCAGGTCCTCGTCCGAACGCTGTCGGGCAGCGTCGAACGCGAACAGACCGTCGAGCCCGCGACGACGACGGAAATCACCTGCGTCCCGCCGCTCCGGCCGATCGACGAACCGGTCCCGCTGCGCCGCCAGCCCACTCGCCACACCGGGCGCGTCGAGACCGCCACCGGCGGCGAGGGCGTCGAGTTCTTCGCGACGCGCGCGTACCGCTCGGGGGACCCGCTGTCGCGGATCGACTGGAACCGTCACGCCAGAACCGGTGAGCTGGCGACCCTGGAGTTTCGCGAGGAGCGATCCGCGACGGTAGTGCTGGTGATCGACCGCGACGAGGCGGCCGCGGTCGGTCCCTCACAGCGGGGCCAGACCGCCGTCCAGCGCTCCGTCGACGCCGCGAGCCGACTGTTCGCGACGCTGCTCGACGACGGCAACCGCGTCGGCATCGCCGCGCTCGGGGCTCGCGACTGCTGGCTCGCGCCGGGTGCGGGCGACGCCCACCGCGTTCGGGGCCGGGAGCTGCTCGCGACCCATCCCGCGCTCGCTCCCGGCGAGACGCCCGAGAGCGTCTTGCCGTTCGGCTGGCTCGCCTCCCTGCGGAGTCAACTGCCCGGCGACGCGCAGGTCGTCCTGTTCTCGCCGCTGTGCTCGCCCGCCGTCGCCACCGTCGCCCGCCAGCTCGACGCCGGGGGTCACCTCGTGACCGTCGTCAGCCCGAACCCGACGACGACGGCCTCCGGGGCCGGCCAGCTCGCGACGGTGGCGCGGCGCTTCCGGATCGCCGACCTCCGGGCCGCCGGGATCCCCGTCGTCGACTGGCCGTGGGCGCAGTCGCTGCCGGTGGCCCTGGCCCGGACGAGGTGGTCGAAATGACCGGGATCGACCGATCGCCGACCCGGACCGGCAGCGCGCTCGCGGTGCTTGCCGCCCTCGTCGCGCTCGCGGCCGTCGGGGCCTTCTCGTGGATCGCACTCGCCGTGGGTGGCGTCGGCGTCGGACTGGTCCTCGCGGGCGTCGCCCTCGCACGACACGACGCCGTCTCGACCGGGGCCGCGGCGCTGTTCGTCGGCGTCCTCGCGGCCGGCGTCCAGGGCGCACCGGTGACGGCGCTGCTCGTCGGTGCCGTCGCGACGGTCCTGGCCTGGGACAGCGCCGGGACGGCGATCGACCTGGGGGCACAGCTCGGTCGGTCGGCCACGACTGTCCGGATCGAACTCGTCCACGCCGGTGGGACGGCGCTGGTCGGCGGCCTCGCCGCGGCCATCGGCTGGTCGACCTACCAGCTCGGTCTCGGAAGCCAGTCCCTGACGGTCCCCGTCTTCTTGCTCGTCGCGGCGCTGTGTCTGGCCGGTGCGCTGGCGGCGCGGGGCAGGTGAGTGGCTCCGCTTCACAAGCGGTTTAGGCCCGCCCGGAGTGCGTGAAACTATGTCGTTCCGCCAGCCCTCCAAGCGGTCGTTCGCGGTCGCCGTCGGCACTGCGACGGCGGTGCTCGTCGGTGTGCCCGCCGCTGCGGTGGTGCCGGGGACCGCGTTCGTCGCTCCAGTCCCGATCTCGCTCGCACTGCTCTGTGGGATCGCGGCCACGGTGCTTGCGCTGCGTGTGCCCTCGCTCCCGATCTCGCTCGTCCGGGCTCGCGTCCACCTCGGCGTGCTCGCCGTGCCGCTGGGAGTCGTCGTGGTGGCTCCGTTCCTGTTTCCGGCTCTCGATCTCAGTGGGTCGCCCGACGACGGACTCTTGCTGGGTCTACTGGCCGTGTTCGTGGCGAGTGGAGCCCTCTACGTGGCGACGACCAACCGGTACGCCGTCCTGCTGAACGCGGCCCACTCACCGATCGCCGAGTGGCGCGCACGGCCGGACGCCCGGTACAGCCGGCGCGTCAGAGTCGCGAGTTTCGTCGGCGGGATCGCCGCCCTCGCTCTGCCGTTGCTCGTTCATCTGCCAGGCGTGAGGCTCCTGCCCGGCATCGGGGGCGTGCTGATCGCTCAGTCCATCTTTTACCGGCGGAGCCGAACCTACCAGCTGTTCGACGACGGTCTGCTGATCCGCGCCAGCGGGACGGTCGTCTATCAGTTCGTCCCGGCCGGGCAGCTGTCGTCGGTCAAGCGCGGTCCCGACGCCATCTCGATTCGGCGCTCGTTGCCGTGGCCGTTCCCGATCCGCTGTGCGGTCGACGAACTGGCTCGCCCCGACGAACTCCTGTCGACACTCCGTGACGCGATCGAACGGCGGCCGTGACTGTGGGCTACTCAGACCGCGGTTCGGCGTCGATCGACGGATCGTGCCGGTGACACCTAACCGGCCGCCCGGCGACGGTGACCGTCTCCGGGACCTGCTGCTCGCAGACGCTCGGGAGGACGGCCGCCAGTCGCTCGGACGCCCGATCGAGGTCGCCGTCCGCGAGCGCGGCCACGGCGTCGTCGGCAACGTCGTGCAAGACCTCTCCTACGGCGTGCTCGACCCCCGGATCGACGATTCGGGGCGGTGAGCGCTGCAACGCTTATGCATCTCCCAGCCCCACGTTCGGGTATGGAGACACGCCCGCTCGGCGACACCGGTCAGGACAGCACCGTCGTGACCTTCGGGACGATCGCGCTCAACTGGCTCGAACAGGAGGGCGCGGATCAGCTGGTCGAACACGTGCTCGACTACGGCGTCAATCACTTCGACGTGGCACCGACCTACGGCGACGCGGAGCTGAAGCTCGGCCCGAAGCTCCGCCAGCACCGCGAGGAGATCTTCCTCGGGTGCAAGACCCAGGAACGCGATTACGAGGGGGCCTGGGAGATGCTCGAACGGTCGCTGGACCGCCTCGGCCTCGACTCGATCGACCTCTACCAGGTCCACGGGCTGGAGTACGACGACGAACTCGACGCGATCACCGGCGACGACGGCGCACTGCGGGCCTTCCGCGAGGCCCGAGAGGAGGGCCTGATCGATCACATCGGGCTGACCAGCCACAGCGAGCCGGCGCTCGTCCTCGACGCGATCGATCGCATCGACGATCTGGACTCGCTGATGTTCCCGCTGAACCCGGTCGTCGCCGCGAAGGACGACGGCGACCACGACTACGAGGCGGTGCTCGATCGGGCCCACGCGGCCGACATCGGCACCCTCGGCATCAAGGCCTTCGCCGCCGGCTCCTGGCCCGACACCGACGACCTCCCCGAAGCAGATCGCCCGTTCGCGAACTGGTACCGACCGGTCACGGCTCCCGACGAGATCCGGCGACGGTTCGACTTCGCGGCCTCACAGGGGCTCACCAGCGTCGTCAGCGCGGGCGATCCCAAGCTCGTGACGATGATTCTCGAAGCCGCCGCCGACTACGAGGAGATGGACGAGGCCGCCCAGCGGTCGCTGATCGAGCGGGTGCGCCACGACGACAGCCCGGTCCCCGAACAGCTCCACCACTGAATGGCCGTCCCCAGCACGGTCACCACCGCCCTCGCGGACCGCCCGGTCGAGGGCCGACGCTGTCTGGAGGCCGGTGCCGGCGTCGGCAACGCGACCGCCGGACTCCTCGATGCCGGTGCCGAGCGGGTCTACGCCGTCACGAACGATCGGGCACACGCCCGGACGACCCGCGAACGGGTGGCCGACGGCGACACGCGCTCGGACCGACTGGCCGTCCTCGAATCGGACCTGCGAACGCTGGCGCTGGCCGACGACTCGATCGAGCTGATCACGGCCCACGGGCTCTGTAACGTCCTCGATCCCGCCGAACTGTCGGCGGTCGCGGCGACCTTTCGCCGCGTCGCAGCGCCGGGCTGTCACCTCGTGATCGACGACTACGCTCCGTTGCCCGAGACGGCCGCCGTTCGCGAGCTGTTCGCCGTCGAGAACGCCGCCGCGGAGCTTGCGACCGGCGGGCCGGCGCTGACGTTCTACCCGCCCGACGCGCTCAGACGCTGCTTCGTCGGTGGGGGCTGGTCGTTCGACCGCGAGCGGACGCTGCTCGACCCGGTCCCCTGGACCGCGGATCACCTGTCGGCCCACGCTGTGGCGGCCCGCGACCACGCGGCGGGCTGTCCGGGGGATCTCGGCGACCGGCTGGCAGCGCGTGCCGACCGACTCGCGACGGCGATCGGCTCCGAGTCGGCCGGTCGGATGTACAGCCTCGCGTTTCGGTTGTCGGCGTGACGAACGGCCCCAATATATCAAAAGTAAATACTACTCCGAAAAAGAACTGTTCTGGACAGGACGACACTCAGAACGGATGCCAGCCATTCGAGCCCCGTCGTGGTACTCCGCCTCCGTCTGGCGACTGGACAGCGCGAAATCGGCGATGAGATCGTCTCTCCGGGGGTCAGTGCGCGTTATGGTACGGCGCTCGTCACTGCGGACGCTCCGTGGCTCGACGACGGCTGTTGATGGGACAGGACGGAGGTATACGGCCCGAAAACCCCTCTCGAAACTGTATCCGCCACGGCGGCAGTGACGGCGTAGCGTTCGCCGTCGCCGGACCGCATCGATCGATAGCTGACTACAAGAATTCCGATAGGACACCAAAATAAAAGATTATCTGATAACACTTCCGTCGACTCGACCGCGATGCGGGGATATTTTTATACCCCCCGAGCGACAGCGATGGGTATGGGATACTTCGACGACCGGCCGTCCGTCTCGACGGACTTCACGTATCGCGGGATGGACGCCGCGATTCTGGAAAACGAGCACCTCCGCGTGCTCGTGCTCCCCGGCAAGGGTGGCGACATCCTGGAGTTCCGCGACAAGCGCACCGACGTGGACGTGCTGTACCACGCCGACTACCAGTGGGACCCGCCCGGCGACCGCGTCATCCCCTCGACGGAGATGACGTGGAACGAGCACTACCCCGGCGGCTGGCAGCTGAACCTGCCGGTCGCTGGCGGCCCGATGTCGATTCCGGGCAACCACTACGACCACCACGGTGAGAGTGCGCTCATTCCGTGGGACGCGACGGTGACGCGGGACGACGACGACGCCGTCACTCTCGAACTCTCGACGCGTCTCCGGCGGTACCCCTTCGCGGTGACCCGAGAGCTGACGCTGCCGGCCGACGAGTCGAGCCTGTTGGTGGCCGAGTCGGTGACCAACGAGGGCGAGTACGAACTCGAATACGCCTGGCAGCACCACGTCGCGCTCGGCCGGCCGCTGATCGGTCCCGACGCGCGCCTCGACGTGCCCGCGGGTGAGAGCTACATCGACGACTACCCGGAGGGCCACGAGACCAACCGCCTGGCGGGCGACCAGCACTTCGAGTGGCCGACCGCCGAAGCCGTCGACGGTGAGGACGTCGATCTCACCGCGTTCCCGCCGACCGACAGCGAGATCCACGACCAGGCGTACCTGCTGGGCGTCGACGAGGGGTGGTACGCCGTCACCAACAGCGAGCTCGACGTCGGCTTCGCGCTGTCGTACCCGGCCGAGCACTTCGAGTCGCTGTGGTACTGGCAGGCCTTCGGCGGCATGGACGAGTCCCCGTTCTGGGGCCGCAACTACACCGCGGGGCTCGAACCGACGACGGCCTACCCCGGCCACTCGTATCCGGAGGCACAGCGCGAGAACGGGACCATGAAGACCCTCGAACCGGGCGAAACCGTCTCCGTCGAGCTCACGGCGAGTACGTACGGCGGGCGCGAGCGAGTCACTGGCGTCGAGAACGGCGTCGTCGAGTAGCGCGACGCCGCCGTCGCTTGCCACTGTCAACGGTAACCACGGTAAGGGTTATGTATCGCCAAGTGTTTCATCATAGTGCATGACAGTCTCGACGCCGCTTTTGATAGTAACGATAGTACTGTCGTTACTGAGGCGGGCTCGGATCACCGTCACACGTCGTCTGTCGCGGTGCCAGACGGCCGTTACTGCCGGCTGTCGCCGTTTCGGTGCCTCGCCAGCCAGAGCGATGAGACACGCTACAGACGGACGGACAGTCCGAGCGAGCTGGCAGCGTCTGCTCTCGGTGTCGGCTTCGGTCGACGACTCCCACACGCCGCTGGTCCACGGCGGAGCGTCGACGTTCTACAATGTGAAACGACTCGAAAGAGGCCGGTAGATCGTACTGCCGGAACACCTCTCCTGGGGTGTTGCCCCGTGGGCGGGGACGACGAACGGACCCCGACGGCGCGCACGTGGACGGTCCAGTGCCGTTCGTGCGAGTACTCCCCGGAGCGGCTACCGACAGTCGCCCTCGCACTCGCTGGGGCAGGCTGTCGATCGACCGCCCTCACGTCAGATTGCTGCCTATTTCTCATCGTGAAACGAACGTATCGAGCGGAGATCACCGTCGGCACCGACTCTCCTCGCCGACGCCGTCGGCTGTGCGGTCGGCTGGACAGATTGCCGTGCTGTCTCGGAGGGCTCCGCCGGGACGGATCGGCGGTGCGTGAGGACTCGCTTCGACAGTCGCGCGACGTGTCGGTGAGCGACGACGTTCGTCTCATACTGCCGGCTGTCCGTCTGTACAGAATTTCGCGACCACGGGGTCGCGGATCTCTTGTAACAGTGACAGCCGGCAGTATCAGGCGATCTTGGCTTCGATCTCTCGCACCGTACTCAGCACCATCCCCGGTACGTCCTCTTCGAGTCGCTTGCTCGACAGCCGGCTCGCCGTGCCGGCGACGTAGACGGCACCCTGGTAGTCCTCGAACTCGATGGGCACCGCGACGCTGTTGACGTCGGCGCGCTGTTCGCCCCGAGCGAAGGCGATTCCGCGTTCGCCGATCCGTCGCAGTTCGCTCCGGAGGCGACCGGTGTCGGTGATCGTGTCGGGCGTCAGCGCCGCAAGCGGTTCCTCGAGGATCTCGTCGACGCTCTCGTCCGACAGCGTCGAGAGGATCGCCTTCCCGGGGGCGCTGCAGTGGAGATGGCGCGTCGTCGTCATCGAACACGCCTCCGGGTGAGAGCCGACCGTCGAGTAGATATCGACGGCCTGCCGATCGTGTTCGAGGACGAGTCCCGCCGTCTCGTCGGTGGTTTCGGCGAGGCTGTCGATCGCCGGCTTCGCCTGGGCGTAGGGCTCGAACGAGTCTTTGACGTGTTCACCAACGTCGATAAAGCGCGGGCTCAGCCGGTAGGCCACGTCGTCTTTGTCGACGTATCCCTCCGACCTGAGCGTGTTCAAGTGTTTGTAGACCGTACTCTTCGAGATGTCCAGTTCCGTCGCCAGTTCGGTGATGCGGACGCTCCCGTCCGTCTCGGTCATGTATTCGACAATCCTGAACGTCTTGCCTAGCGCGGTCAGTGTCCCTCCGGTGTCCCCCGTAGCCATACGGACCCATTACTGCCTAAGCGTGATAAGTGTTCACGTTACCAGTCGGCGATACTCCCGTCCTCGTGTCGCCAGATCGGATTGTGCCAGTCGACGTTGGCCTCGGCACGCTCCTCGACGAGCGATCGATCGATGTTGACCCCCAGTCCAGGATCGTCCAACACTTCGACGTAGCCGTCGTCGAACACGAACGGATCGTCCGTGACGTACTGGTGGGTCCGGTCGGACGCGGGGAGATGGATGTCGAAGCCGTGATCCTGCACGAAGAAGTTCGGGACGTAGGTGTCGACCTGCAGCGAGGCCGCCAGTGCGATCGGGCCCAGCGGACAGTTGGGTGCGACTGCCACGTCGTGAGTCTCGGCGGTGTTTGCGATCTTGACCATCTCGGAGATCCCTCCTGCGTGGGACACGTCCGGCTGGATCACGTCGATCGCTCCCGTGTCGAACAGCCGTTTGAAGTCCCACCGGGAGTAGAGCCGTTCGCCCGCGGCGATCGGGGCGCGGGTCTGGGCGGCGATCGCCGGCAGGTGCTCGACGTTCTCGGGCAACACCGGCTCCTCGATGAACATCAGGCCGAGATCGCTGAGGCGGTGGGTCAGCGTCTTCGCCATCGACTTCGAGACGCGCCCCCGGAAGTCGACGCCGATGTCGATGTGATCGCCGACTGCCTCGCGGACGTGCTCGACGCGATCGACGATCTCCTCGATCGTCTCCCGGGACTCGATGTGGCGCATCTGGTGGGTCGCGTCCATCTTCAGCGCGGTGTAGCCGGCGTCGACCAGCTGGTCGGCCTCGGCGGCCAGCTCCTCCGGTCGGTTGCCCCCCACCCACTGGTACACTCTGATCTTGTCTCGGCTGCGCCCGCCGAGCAGTTCGTGGACCGGTAGCCCGTACTGCTTGCCCTTGATGTCCCACAGCGCCTGATCGATGCCGGCGATGGCGCTCATCAGGATCGGGCCGCCCCGATAGAAGCTGCCGCGATACATCGCCTGCCAGTGGTCCTCGATCCGGCGTGGATCTTTCCCCAGCAGGTACGAGTCCATGATCTCTTCGACGGCCGCCCTGACGGTCTCGGCTCGCCCCTCGACGACCGGCTCGCCCCACCCGGTGACCCCCTCGTCAGTTTCCAGACGCAGGAACAGCCACCGCGGCGGCACCCCGTACAGCTCGTAGTCCGTGATTTCCATGTGGGACCACTCGTGTGGCTCGACAATAAGTGCGGGTGATCGATTGCCCGGTCGACCGCAGGCGTGACGAATGGCCGCCTAGAGATTGTCGCGGATGCGTTCGACGACGTAGTCCAGTTCCTCGTCGTCGAGACACATCGGATTGATCGCGATCTCGTTGTCGCCCATCCCGTCCGCGCCGACGTAGACGCGAGGGTCCTCGTCGCGGAGGGCTTTGACCAGTTCGACGGCCGACAGCGTCTCGTCGAGGGTGACCTCGGTGACCGGCGAGACGTTCTCGCCCTCGCCGCCGCTGACGGTGGCGGTCAGGTGGTCTTCCGCGTTCAGCGCGTCGGCCGCGCGCTCGGCCTGGCGCTGCCACTCGGCACTGAGCGCGTCGTAGTCGAGATCGACGAACACCTCCAGTGCGCGGATCAGTCCGGCCAGCTCCTCCTTGCCGACTTTCATCGGTCGGCCGATTCCCTGGCGCGGGACGCCGTCGACGCTGTCCGGGTCGATCAGTTCACGCGGCGGGTCCCAGGCCTCGCGGGCGACGTGCATATCGAGGTGCTGGAGCGCGATCGACTGGATCAGATCCTTGCGACCCGCGACGATCCCGGTCGTCTGGGGGCCGCGGATGGCTTTCCCGCCGCTGAACACGACGAGGTCCGCGCCGGTCTCGACGAACCGTTCGAGGTTGTCGATCGGGGGCACCTCCGCGGCGGCGTCGACGATCACCGGCACGTCGTGGTCGTGAGCGATCTCGACGACCGTCTCGAGGTCCGGCTGGGTGTAGCTCTTCTGGACGTAGCCGACGGCGGCGGTCTCTTCGCCGATGGCGCGCTCGATCTCCCAGGGCTCGACGTTGGTCGCGCCCGTCCCGAGGTGGAAGTCGTTGGTCCCCACGTCGACGATCGTCGCGCCCGCGGCCCGCAGCGCGTGATCGTAGCCCGTCCGGTGGGTGCGGGGCATGACGATCTCGTCGGCCAGCCCGTCGGTGTCGGGCAGCCGATCCATCGCCTGTACGTCCGAGCCGGCGATGGCGGCGGCCGCGCCCAGCAGGAGACCGGCGTCGGCCCCCGAGGTGACGTATCCCGCTTCGGCCCCGGTGACATCGCGGATCAGTTCGCTGGCCCGCGCCTGCAGGTCACCGAGTTCGACGAACCCCTCGGCCGCGCTGTTCATCGCTTCGAGTGCTTCTTCCCGAATCAGGCTGCCCCCGATCCGTGTCTTCGTCCCGGCGGCGTTGACGACCTCCCGGACCCCGAGTTCGCGATAGATATCCGTCTGTTCGACTCTCCCGTCTGGTGACAGACCCATAGTAGTCGGGTAACAACACGGGAAGTTGAATAGGTGACGGTTTCGGTCTTCCATCGGTCACGTCTCGAAGGAGGCGTTTCTCTCCCGTCGAGCACGGGCGGATAGTCGGTGTCGACGACCGTGGCCAGAACCGCTATTCTGTCTCTCGATAACCACTTATGGGGTTGTATTTTCGAAGGTGGCTGTTGATGTGGGTGTTTGGACAGATATTCTCAGGTACAGGAACGCCTCTCTCACATTACTGGATCAATAGCTGTCAGATCTCTCGATAGGCGTCCTGTCGACACTTTGACGGCCCCATTCATGAGCTAACGTGCCCATCTATGCGTGTATCCGTCGACGGCTACCGTCTGATGGCTTGTACAATCCGTCCCAGACCCGGTCTGCCGTCGGCGTTCCAGACGAGGAGCGACACGCCGACCAGCAGGAACTCCAGTGCGAGAAACGGCGTCAGCTCCAGGGACGCGACGTGTCCGACGAAGCTCTTCGGACCGCCGTACTCGATCGCCGGGACCAGCGGCCACGCCAGATAGGCCAGCATGGCGAAATCGCCGTCGACGATCGCATGGAGTCCGTCGCTCAGGAGGTGTGTGCCGTAGCCCAGCACGAACGCGCCGGCGAGGTGGAGCGCAGTCGGACGGATCGCGGTAGTGCCACCGTCGGCCCCGAGCGGTCGGGACTCGTCGCGTGCGTCGACGGCGCGTGCGACGGCGACGAGGGCGACGCCGACGACCGCTGCCGTGATCAGCGAGTGAGCCAGCGATCGGCCGTTGGGTAACACGGCGACCGTCCAGGCGAGTGGCTTGTCGATCAGGTCCGGGAACTGCGTGCCCGCCGCCACGGCGACGACCGCGACCAGCGACACGCGCCGATCTGTCGCCCGGGCCAGCAGCGAGTAACAGAGATAGCCGACGGCGAGGTGTCCCCACGGCCACATACGACACGGGAGACGTTCCAGCGACAATACCCTGTTCCTTCGCGCTGTATCCCGGTACCTTATACCCTCGCCGACCGTTCGATTGCGCCAATGACAACGCCGCGCCGCCAGCGGTTCGTCGTCGGCCAGGTCGCCTGGATGAGCGCGACGATCGTCGCGCTGGCGCTGCTTGGCTCGCTGTCTCTGGAACTGTTCTTCGTCGTCTCGCTGATCGGCTTTCTGGTCGTGATCGAGCTGACGGCTCCCTTCGAGGTGATGCCACACTGGCGGGCCCGCCTCAAGTGGCTCGTCCTGCTCGGTTTGCTCGCGTTCGGCTACGTCGTCATCAGGCGCATTCTCGCCATCCTACCACCGGGGGTGCTCTGACGTGGCCGTCGACTACCCGCGCGTCGTGCTGGCCGGCTTCGCCGTCGTCGTCACTCTCGGACTGCTCGTCGCCGGGAGCACGTCGGGCGGTGCCTTCGGCTCGTACAACCCGGCCTGGGACGGGACCAGCGAGTTCCGCTCGCTGGCCGCAGACGACGCCGAGGAGCTGTCGATCGGGCAGAACACGAGCGTCTACGACCCCGCCGACGCCGAGGGGACGCTGGCCGTGATCCTCTCGCCCGCCGAGCAGTACAGCGAGCGGGAGCGCCGATCGATCCGACGGTTCGTCGAGGCCGGGGGCACGCTGCTGGTCGCCGAAGACGTGGGGCCAAACGGGAACCGGTTGCTCCGGAGCGTCGGGGCCCAGACCCGGTTCGACGGCGCTTCGCTGCGGGACGAACGCCGCTACGAGAACGGGCCGGCGCTGCCGGTCGCCACGGCGGTCGGACTGGACAACGACAGCGTCGAGACGATCGTCCTGAACCACGGGACGGCGGTCCGCGCGGCCGGCACCACCGACACCGGCGCTCCAAACGAGACGATGCGAGCCGTTCGAGCGACGAACGCGACGGTCCTCGCGGCGAGTTCTCCCTACGCCTACCTCGACCGGAACGGCAACGAGGAACTGGACGACGACGAGACGGTCGCCCGGTACCCGGTCGCCACGGCCGAACGCGTCGGCGAGGGCCGGGTGATCGCCGTCAGTGACCCGAGCGTGTTCATCAACGCGATGCTCGAACGCGGCGACAACCGCGCGTTTAGCCACGCCCTCCTGGCGGGCTCGGACACCGTCGTCCTCGACGTGTCCCACGCGGGCAGCCTCCCCCCGCTTCAGGCGCTGGTGCTTTCGCTCCGCGGGTCGGCGCTCTTACAGGCGGTCGTCGGAACGGCGCTGCTCGGAGTCCTGGCCGGTCACGTTGCCCTGTTGGACGCAGTGTCGGCGCTGAGACGCCGCTTCGGCTCGGACGATCCGGCCCGACCGCCACGCGACCGAGCGGCGATCGTCCGCGGCGTGACGGCTCGCCACCCCGAGTGGGACGCCGAGCGCGTCGAGCGCGTAACGCAAGCCATTATGGAGCGACGGGCGGAAGGTGATGGCAATGACTGAGCCAGCCGCCCTGTACGAGACCGTCCGCGACGAGGTCGGGACGGTGCTCGTGGGACACGACGAACTCGTCGAACACCTCACGATCGCTTTGCTGAGCCGGGGCCACGTCCTCCTCGAAGGCGTCCCCGGTGTCGCGAAGACGACGCTCGCACAGTCGTTCGCTCGCGCGAGCGGGCTCGCGTACACGCGCGTCCAGATGACGCCGGACCTGCTGCCGGCCGACATCACAGGAACCAGCGTCTACCGCAGCCAGACCGGCGAGTTCCAGCTCCAGAAGGGGCCGATCTTCGCCAACCTCGTCGTCGCCGACGAGATCAACCGCGCGACGCCGAAAACCCAGTCGGCGCTCCTGGAGGCCATGGAAGAGGGCCACGTCACCATCGAGGGCGAGACGCTCGCGCTCCCCGATCCGTTCGTGGTCATCGCCACGCAGAACCCCATCGAGATGGAGGGGACCTTCGAGTTGCCGGAGGCCCAGCGCGACCGCTTCCTGCTGAAGCTCACCGTCGACATCCCCGATCGAGACGAGGAGCGACGCGTCCTCGACCGCTTCAACGACGCTCCAGAGCTGGACGCCGAGAGCGTCGAACAGGTCGTCGACACCGAGACTCTGACCGCCGCACGCGAGGTCGTGAGCGACGTTCACGTCGCCGACAGCGTTCGCGAATACGTGCTCGATCTGGTCGCGGCGACCCGAGACCATCCCGATGTCGAACACGGGGGATCGATGCGCGCGTCGCTCGGACTGCTCAACGTCGCGAAGGCTCGCGCGGCGATCCACGGCCGCGAGTACGTCATTCCGGACGACGTGAAGGCGCTCGCCCGCGCGGTCTTGCTTCACCGGCTCGTTCTGACGGCCGACGCGGAGCTGAGCGACGTGTCTCCGGCGTCGGTGATCGATGATGTCCTGGCGGACGTGACACCGCCCGGCGGCGACTCCGAGACAGAGCTGGCCGCCGCCACGGAGATGGCAGATGTCGAAGAGAGCGCCACGGACGGCGGCAGCGTGGAATAGGTCCGCTTACTCGCCGTCGTCGTCGGTCTCGCTGTCACTCGTCTCGTCGACAGCAGTCTCGTCGTCGCCCGCTTGAGCGGGCTCCCAGCGCAGTGTCGCCACGTTCTCCTCGCCGGCAAGTTCGGCTCGAATCGGCCGTTCGAGTCCGCGTGCGAGGGCGACGGCCGCGATCGAGACGATCGGGTGATCGAATCGACCGAGGTCGCCGTAGACGCTGTCGTCGACCGACACCGTGAGTCTGCCGTCCGCTCGGTCGAGGTCCAGCTCGACGGCGTCGGCGATCTCGAACTGCTCGACGATCGCCGCGCGAACCTGCGTCGCGATCTCGTCGGGCGTGTCCGCTAACGATCCGCTCAGCGCCGACTCGAACTCCCCGAACAGCGTCTCGCCGGTCGGGCGCAGCGCCACACCGCGCGTCGCCGCCTCGTCCGTGACGACGAACAGCGCCGACAGGTCGTCTGCATCTGGAATCTCGAACGGCGTCTGCTGTGGAACGAACAGGCGGACGCCGGTCGCCGGATCGGCGGTCGGGACGTATATCCGCCTGTCGGTGAGACCGAGCTCCCGACAGAGCCGTTCGTGATTGCGGGCCAGCGCCTCGTAGACGGCGTCGCCGACCGAGGCCGAGACGAACCGCTCGGGCGTGACGAACCACGTCAGGACGGCGGCGAACACGCCGGTCCCGCCCAGTGCGAGCAGTATCGTCCGGGTCGAGGGAAAGACGACGCCCCCGATCGTCGCGACGAGGCCGACGGCGGCGAAGCCGATCGCGGTCTGTCGGTACTGGCTCTGGCGGGCACGAGCGTACGACGACCGGAGTCGTTCGTTCTCGGCTCGCAGCGTCTCCAGTCGTGCCGCTAACTCCGGCGACAGCTCGTCGTCGGGTGTCGATTCGTCCGTCGTCTGCTGGTGTTCGGTCGCGTGATCAGTACTCATCGGTGACCTCCAGTGTCGCGACAGTGTAGCGGTGCAGTCCGTAGCCGGCGACGGCGACCACGGCGACGAGGACCGCGGCCACCTGCCAGCGCGTCCCGAACGTTGCGATACTACCCGCGACGACGAGCGACAGCGCCGTCAGCGCGACGACGCCCTGCCAGAGCGTTCGAATCGGCCTGTCGGCGTCGAGGACGCTGCCGGCGAACACGACGACCATGGGGGCCTGGGCGAGCCCGAGGGTCGCGAGCGGCGCGTTCTCCGGCAGGACCGCAGCCAGCAGCACGTACCCCAGCGCGAGGACGACGATCGGAGAGACGACGAGCCAAGCGGCCACGACGACCACGCCAGCCAGTGCGCCGCCGAGTCCGGCGACGAGCCAGCCCGTGAGAACGCTCAGCAACGCACCCGCCCCCACGACGGCCGGGGCCGTTCTCGAATCCGCGGCGAGGGCACCGCCCAGGCCCTCGGGGCCGTCCTCGACGCTCACGCCGACTCCCTCCGTCGCCGCGTTCGGCCCGCCGACAGCACCGCCGAGAGTCGGTCACCGGGGCCGATCTCGTAGGCGTCGACGCCCTCCATGCCGGCGAGTTCGCGCCGGAACTCCTCGAAGGCGACGTAGTCGCTGTAGGCCCCAGCGAGATCGGTGAGTTCGCTCGACTCGAACAGCGCCGTCGGCGTCATGAAGACCGCGACGGTGCTGCCGTTCCGGCTGGCACGCCGGACCGCCGCTCGCAGTTCGTCCGGGCGGCTGTCGTCGGTCACGATGACCGTCCGGACGACGATGTCACTGGGGTACTCGGCCGTCCTGATCGCGCCCGCCAGCGGCTGTGCGTCGAAGCGCTGCTGGTACGCCCCACCTTCCGACAGAAACGGTTCGAGCGTCCGTCCAAACGCCGAATCGTCGCTCGCGACTCGGCTGGCGAGCCGTGTGTTCGGCGACCGTCCGGGTCCGACGCCGCCGGACCGACCGTCGGTCGTCGCGGCCGCGAGCAGCTTCGTTCGGACCGTGGCCCAGGCGTCGGTTCTGACCAGCGGGCTGATCGCCGTCGTCACGCCGTCGTCGCCGACGGCGTAGTAGCCGAGCCCGTCGTCGTCGGTGCGTGCTCGGTCGACGATCGCGACCGCGAGCTGTCTCGCGTAGTCGAGTTTGGTCGTCCCGGCTCGTCCGTCGCCCATCGACGCGCGGTGGTCGAACACCAGGATAGTCTGCCGGTCCGCGCCGCCCTCGAACTCCATGACGTGTGGCTGGTCGAGCCGTGCCGTCGCCTTCCAGTCGATCTGTCGGACGGCGTCGCCGGGCACGTACTCCCGGATCTCGGCGGGCTCGATGCCGGTACCGATCTGGCTCGACGCCTGCTCGCCGAAGCCGGTCGCGATCGGATTTCCGCCCTCTCCGACGTGGAGATCGTCGGGTGCCCGCGGGCTGACCGCGACTTCGCGGCCGGCGTCGAGATCGACCACCTGGGCGAAGAGCCCGTCCGCGTCGGAGATCGACAGCGACACGTCGTCGACGGTGAACGAGCCCGCGACCGGCCAGGTCACGGCCGTCGACGCGACCGCCTCGCGTTCGCCGGGCGCGAGCGCGACCGTCGCCGGGTCGCCGGTCGCACCGACCGGTGGCTCGACGGTGACGGTGAGCGGGACCGGCATCGCGGTGTCGAGAGTCACACCGACGGTCAGCTCGGCGGTCTCTTCGGCCGTGACTCGGTCCCGCGTCGAGAGGTCGACGCTGACTCTCTGGGGTACCCGTGTCGCCGATCGGACGAACCGGTACTGTCGGACGAGCAACCAGGCTCCGATGGCACCGCTTCCGAGTACGGGCAGCGGCCCCGCGACGACGACGCCCCAGACGGCAAGCGCCGTCCCGAGGGCGGCGACCGTCCAGTACCGACGCGTCACCTGCATGGCTCGTTGCTTCGCTCGCGTCCCATTGAAGCTACTGGTTTCGTCAACCGGGGCGAGCGACGCCCATCGTTCCTTTCTCGACAGTGTCGGACAAACACAGGGAAACAGTCACAGATTATAATCAGTTCGATCCAGAAATTATATTTGCAGTCGGTGAGAATTGCGTTCTAATGCCAGAAACGATCCCCAGCACATGTCCCCAGTGTGACGCTCTCCTCGACCACATGACCGCGATGCCCGGTGGGGCCGACGCACCGACCGTCGTGAGCTGTCCCTCCTGTGAGTACGAGGAAACGTTCGAAAAGTAACGCCTCATTCGTTAGATATCCATTACGAACGCGCGACAGCTCCGGCGCTCTCGGGCTCGCCCCCGAAAGGCGCACGGTTTTTACGCACCCGGTCGATACTCCCGGCAAGACAGTGTCGAACCGCTGGATCGTCCTCTGTGTCGCGTGTCTCTGTCTCGCCTGTGTCGGCCTCACCGGCGTCGCCAGCGACGCTGCCGTCGCTCAGTCCACGGCGACGCCGAACGGAACGACCAACGACACGGTCCAGCACGAGGACCCCGACTCGGTGTCGGACTCCGGGGACGTGCAACAACTCCGCCGCTGGCTCGGCGATCGCCTCGACGAGCAACTGTCGTCGAGCACCGTCGCACTGAGCGAAGGGGAGTACGAACGCGCACGGGACGCACTGGGCGAGGACTACGACAGCCGGCTCGAACAGTACGTCGACGTCGCCGGTGACACCGGCGACCGTGGCGACGACGACGCTGGCGAGACCTACCGCGAGGTCACCGAGAACCAGCGCAATCTCACGACGCAACTCCAGCGCTTCGAGCAAGCCCGGGAACGCTACCAGTCGGCCCGCCGGGAGGGCAACACGTCCGAAGCACGAGCCGCGGCCCGCGAAATGGCACGGCTGGGCGACCGGATCAACGACACCGGCACCAGCGTCGCGCAGGGCTACGCCCGACTCGGGAACCAGACCGGGATCGACACGACTGTCGAACGGACGGCCGTCCGGAACGTCACCACCAACACCACCGAGACCGCGACGACGGTGCGACGCCAGACGTTCGTCGAGACGAACTTGACGGTACTCGACGCGACCCGAACGATCGCCTACGACGACCCGCTCCGGGTGAGCGGGCGGCTCACGATGGCGAACGGGACCGCCGTCGCGAACGAGCGCTTGCTGCTCACGGTCGCGGGCCGTCCCCGTCCGGTCACCACCGACGCCGACGGTCGCTTCGACCTCTCGTATCGCCCGCGCACGCTCCCCCGCAACGCGTCGGAAGTCACGGTCCAGTACGTGCCAGACGACGCCTCGATCTATCTCGGCTCGAACGCGACCCTCCCCGTCGAGGTCGAGCAGGTGGCCGCGACGCTGACGGTCCGGAACGCGACCGAGGAGACGAGCTACGGACGACCGGCCGGCGGGACCGCCCTCCTCGAAGTTCAGGGCGAGCCCGTCGAGGGCGTTCCACTGACCGCGACGCTCGACGGCCTCTCACTCGGCCGGGCGACGACCGACGAGCGCGGGCGCGTCCGGCTCCGATCGAACCTGTCCGCCCGCGTGTCTCCGGGCGAACGATCGCTACTGGTGTCGATGCCGCTGTCGAACCGAGCGATCACCACCGCTGGTTCGAACACCACCGTCGACGTGTCGACGACGCCGACGGCTCTCTCGATCGACGCCACGGAGAGCGGGCAAAACGTCTCGCTGACCGGCCAGCTCACGACCGAGGGGGGCGAGCCGGTCGGTTCACAGACGGTGAGCGTCACTCGCGGCGACAGCGTCGTCACGACGGTCCGGACCGACGAGGACGGTCGCTTCGACGCGTCTCTCCCCACCGACGGATCCGACGCGACCGTCGACGTGGGGGCTCGCTTCGACGGGAGCGGAACCAACCTCGAATCGAGCCGCGCGACGGTGACGATCTCGACCGATGTGAACGCGTCGGAGAGCGGTGTCGTGAACTGGTTGTTCGGTGACGGACGCTGGTTCACGATCGCCGCGGGTGTCGTGATCCTCGCCGGTGGCGGGCTGTTCGTCCGTCGGCGGCGAACTAGCGAGGAGGAGTCGGAGGATGCCGTCGATCGCCCGACGCCCACACGGACGGCCACGCCCGCTGCCGACGACGCGCTCGCGACGGCACTCGACCGGGCGGAACGGTTCCTCGACGGCGGTGCCGCGGGTGCGGCCGTCCGCGCCGCGTACGCTGGCGTGCGAGACGGCTACCTGGACGGCTCCGCGACGGGTACTCACTGGGACCTCCTCGAACAGAGCGAATCCCTCGGCGACGCCGAACGGACTGCGCTCGAACGGATCGTCGAGGCCTACGAGCGTGCCGCGTTCTCGCCGACCGGCCCGGATCGCGACGACGCGACGGCGACGCTCACGGCAGCCCGCTCGCTTCTCGGCCGGGACGAAATCGAGTCCGACGACTGACCGATTGACATCCTCCCCGCCCTAGAGGGCGGGGCTTTCTCCTCGATTCTCCGTAAGCTCGCCTTTGTCCGCAGACCGTCCTCTTCGGGTTCTGCGTCGTCCACACAAAGCGATCGTTACTGCTCCGATCGCAAACTTACCTGTGGCTAACAATCACCGTTCGTCTCCTCTCTTCGCTGGATCCCCCCATGAACATCGATCGACGGCTGCTCCTCAAAGGAGTCGGTGCGACGCTCCTCGGGAGCACGGCGCTTTCCTCCGCCTCGGCGGAGGGTGAATCGGAGATGGACGTACTGTTGTCACAGACGAACGGCGTCCACGCGGCGGCCGACTTTACCGAAGACAGTCGGATTCTCGGCCTCAGTGACGCGGTGAGCGTCGAGAGCGCACCGGATCCGACTCGTCCCGGCCAGGGACAGTCGCCTGACCGGGAGGTCCTGCACATCACGTCCCTGCCCGCGGAGTCGGGCCGCGGTGGCGAGGGACAGGGCCGCGGCAGTGGCGGACAGGGTAACGGCGGGAACGAGGACGACGACGGTGACGATCACGTGACCTTCGACTACGGGTTCTCGATGCTCGGGCTCACGAATCGTGAACTCACGGTTCGTGATCTCGCCACGTATGGCGGTGGGGCTGGCTTCTCTTACGAGTGGCTCGTCACCGAGGAGAACGTCTCCGCCGTCGGCACCGACCAGGAGACCGTTGGCGTCGGCCCGGACGAAGCCTGGCTCATCCTGCGCCAGCCCACTGCGACGGATCGCGAGACCGCCCTCGTCGACGACGCCCTCGCCGGCCGACTGACGGCGATTATCAGGGAGTTCGAACAGGATCGCGCCACCGACCAGTGGCACACCCGCGACGTGGGCGCGGAACTTGACGACGACGCCGAGCCCGCCTGGCAGGAACTGTCGGTCGCGAGTCGGCAGTTCGAAGATCTCGGTACGACGCCGCTCTCTGCCTACGGCGACGCCGAGGTCCTCACCGTCGGCGTCGGCCGCGGCGACCCCTACGACGGCCCCTCGGTGCTCGACGCCTACTACCGCAATCTCCAGGTGGCCGGTGAGGCATATTCGTTCCCGAAAGCTCAGGTTCAGCGTGGGCGAGGTCGCGGGAACGACGGCTAGCGCTGGACGAAACGATGGTTCTCCAGCGTGTCATCCTCTGTGCTCGTCACCGTCGGCGCGAACGCGACCGTCCAGAACACCGTACTCGATGTGGACACCCGTGTCGACGCCGATGCGACGCTGCACGCGGGCGTCCACGCCTTCAGACAGATCGAGGAGAGATGGAGGTAGTCCGATAATGTGTGACATCATCATCATCAGCTGTGTCGGCCGCGGCGACGAGACACTGGACGTGCTGGTCTATGGGCTCTCGAAACTGCAGTACCCGGGCTACGACTCGGCTGGCGTCGCTCTCGGTGGCCATGAGGCGGCCGACGGAGCCGAGCCAGAGGCCGCGCTGCGAACCGCCGTCGACC
Organism: Halomicrobium mukohataei DSM 12286; assembly: GCF_000023965.1. Taxonomy (NCBI): domain Archaea; kingdom Methanobacteriati; phylum Methanobacteriota; class Halobacteria; order Halobacteriales; family Haloarculaceae; genus Halomicrobium; species Halomicrobium mukohataei. The sequence continues at coordinate 86,864 of NC_013202.1, read as the reverse complement.
GACTCGAAGGGAGTTATGCCGTCGCCGGCACAGATGCCGTCTTCGTTGCACGAAACGACTCGCCGCTCGTGCTGGGGCTGGACGACGACGCGACGTATCTCGCCAGCGCCGTGTCCGCCTTCCGCGATTACACGGACAAGAAGGTCTATCTGGCCGACGGCGAATTTGCCCGCCTCGACAGGGAGGGCTGGATGGTACACTGAAGATGAAAGAGATTACGTACAAACACGCCGAGGGCTTCGCCACCGGCGAACTGAAACACGGCCCGCTGGCGCTGGCCACCGAGGACACGCCCGTGTTTGCGGCCGTCGTCGGCGACGGCGAGCAGGCTCGCAAGACCGTCGGCAACGTCAAAGAAGTGGAAGCTCGCGACGCGCCCGTCATCGCCGTCACGGACGGGCGAAGCGACGTAGAGCGATACGCCGACAAGGTGCTGGAGTTTCCCGAGAGCCGCCCCGAAGCGGCCGCGGTGCTCGCGAACGTCCAGCTCCAGCTCGTGTCGTACTACACCGCGAAGGAATTCACCGACGCAATATGTTGTGAGACCATAAGAACTAATATCGAAGTCAGTTACTTTACCAATATCCAACGACAACATGCTGTCCTCTATGCAGGTAACAAACGGAGCAGGAACTGCCCGGTGCCGCTGGCACCGGCTGATCTGTCCAGCGGTCCGTGTGGGATTGCACAGGCCAACCCTGCGGCCGGCGATGGAGAAACTGCCCGTGTTGTCGCACTGTGGTGGTGTATGATATGAAACAGCTCGACGACTCGTTACAGGATGTCAGTACGGGGGTGTCACAGATAGATCCTGCAGCGGTTGTTCGCGACCGGGTCGAACAGAACACGACGAACACGGCTATCGGGCTGGTCGCACGACCGGACAATACCGAGGTGCTCGCCTGGGGAACGCTGTGGGCGCAAAACCAGGGCCATGCCGTCTTCCTTACCTACACGAGTGCGTGTGATGAGGAAGTCTTGGAGTTCGCTGATGGACTCGGGGCGACGGTGGTTGACCCGGAAAGCGACGAGACCGATCCTGAGCTGTTACGCCAGCAGCTGGTAGCTGCTGCTCATGAGGACGGATACGAACACGTGTTCGTCAATCGCGATATTATGTCCTCGAATCACGTCGGGGACGGTGAGCTGCGTCAGGACGGGCATGTTGATACTGGGGAGGCCACCACACCCGAGTGCCTCGTTGCCATTCCCGCATACAATGAGGCCGGTACAATCGGTGATGTCGTCGGAGACTGCCAAGCGGTCGCTGACGAGGTGCTCGTTATTGACGACGGTAGTGATGACGAGACGGCTGTTCGGGCGGAGTCGGCCGGTGCCACGGTCGTCGAACATGCGCAGAATCAGGGCTACGGGGCGGCGCTTCAGACTGCATTCGAAGAAGCCGACGTTCGCAAGGCCGACCACTTGGTGATTATCGACGCCGACGGCCAGCACGATCCAGCTGATATCCCCCAACTGATCGAAGCCCAGCAGGAGAGTGGAGCAGAACTGGCTATCGGTAGTCGATTCACCGGCGACGGCGATACCGACGCACCGCTATACCGCCGGCTCGGGCTCGGTGTGGTAAATGCATTGACGAACTTGAGCATGGGCGTAATTCGACCTCGTTCGCGTGTCCGAGATACCCAGAGTGGGTTCCGGGCGTACGATCGGACGGCGATTGAATCGCTTGCTGTCAGTGACGAGATCGGCGACCGCATGAGTGCAAGCACGGATATTCTGTATCACGCTCAGCACAACGACTTCGACATCGAGGAAGTGGGGACGACCATCACCTACGAGGTAGAGGATGCCAGCAGTCACAATCCCCTCGATCACGGGCTGACGCTCGTCAAGAACATCCTGTTTACAATTGAGCGCAAGCGCCCGATGACAGTGCTTGGGGTTCCGGGTTTTGCGAGTGCGCTGACGGGTATCGGATTTTCCTACTGGACGTTGTCGAACTTCCTGAACTCGGGGACGTTCCCGGTTGGGCTCGCACTGGTGTCGTCGGTGTTCATGCTCGGTGGCGTGTTCGCCTGCTTTACGGGTATTATTCTGCACGCGCTGAATACACAAGTGGTACACCGGTTGGAGGAGACATAAGGTGACAATCCAGCGCCATCACAACGTGTGGCGGACAAACATGGATAGGCATCGAATCGAAGCACTTGCAATATCATAGAGATTCCAAGCATGACAGAACAACAGCCACATATTGTTATCGTTCTTGGAACGCGCCCAGAAATCATTAAGCTCGCACCGGTAATCCGAGCCTGTGAGCACCAGAAACTATCCTATTCAGTCATCCATACCGGACAACACTACTCCGACTCACTCGACACGGTGTTTTTCGACCAACTGGAGTTGCCAGCGCCGGATTATCAGCTTGGTGTGGGGTCGAACACACACGGCCAACAAACGGCCGAGATGCTGGCGGGCCTTGAGGAGATTTTGCTCGAGGAAACGCCTGAAGTCGTGCTTGTCCAAGGTGACACAAACTCCGTGCTTGCGGGGGCAATGGCCGCGAGTAAATTGGAGATGCAACTCGGTCACGTGGAGGCCGGGCTGCGCAGTTTCGACCGGGAAATGCCCGAAGAGACGAACCGCGTGCTAGCCGACCACGCCGCAGACTACCTGTTTGCTCCCACGGAGACCTCCCGCGACCATCTCCGTGAGGAAGGAATCGCTGACGACCGGATCCATGTCACAGGCAACACGGTCGTCGATGCGGTCCAGCAGAATCAAGAATTGGCCGCCACGAAGAGTACTATTCTTGAAGAACTTGATATAGCTGAGAAGAACTTCGGGCTTGTGACAGCCCACCGAGCAGAGAACGTGGACGAACGAGACCGCTTTGCCGGGCTGCTAGAGGGTGTCCAGCGCGTAGGCGAGGTATTTGACCTTGAGATGATCTATCCGATCCATCCGCGGGCCAAAGAGCGCTTGGATGTATTTGATTTCGAAACTCCGAGTGCTGTCCGCCTCGTTGAACCACAAGATTACCTCGATTTCATCCGATTACAAAAATCAGCAAAAATAGTACTCACTGATTCAGGTGGTGTTCAGGAGGAGACTTGTATCCTCGGGGTCCCGTGTGTTACCCTGCGAGAGAACACTGAACGGCCTGAAACAGTCGAATTTGGGGCCAATCAACTGGCTGGCGTCGATCCACAACGGATACTCACGTCCACGAGAGAGATGCTAGAGAAGGAGTCCACTTGGGATAATCCCTTTGGTGACGGGCAGGCGGCTGACCATATTCTTGAAATTTTAAGTCCAGTGGGACGAGGGATACAGTCATGAGTTCTGTATGCGTACATGGGTTGGGGTATATTGGTCTTCCAACTGCGGCGATGTTAGCAAACTACGGGCACACTGTTATTGGGTATGATGTTGACGAAGAGCTGGTAAATGATCTCCAAGCAGGCCAAATCACGTTTGACGAGCCAGGCCTGCAGGCCTTTGTTACAGAGGCTTTGGAGTCAGGGAATCTGGAGGTGTCTGATGAAGTAGGGCCAGCCAAGTATCACATTATTGCGGTGCCCACTCCATTCGATGAGGAAGCGAAAGTCGCTGATATAAGCTATATCGAAGCCGCGGGCGAGGCTATCACACCTCATCTTCGCCCAGGTGATTCTGTAATCCTAGAGTCAACAGTGCCTCCGGGAACAACTGTCAACACGTTACAACCAGTACTTGAGGAATCCGGTCTAGCGGCCGGCAACGACTTTGCATTAATTCACTGCCCAGAAACCGTGCTGCCGGGTAATATCATCACGGAATTACGAGAGAATGATCGCATAATCGGTGGTGTCAACGGCGTCTCGACTGAGGCTGCAGTCCGCCTATATGAGTCGTTTGTCGAGGGGGACATCCACACGACGGCAAATGCAACGACCGCTGAGTTTGTCAAGCTCATCCAGAACACCTACCGCGATACCAATATTGCCCTAGCCAATGAACTGGCCCAGTTGGCGCGGGACTACGATATTGATTCTCGAGAGGCGATCCATCTGGCGAACCAACATCCCAGAGTTGAGATTCACCAGCCTGGCCCGGGAGTTGGTGGGCACTGTTTGCCGATTGATCCCTGGTTCCTTGGACAAAATTCAGACAATCTGGATCTGATCTCGACGGCCCGCGAGATTAACGACGGGATGGTGGACTACATCGTTGACCTTGTTGGATCGACACTTGGGACGTTGGCCGGCAAACAGATTGCTATTCTCGGGGTCGCATACAAGGGTAATGTCGATGATATCCGGAATAGCCCTGGCCTCGAAATCGCGCGACAACTTCAGTCGCTCCCTAGCGATACGGCTACTCCGATCTCCGCGGACGGCGGGCAGGAAGCGGGTATTCAGATCAAACTTCATGATCCGCATGTGCAGGATCAGACATTGGATCTGGACTCACTAGCAGATGCCACAGACGATGCAGATGCGGTCATCATTGCTACCGACCACGAGGAATATACAGAGATTGATCCACCGAAACTCAAATCTCGAATGGGCTCCAAGTTAGTCGTTGACACGAAGGCGATTTTAGAACAATCGACATGGGAAGATGCGGGATTCACCGTTATTCGTATTTAGAATTCAATGAGTAGTTCTTCATTAAATGTACTTGTTGTGAGCCAAAAGTTCCCACCTGAGAAGGGAGGCAACGCATCTCGAATGGGAGACCTGACTAGCCACATGGCTGAGGAGTGTGAGGTAACGGTGATCGCACCCCCTTCATGTTATCCCGCCAGTGACTTCGACTGGTCCTGGGATTGGGAGACAACGGAGGTTCGAAACGGCTGTGAGATCGTTCGTCTGTGGGCGTGGCAGCTTCGTACTGTCGACCCGTCGTTTGTCGATCGCTTACTCTACTATTTTACCTTCGTCGCCCACGCGCTGTTCTGGCTGTTTCAACGCCGACAAAAATATGATGTCATCATTACAACGTCGCCACCAATTTTCACGGGAATGGTAGCTCTCCCGTTCAGCATGCTGGGATCTCTTAACTGGATTCTCGACATCCGCGATCTCTGGATTGATGTCTCGTCCGATCTGGGCTTCATCTCTGAAGACGGAATTATTACGAAGAGTAGTCGGCGGTACCAAGCAGCAACACTTCGCCAGGCGGATTTGATCACTGTGACAACCCATGGGACCACCACACAGCTCCGTGAGCGCTATGATTTTGAAACGGAAATTAGCGTTATTCCAAACGGTGTTGACACCTCTGTTTTCACACCAGAACCGTCCTCAAATGAGGTGGAGCTAATATACACTGGGAATCTCGGCTATGGGCAGGATCTCGAAACTTGTATTCGAGCGCTTCATTACACGGAATCAGATGTAAGGTTTCGGATCGTCGGTGATGGCGATCTTCGACCAGAACTAGTTGAACTCGCGGAGAAAATCGGTGTCTCTGATCAAGTTGATTTCATGGGCTTGGTCCCGCGTGAGCAAATTCCCCAGTTACTCGGTACAGCAGCCATCGGCGTTGCTCCCCTCAAAGAACAAGATTCACTGGAGTATGCAGTCCCGACAAAACTGTACGAGTATTGGGCCTGTGAACTTCCTGTGCTGGCTCTCGGACAGGGGACAATAGAGGAGATCGTTTCAGAATCTGGGGCTGGCGTTGTTCCCTCCGGATCGCCACGGACGGTCGCCAGAGAAATTGACGCACTTCTCAGTAACAAAGAACACCGGAAGCAACTTGCAGAACGGGGACGAACATTTGTTGTGGCAAACTATGAACGGCAAGCCCTCGCACATGAATTTGTGCAACTTGCGCACAGAGTAAATTCCCCCTCAGGCGAAATATCCACGGCGCAAGCACGTACAGAGGAAGCACCGTGAACGATTTCTATTCCGAGCGTTCTCAAAGCGTGGGTGAGCGACTTGCCCTTGGAGTATTCACAGCTGGACGACTGCAGCGGGAGCAGGTTCTGGGCATTCTTGAGCGAAAAGTCCGTCACGCGCTCCTTCCAAGGCTCCCTATTGACTTTGACGCACGCTATGACGCACAGGTACCCAATAAACTCAAACTGACGGCTGGTCCCATTAATGAGAACACAAGACGTCTCAGAGACAGTCTAGAACCGGAGACCAAACAACGTTATCAAGAGCGGTTAAACCATTTTGAAAATGGACAACTCTCGTTTATTGGTCATGAAGTTTCCCTTGACGCTGACCGGACGATCGATTGGGACGATGATCAACTGGAGGGAATACCCTTGCTCTGGTGGCTCAAATACCAATCGCTCGAACCGCTCAAATGGTTTCTCTTCAGCCCCGAGGAGTCTATAGACCGGGAACGAGTTGTCCGGGAGGTTCTTGACCCATGGGTCCGAACGATGGCGTCAACGGCACAGATTGGCACCCCTGAATATCTTCGGCGCGACTGGATTCCACATGCAGTCTCGCTTCGAGTCATGACTCTTTCTCGGTACTCTGCCTGGCTCGAAAGTGAAGGAATGATTGCTTCTAGGCAATTAGTATTAGAATACTTGTACAAGAATGCACTATTTCTGCAGAATCATATAGAAACCGATGTCGGTGGGAACCATCTAATTGAGAACGCTCTGGCCTTGCTTATGGCTGGATTGATCTTTCAGCAGGCCGATGAATGGATCCGAAGCGGAACGGAATTATTTGAGCGAACGGCTATAAACCAGTTTCTCGGGGATGGCAGTCATTTTGAAAAGAGCCCGATGTATCATATTATGTCTCTTAGGAGGATGTTAACTTCCATTGGACTTTTATCCAAGTATGGTTACTCCATCCCACAGACCATTCAACATAGTGCTGAGAAGGCGACAGAGTTTTTAACATACCTAACTCCACCAGATGGACAGATTCCCCTATTAAATGATTCTCAGTTTTATCAAGTACTTTCGATTTCAGAGATTTTACTGTATGCTGACAAAATAGACATTACGGCGGACAACAATCCAGACCAGTTTGGAGCTTCAGGGTACTATTGGCTAGGAAGCGGTGCTGATCGTATGCTTGTTGATGGTGGATGTGTTGGCCCTCCCCATTTGCCTGGCCATTCTCACATTGATCTCCTCAGCATTCTGCTGTGGCTTGATGGTAACCGTGTACTCACCGATACGGGGGTCTACCAGTATGCAGATGATGTTCACCGTCAGTATGCGAGGAGTATTAAAGCACATAATTCAGTTCAAGTCGGTGATTGCAATCCGATCAAAATCGGTGGACAATATCTTATGGGTCGCCGGACGGCACCTGAAACTACCATGTCTCGCAACGAATCATTTAAGCAATTTGAGGGGAAGTATGAGGTAGAAGGATTTCTCAAACCGTTATACACACATAAAAGACGAATTCAGACAAATGGGAAGTGGTGGCTGGTCACTGATGAGGTCTCCAGTCACGGGGATCGCCCCATTATCTCACGACTTCATTTTCATCCCTCAATAGATTTGAAAAAAGTAGATGATGCAAAATTCAATATAATTTATGATTCTGAATATCTGCTCGGGTATCTCCAAGCATTGCACTGTGAGAGTATCGTACTTGACACAAGCCCCTACTTTCCCGAATTTGGGACCAAGATTAGCAGAAAGGTGCTTGAACTGAGATACGAATCGACTCCCGCAGGATATGTTATTTCAAAAAATGAAGGTTCTGAAGTGAAGTGAATCTCAGAATCTCGGATTTGATGATGATTTAATCAACCAATCTGTGAGGCGGTATCCAACTTTGAATCACCTTGGCGGCGTTCGTCCGTCAAATGCTTGATTGCCCCGTTGATGGTTATAATGGTGTCTGAATCATCATAACCACTGTCTCGCATAGATGGACTGCCCACCAGTACGTGTGAAAGCGGCCGAGCCGCATGATGATAGTCTAGAATTACTGTTATCCGTCTTTAGTTAGTCGAGGAATCGCGTGACAGCAGCGGCTTATCGAGGATTGTTTTTGGAAGGAATGAGGAGGCGGCAAGTGTGTACCAAGACGCCTCCTCATCGAGAATCATGCGTCGGCTTACTACACTGTTTCCCTCCGAGTTCCTCGAAGAGCACGCCGAGGAACTCGGCGTGGTCGAACGTGATCGTGATCTTCAGATTCTTATCCTCGTCTGGGCGCTCGTGTTCGACTTCGCCACAGGTGAGAACCGAACACTCGCTGGATTCAGACGGAGCTACAACTCGACGGGTGACGAGACACTCTCCCCTGGTGGCTTCTATCAGCGGTTAACGCCGACACTCGCAGCATATTTGCGCGACCTCGTCGAGCGTGGTCTCGACGAGGTCGCTGTACCCAACGCTGTTGACGCTGATATCGACCGATTTAGGGATGTGATGATTGCTGATGGAACCGTGTTGCGGTTGCACGAGTTCCTCTCTGAGGCGTACGAAGGCCGCCACGAGGAGCAGGCTGGAGCACGGCTCCACCTGCTCCACAACGCCACCGACCAGACAATTGAACGGAGCGACGTGACTGACGAGAAAACGCACGACAGTACGCTGTTCAAGACGGGGTCATGGCTGCAAGGACGGCTGGTTCTGTTCGATCGCGCGTACTTCAAGTACCGCCGTTTTGCGCTGATCGACGAGAACGACGGCTACTTCGTGAGTCGGCTGAAGCAGAACGCAAATCCGGTGATAACGGCGGAATTACGGGAATGGCGCGGGCGCGCCATTCCCTTAGAGGGCAAGCAGATCCACGATGTGGTCACTGATCTCTCGCGGCAGTACATTGACGTTGAGGTGGAGGCGGAGTTCAAGCGAGGACAGTACGAGGGAACACGCTCGCTAGACACGAAACGATTCCACGTCGTTGTCGTCCGCGATGAGGACGCTGACGACTACCATCTATACATTACAAACCTGTCGAGAGAGGAGTTCCTTCCGGCAGATTTAGCAACGCTGTATCGGTGCCGCTGGGAGGTAGAAACGTTGTTTCGTGAGCTGAAGACACAGTACGAGCTGGACGAATTCGACACGAGCAACCCTGCTGTCGTGGAAATTCTGCTGTATGCGGCGTTGCTGTCGCTGCTAGTGAGCCGTGATCTGTTAGATCTAGTCACCGAGCAGGCCGACGATGAGATCGTATTTTCGCCGGAACGCTGGGAGGCGACCTTTCGGTTGCACGCCCAGCTCATCCTCCACGAATTCGGCGAGTACCTCGGCTACTCGCCACCGCCGTTGCTGGAACGGCTGATTGATGACGCACAAAAGATCCACCAGCAACGACCGATCTTACAAGAGACGCTCTCTACCGTTACTCAACTGAGGTGTGAGTCTTAGCTAAAGACGAATGCTTCTGTGAGATCTCAAAGAGGTCCACGTTGGCGACGTGGACCTCTTCGCCTTCATCGTCAAGTACAGCGACCTGAGCTTCCCTTTTATGGAGGTCAATACCAAGGTAGTGATCCGTGGTTGTGGTCATGGTATCTTCTGGAGTCCTGAATGCGTAAAGCGGAACGACATCGCTGTGGGCTTTCGGCTTCGACTGACCTCGGTCGGTCGGATCGCGCTCCCAGATCTCTGTTCCTTCGCATCCGGAGTCCGTCACCCTCCTGTACTCGGAGATGTATGTAATAGATCGACCTTTGGGACTCCATGATAAACTTCACGCTCTCGGCTTTTCAGCGGGCTTCTCATGGAGTCACCCTCGACTACTCCAGTAACCGCCCGCCTCACCGAGGTATCCCTAAAGGTAAATTGGCACAGTATCTCAGAGCGTTTAATTACGTTGGAGCTAACTCGAAAACCTGACCGAGATACTCTCAAATTAATATTCATGTGTCGTTGTGGGGTCAATAATACGAAATAGCATTAGGATGGTATTTTGAAAGCAGTGGAATTACCATTCTCGTACACCTTAAGCATGTGTGTGGCACTCTGATAATTTGAGCGATCATGATTAGTAACATTGTACTGTTGATCTACTGACCTCATATATATGTATTCAGAATCTTTTGAACCAACTAAAAACCAGTCATAATTATCTAATGAACTCAGGTTTGAATACGACTTTGGATGCGAGTATACTTCACCCGGACCTGTTAGAAGTAACATTTTATAGTAGTCATTAGCTAATATCTTTCCTTTGAATACTGTGAACTTAGTAACGGCCCGCTCATGATCTTTAGTGAACCGATCATAATTAGGGGGCGATTCTACATTTGATGATGGGGAAGGAAGACTATTATCATACATATGTGGGTAGATGCCTGCAATATTTGATACAACTAATACCACAATGAGTAGTGCTAATAGCTTTCTTCCAAGATTTTTTGAGACAATCGGTGCCGACACTATAATTGCAATTGGCCAAAAGAACACAGTGAATCTGAATATATTAACTACATCAAATATATATATTGGTATATTTAATAATAGCATCGAGGTTATCAAGATAACAACTGAATTTTTCATTGTGTTATTGTATACTCTAGTACCCAGCACACATATAATGTAAACCATCCCGATAAGGAGAAGCTGAAAATATACAAACAGGTAATCTCTTACCGATGGCCACGATAATATTGAGTGTTGAAATTCTTGTGCATTCGCCTGGGCGTTTACGACAGGTTCTCCAAACTGGGTTAAGGACTGTAGAACAACAAATAATGCATTTGATGATCTAAAGGAGACTAATATGATGTGGGAAAGAGATAGTATAAGTAAAGTAAGGAATACCAATCTGTATGGGTCGATAATACCAACAATAGCTTTTGAGCGGGTCTCAATTTTTGTTCTCTTAAGACTCAACACTACTCCTGCTGAGAACGAAAGCGCTGCTATTGCACTATAAACTCTTGTGAACGGATGTGATAAAACTAGTGGGAATATTAATATCATAGACAAATACATATATCTCCTTTCCCAATTCCTGTGAATATTAATAAGAAAGAGGATAAACATGAAGAAGTAGGCCACTGAGAGGGGAAATCTACCATATCCTGATGGGACAATTATTTGGTATAAAAATGGCATTGGAATCATTACTACCACGATAAGATTATCACCATTTATTAGAGTTCTAGCGACTAAATAGATGAATAATAATATCAACAAACTCATAATGACGCTAGCGGACTTAATGATCGTCTTTGGTGGTATATCCGTTATATAATGTATCTGACTGGACAATATATGGATCATAGGATAGGGGCCGACTGTAGAATGATTCAATTGGTTCGGGTTCCAAACACCCGAATCCAAAATTGATATAAAAGCGGACAATTCCCAATAAGCATCAAGTCCTGGTAGGCTTCGTAGACCAGATTCTAACGGGAGCAAAAACTGAAGGATTACTGAAATAAAAACTATTTGTGCGACTGCAACCTTTTTGGCCACAGTATCTTCTGTAATATGGTATAACAGTGGTGGAATTATGGCAATGGCAACAGATATTAAGAATATTGGCCAACTGTCCCTGAAAAATAATGTGTATATCCATAGTGGCGCCCAAGATAGTAGTAGTAGAGCCTGGGTCTTAGAACGTGGGATCATATTACTTCTGAAATAACTTCTGTTAGCTTGTCACTGGCATTTTTCATCGAATATTCATTCACACATTTCTTTCTCGCTGCCTCCCTCATCGAGTTTCGCAATTCATCGTCCTCGAGTATCGTCTCAATAGCGCCAACCACCTGTGAAACGTTTTCAGGCTCGACAACGATTCCACACTCATTTAGTATCTCTGGAATATCTCCTATATTTGTGGAAATAATGGGCTTCTTCATTGCCATAGCGTCAATTAACTTGGCTGGAACTTGTCCTACAGATGCTGGAGATTCTTCCTGAGGTATAATCACAACATCAGCCATCGACAAAAATTGGGGAAGGTTAGAAAACGAAAATGGATCTATAAGAGTCAGATTTTCATATTCTCTATTGAGTTTTTTTATTTTATTATTTTCTGCATTGACCATCATGACTTCGATATTTGGTATTTTCGATCTTTGGACGGACTGCAAAATGATTTCGACCCCCTTGTGAGTACGCGGTTGACCAAGGAACATTGCTACTCTTTGGTTTATGACCCCATATTTCTTTTTCATTTTCTTCTGATCTGTATTCTTGGGGTTTAGCCAAGAGGTATCCCTAGCATGCGGAATAATATAGTCTGCTTGATATTTTTGCTGCAGAAACTGAGAGACGGTGGTTATTTTATCAGCTCTTGTGATGAATGGCGACAAAAGTTTCGTGGAGTAGTATCCATTAGGATCTAAAATCGACTTAATTAAATAATGATCGGTATTATGTTTCGATTCAATATGAAGGCCCCTTTCCCAATCGTCGATATCGAGTATGATTGGTACATTATTTATTGCCTTGTTCAGAATTCCTACACCGAAGCTAAATGTTCTTGGTTTTATAGCATACACGACGTCACCAGTCGTCTTATCCAATATTTTAGGGATGGATGTGATAGAGATCGGGTTAGCCGGTATTTTAACCTTCTTATAATCAAACTCGTCAGAAAAGGGCTCGTAGACATCGGTTCCTTGTGCGAGCCCTCCAATGACTTCCACATCAAACGGTCCTCGTTCTAGTCCTTTTGCGATGACATATGCCCGACCTAATTGATTATTTGACAAGTCGCTACACAAGACGCTAACTTTCATAACAACAAGTTGATCCTCAGGTTCTTTAGACTAGCGGTAGAGTAGATGGCCGTGTTTAGTTACTTGACTTCGCACCTTATGCTGGTGTAGCGCGTAGAGAGACGTGAAGATCGGATGCTCCCACTCACGTCGTTTCTGTCTTGTACCGCACCAATTGACGAGTTAGAGTGCTTTTCGACCCGGCAGAAGTACCATGCCAAGACTTACGTTACCGGTCTTGTTGCGGCCAGCAACAAGACCGTGGACGGTATTTCCACGCACATGCTTCCAGCCAAGAGCGAACGCGCTCTCAACAAGTTCCTCACCGAGTACGATTGGGACGAAGATTAACTGAACAAAGAACGGCTGGAGCTACTCCAGCAAGCCGACGACACCCGCTGGTCCAGTGAAGGTGTCGTCATTTAGTACGTAAGGGAAGTTTTGGGGATGGCGTGCGAAGTCTATCCAATGAGTGGAGAGCGTCGCAAAGAGATCGTCCGTCACCACAGTGAGGACGATCTCGACCGGCTGTTAGCCGAAACAGACGACGAGAAAATCAGTAAGCGACTCATCTTCGTCAAAAATCTCTACCAAGGAGACAGCCTCGAAGAAGCGGCTAATCGTGTCGGCAAGTCTGAATCGACCGGCAGTCGCTGGGCCCGGCGCTGGAACGAAGGCGGTCTCGGACTACTTACGCCGAACTTCGGGGACGGACGTCCCCCGAAGCTCGGCGAAGACGACCAGGAACAACTCTTGGAGATGCTTCGTGACGGCCAGCCTTGGAAATCACAGGAAATCCAGCACCTTCTCAACGAAGAGTTCGACGCTGAGTACCATCCAGTCTATCTCAGCCAGTTTCTCGACAACCTCGGACTGTCCTCTCAATTCCCCGGACTAAACGGCCATCACGGCCGGATGATGCCGAAGAGATTCTCGACGAGCGCGTCGCCGACGCGCTCGACGAAGATGACACCGATGAGCCCCATAACAAACGCGAGGGTGACGAGGAGGAAGGTTGGGTCATTGACGACGATATTTGTACAGATGGCGGCACTGTCATGGGGTTTTTCGATGCGTCACACCCGCAGCCGTGGGACAATTCTCACCGGCTGTGGTACGTCGATGACCCGCATATCGAACGACCGCTGGTGAATCTCCACGAACCAGCGGTCGGGTTCTATGCACTCGACGGGAACAGTGTGGTCAGCTTCCCTGAAGACCAGACGAAAGAACGGATTTGCGAGTGTCTCGAAAGGATCCGCGAGCAGAATCCCGCTGCGCGGATTCTGCTCGTCTTGGACAACCACTTCGCACACACGTGTGAGTACACACGCGCAAACGCGCCCATCAACTCGGTATCGATCTCATCTTCCTCCCCGTTGGCTCGCCCGACCTCAACCCAATCGAACAGGTCTGGAAACAGCTGGAATGGGTGGCCTCACCGCTTATCGTCGAGAGCGCGGACGAATTCCGCGCTCTCGTCGAAGACCTCTTCGAAGAACTCACCTCACGACTGAGCTTCGCCCGGTCTTGGATCGACGAATTCCTCGGTAATCGCTTGCAGTTCTTCTCCTAATTACTATATCGACGACACCTTCACGCACAAAACAGGCACGAAAATTCCCAACGTGGGGAAATTCTACGACCACACCGTCCCCGGCTACATCTGGGGACAGAACCTCATCTACGCGCTCTACGCCGACGAGAAAACCACATATCCACTAGGCTTCCGCCTCTACGAGAAGGACGCGAAACGTCGCGTCGAACTCACTATCGAGCTTGTCAACGACCTCATCGAGATAGGTGTCCCGGCGGACACCTATCTCTTCGACATAAGCTATTGTTCCGAGGAGTGCGTGACTCACCTCGAAGGCTACGGCAAAGAGTGGTTTCCGCGGTCAAGAGTGACGCGCGCGTCACGTACAGTGGAGAACGCATCCGTGTCGACGCGCTTGGCCAGCGCGTCGACACGGTTCCCCGGACGATTGACGGCGACACCTACCATATCTGGACGCAGAAGCGTGAAGTTGGGCGCCTCGGTGCAGTGAAGCTGCTGATCACAAAGAAAGAACCCACCGAGCAAGACGACGAGGACGACGAACCGAGCGTGAAGTACATCGTGTCGAACAAAATCGACGCACCAGCGAGCCATCTCATCGAGCTGTACGCGATGAGATGGCGCATCGAGACGTTCTTCAGAGACACCAAGCAGGACCTCGGTCTTGGAGACTGCGGCTCCGGCAGGCCGCAGGTGCCAGTCGCCACTGGCACCTGCTGATGCTGGCCTAGCCTCCTCAAGCTGGGTGCTGCACACAGCGCTCTTGGAACGATTCTCGGTCACGCAGCGTCACTTCGTGCCGATATCAAACGATCCTTCCGCGAAGGTGTCGAAAACCTCCTTTCCTGGGCACTCAACAGTCCGAACCGAAGCACCGACGAGCTAATGCAAGAGATCGAGGGAATCTTCGTCTAACGTGCGAAGTCAAGAGTTAAGCGTGAAAAGCGAGGCGGACAGATTTCTTGGTGTCCATGCCAGAAATCAGCCGCCTCAGTGGGAATTGAGAGTGGATTGATTTGGATTTTGTGGAGCGCGAGCGGACACCCGGGCAAGCGATGGCGCTAGGTATTCAATCGCACCTTGCAGGACTCTCGCTGTCGAATACCGTCAATTTACTCGAAGATCTGGGTGTCCAACGCAGCCGGAAATCAATCCACGACTGGGTGCAAAAAGCCGATCTACAGCCAGAGTCTGGACGATCGCCGAATCAGATTGCGCTGGACGAGACAGTGATTCGAATCAACGACCAGCAGTTCTGGCTGTACGCCGCCGTAGATCCCGCCACAAACGATCTGCTTCACGTCCCCCTCTTTGCAACGACCACGACCGCTCTGACCGAGATTTTCCTTCGCGAACTTCGACAAAAACACGATATCGAAACAGCTGAGTCTCTTGTTGATGGCGCTCAATACCTCCAAACTGCACTCCAACGAGCTGGGCTACGATTTCAGATATGTCGCCACGGAAATTGGAATGCTGTCGAACGGATTTTCCGAGAACTTAAACGACGAACCTCGTCGTTTTCGAACTGCTTCAGCCACGTCGAACCAGAAACAGCCGAATCATGGCCTCAAGCCTTCGCTCTCTAGCTAAATGCTGCTAACTAAACACTACTGAGTAGATCGAGCAACGCCCTATTTAATAAGTGCTGAGCAATATCGTAAGTTATGGAGGTCTCTGTTGCACTGTGTACGTACAACGGCGAAAAATACCTGTCTGAACTTTTAGATAGCTTAGTTTCTCAAAGTCGACCTCCAAATGAGATAGTGATTTGCGACGATTGTTCTTCTGACTCAACGCTCCAAATCCTAAAAGAGTTCAAATCTGAATGTGAACTGGATGTTAGATTAGTATCAAACAGTAATCGGCTTGGAGTCAATAAAAACTTTATTAAATGTGTGAATTTGTGTATGGGTGATGCCATAGCAATTTGTGACCAAGACGATATTTGGGATGAAAATAAGATAGAGAGAGAGGTAAATATGATGCAAAAAGATTCTTCTACTCAGGTTGTTTTTCATAATTCAACTATAGCTGATGAGAATCTTGAGCCGATGGGTAATCTTTGGGAGGCAGTTGGATATTCTCATGGCGAGTTAAAGGATTCAAGATCTACTTTCCAGCGCTTATTAATTGAAAATGTAGTTCAGGGTTCCACGATGTTAATCGATTCTACTCTAATAGAAGATCTACCATTGATTCCAGAGGAGTGGAACTACGACCATTTCATTGCGTTATATGCTTCACTCGTCACAAATATATGCGATATAGATGAAGAGCTATTAATATACAGACAGCATGAAAATCAAAAAATAGGGGCGCCTAGCGCAGAGAGTCGATGTATAATCCCCATCATGTCTTTTTTTGATAGTCTTCGGGGAGAACCTGAGGATTACAGAAGACAAGCCAATATGATGAAGACTATTACTACATTGATCGAATCAGTTGAGGAGGATCGATTAAACATATCCCGAAAAAAGGCTTTAAGTAGTGTTCATAGTGTGAAAAGCTTCCGTGAAAGACAAGCTAAGATATTCGATGGTTCAGAGCACATAAAAGACCGTATGTATTTGGTCTACAAAAACTATAATGAGGACATGTATAGAAAGTATTCCCAATCTAATGCTGTAGTTGTACGCGATATTATTAGATCAGTCTACCATAAACATTAAAATAAATATGTTCTCGAAGGATGTCCATGTCATTTTATCCAATCACTCTGAATTATATATTGAAATGTTTTTATTTGCTATTGCCTCCCAACTTAGAACATTCCTCGCGTGCTCAACCGACTTCTCACTATGTGATTTGATTTTTTTGGGGCTATTTATATATTTTTCCATTTCTAATTTGAGAGATTCAGAATCGCCTCTCACAAATTGACTTCCATTATCATTACTTACTATGTAGTTTGTTGCTTTACTTTTGGGAATGATTACAGGAAGACCTGTTCCTATGGCCTCAACGGTAGTTATGCCCAGCTTCCCCGGCCAAACGCCTATATCTGCAGCATTATAATACATCGAAAGCTCGTCGTGTGGTACAAAATCCTTAAATATAACATTGGAGGATAAACCATATTCCGATACTAAATCTTTTATTCTCTCCATATATGCTTTACCACGCGGGCCCGATGGACGGCCCACGATTAATAGCGTCCAATTATATTCTGACTCTATTTCGTTCAGTGCGTCAAGCAGTACCTCAATATCCTTACGTGGATCAATGTTCCCAGCAGTAATTATAACCTTATGGTCATTAGGGAATCTGTATTTAGACCGAATCTTATCTCGATCTGCTTCATTAGGACAGAACAGTTGGATGTCAACACCTAACGGTAACAATTCGGTTCTGTCTTCATCTATCCCAAACCTATCAACTAAAAATTCCTTGGAATATTGTTGTACTGGCAAATATAACTCAACTTCTTCATCTATATATTTAAATAATAAAATTTTAAATATGTGAAATGAAGAGGATTTAAATAAACTATCCAGATTAAAATTCCCGTTGTCAACATGTTCATCAATATATAGTTGACAGTCTGTCTGCTTACAATACCTTGCTGCCTTGATGGCTTGTGTGTTTATTAATGATCTGCACTGTATAATATCTGGACCAATTTCATTTAACTTCTTTAGGAGCCCCCTCATTATAATATTCCCTGCAGAATTAATTTTAAATAAATAGTTAAGCCTGTGGTATTTGACGCCTTTATAGTTGTATATTCCCGAGTTAAAATCATTCCTCTCTTCTTTAAACTTTTCGGGTACTGCTGTACTTGTTATAACTTCTATATCGATTCCCTCTTCCAATATCTTTGGAGGGAGCAGATTTTCTTGGTAGCCCATATTTGGCATCACGTAATCGTGGATATGAACAACCTTCATTGATGGATAGAGGGTGTCAGTAAAAGTTAAGTGTGCCGGAAGCGGCCAACTCAAATCAACTATATGTTCGCCTTTGATAGGCACCCTTATAGATATTAAGAATAAAGTGGAATCTGTCAAGTGACACTGTCTAGTTGATCCGTTAAGGAACGAGCTGGCCGTAGCGAGAGGTGTTTATGTCACCCGCCGACCTGCTCAGAGGAACATTGGAAACGGACAGCCAAGACGTTTGGGAGAATGAGCGCGATCGTGTTTAGTTTGGAGCATTGTGCCAGCAGGCGAAGGCTTGAAGCCATGATTCGGCTGTTTCGGGTTCGACGTGGCTGAAGCAGTTCGAAAACGACGAGGTTCGACGTTTCAGCTCTCGGAAGATCCGTTCGACGGCATTCCGATTTCCAGCGCGACACATCTGAAATCGGAGCCCAGCTCGTTGAAGCGCAGTTTGGAGGTGTTGGGCGCCATCGACGAGAAATTCGGCAGTTTCGATATCGTGTTTCTGCCGAAGTTCGCGCAAGAAGATTTCGGTGAGAGCGGTCGTGGTTGTCGAAAAGAGGCGGACGTGCAGCAGGTCGTTTGTATCGGGATCTGCAGCAGCATACAGCCAGAACTGCTGATCGTTGATCCGAATCACCGTTTCGTCAAGCGCGATCTGATTCGGCGATCGACCCGATTTCGGCTGTAGATCGGCTTTTTGTACCCAATCGTGAATCGCTTTCCGACTACGTTGGACACCCAGATCTTCGAGTAATTCGACGGTATTCGACAGCGAGAGGCCCGCAATGTGCGATTGAATACCGCGGGCCATTATCCACTCGGGTGTCCGCTCGCGCTCCACAAAATCCAAATCAATCCACTCTCTATTCCCACTGAGGCGGGCGATTTCTGCCATAGACCAGCAAGAAATTCTCCCGCCTCACTTTTCACGCTTAACTAAACACGACCATGAGCGCACGCCGACACCCGTCCGGCGTTTTGGGTGCATCTACACACGGCGTGGCTGTCGATCAGGAGATGGTGGCGATTTTAGAACGTTGGATGTCGATCTATCCCACGGAGCAGTCTGAAATTGGGTACATCAGCGTGTCATAGAATGCGTCTCACACCCTCTACACAGTGACTTTGAGCACTTCGCCTCACGCTTGATACAGAGGAACGCTGTATTTTATATTATATTCGCATGATTTCTCGGGAAATGATCTAGCTGAGAACTATTGTATGACACGCTCTACATACCTGTCTGAAGCACAGAGCGACCCGCCGACGGTAGCACCGTCACGGGTCGCGGTCGACGAGAACAGATATAGGTTGGTGGTGAGAAAAAATGGCTTTACACCGCCATCAACACTGACTCAAAGTTATTGATCGAAGTCGTGGTATTCAGCTACCGTGGGCAGATTCCGGGACGGTATTCCTGATCAACTCTCCGAGAGATACGTTCTCGCCGAGACAGATTTTCTCGTCGATGCTGGCGGCTATCTGACTGCCTTTGCCCGTCACGAATTGAGCGGTCGGCTTGACTATTGAACGGGGAACCATATAAACAGTAATTCTCATTGGTCTTTAGTTAGGCCTCACACCTTGGTTGCGTAGCGGTAGCGAGCGTCTCTTGTAAGATCGGTCGCTGTTGGTGGATTTTCTGAGCGTCTTCGATCAGCCGGTCCAGTAGTGGCGGTGGTGAGTAACCGAGATACTCGCCAAGTTTGTGGAGGATGAGTTGGGCGTGCAACCGAAAGGTCGCCTCCCAGCGTTCCGGCGGAAACACGATCTCATCGTCGGCCTGCTCGGTGACTAGATCTAACAGATCACGGCTCACTAGCAGCGACAGCAACGCCGCATACAGCAGAATTTCCACGACAGCAGGGTTGCTCGTGTCGAATTCATCTAGTTCGTACTGCGTTTTCAACTCACGGAACAGCGTTTCTACTTCCCATCGACATCGATACAGCGTCGCTAGATCTGACGGGAGGAACTCCTCTCTCGGCAGATTCGTTATGTACAGATGGTAGTCGTCGGCGTCCTCGTTGCGGACGCCGACGACGCGGAACCGCTTCGTGTCCAGCGAACGAGTTCCTTCGTACTGTCCCCGCTTGAACTCCGCTTCGACTTCTACGTCGATGTACTGCCGCGAGAGATCATCAACAACATCGTGGATCTGCTTACCTTCCAGAGGAATGGCGCGGCCGCGCTATTCCCGTAATTCTGCCGTTATCACCGGATTTGCGTTCTTCTTCAGCCGGCTCACGAAGAAGCCGTCGTTCTCGTCGATCAATGCAAATCGGCGGTACTTGAAGTACGTGCGATCGAATAGAACTAGCCGTCCGTGCAGCCAAGATCCTGTCTTGAACAGCGTGCTGTCGTGCGTTTTCTCGTCAGTCACGTCGATCCGTTCAATCGTCTGGTCGGTGGCGTTGTGGAGCAGGTGGAGCCGTGCTCCAGCCTGCTCCTCATGGCGGGCTTGGAACTCCTCAGAGAGGAACTCGTGCAACCGAAACACCGTTCCATCAGCGATCATATCCCTGAATCGGTCGATATCAGCATCAACGGCGTTAGGAACAGCGACCTCGTCGAGGCCGTGCTCGACGAGGTCGCGGAGATACTCTGCGAGTGACGGCGTCAACCGGTGATAGAAACCGCTGGGAGAGAGTGTCTCATCAGCCGTCGAATTGTAGCTGCGTCGGAACCCGGCGAGTGTTCGGCTCTCGCCTGCGGCGAAGCCGAACACGAGCGCCCACACGAGGACGGGAATCTGGAGCTTGCCCTCTCGCTCGACCACGCCGAGTTCCTCGGCGTGCTCTTCGAGGAACTCAGAGGGAAACAGTGTAGTGAGCCGACGCATGATTCTCGATGAGGAGGCGTCTTGGTACACACTTGCCGCCTCCTCGTTCCTCTCGAAAAGTAGCCTCGATAAGCTGTCGCTATCACGCGGTTCTTCTCTTAGCTAAAGGCGGATGAGACAACCCCATCCTCTCGCTTCAACTCCTTTGATTTAGCGACCCATCCCGACGCCATCTAGTGATTCAACAGAGCCTTCAACATCGAATATGAAACCGACATGTCGGGTGGGACACCCATCGGTGCCGATATTGGTGAACGCCACATCCTCGTGGCGACAGCCTCCGGTGAAGACGAGTCGATGCTGGTGTCTGGTGGTGAGGCCAAGTTCGTTCGGCGCAAATATCGTTCCCTACGCGCTTCGCTCTCTGAAGCGGGTGCGCTTCGCGCACGCAACCGTGTGGGTGACAAAGAACAGCGTCGAATCAAAGACTTGAATCACAACCTCTCCCGTCGTCTCATCACGTTCGCGGAACAGTTCGAGAATACAGTCATTCGGATGGAAGACCTCGAAGAAATCCGCGAGAACAGTTCGAGGTCTGGCGTCCACTCGTGGCACTTCCACCAACTCCAACAGTTCATCACGTACAAAGCCGAACGAGCTGGTATTCGGTCGAGAAGGTCGATGCGTCCCATACCAGTCAGCAGTGTTCGGCGTGTGGTTCGATGGGCAATCGTGATGGCGACTACTTTTCGTGTTCAAAGTGTGGTCGGGGACGCCATTCCGACCTGAACGCTTCGGAGAACATCGCACAACGGGAGGGTGAACCATGCACGGGCTAACGCTTCGGGCGAGTCGAACCGTGCTACCTCGCTGGTTGAACAGCCAGCCGTCGTTGACGCCCGCTGTATGCGGAGAGGAAGGCCTCATTGACAGGGCTACACGCGCTGGAAAGCACGTCCTTGGTCACAACTGGACGGCAACCTTCGACGGGTCACGCGAAAGCGTACTTGAACCCCGAGGAAACGCGCAATCTGAATATCCCTTTCGGGGAATCCTCGCCCGTTAGGCCGGGGAGGATGTCAAAAGCAGCTCGCCGAGCAGTCCACGGTTCGTTCACCCGTTCGTCGCACTCACGTTCACCCACAGGTGAGTCTCCCGGTAGGCCGTCTCGATCGAGGCGTCGTCGGGGGCGTCGCCGCGATACAGCGTGAACAGCAGGCGCAGGTTCCGACCGGTCATGGTCGGTTCGACGTCGACCGTCCGGTGGTCGGTCTCGTTGTCCGCCAGCCGCGTCCGATACCGTGCGAGTTCGTCCTCGGCACGCACTTCGCTTTGTGTACCGTTCGGGCCGGTAAAGGTCACGTTCTGTATCTCCATCACGACGGTATAGTCGGTCGGCTCGTGCTCCTGGTTCCCGATCCCGACGACGACCGGCTTCGACTCGCCTCGGACGAACTCCTCGGGGTAGTTGTCGGCGATCAGTTCGCCGTCGTCGTCCTCGGTCAGGAGGTAGAACTCGGAGAAGGACTCTCCCTGGCCGGGAACAGTGACGGCGATGCCGACGGTCCCGACGGCGAGGATCATGCTCAGTGCCAGCAGGACGTTCAGCGCGGCGTCAGTTCGCGTCTCCGGTTCGAACAGCTCCGTCCGGGCGCTCGCGAGCCACGTTCGGTAGGGCACTCGGAACCGGTCCTCGGCCGGGAGTTCTCGTCGGCGGCGCGCTGCAACGGCAGTCGCGGCCAGCGTGAAGCCGCCGACGCCGACGAGGATCGGCACGAGTCGAATCCCCCACGGCGTGAAGTTCAGCACGAGGCCGATCAGCGGGACGAGCGCGATACTGAGGCCAAACGAGAGTGCGACCCGCTCGATGCCGTCGATCCCGCCCTCCTCGGTTCGGTCGGCGTCCGCGTCGTCGTGCTCAGCCGGTCCCGTTCCGGCTTCCGGAAAGAGCGCGGCGATGAAAGCGTAGCCGGGAACGAACAGCGTGAAGGGCAGCCCCAGCACCACGCGCAGGGGCGTCTCGCTGACACCGGGGACGGTCGCGGCGGCCGCTGTGAACAGTGTGAACGCGACGACCGCCGCGAGGTCGGCGGGCAGCGTCCGGACGGGCTCTGGCAGGAGGGCGCGCCACTGGACGTCGTCAGCCATCGATACTGGTGTATTATCCACCTGGGTTAAAAGATGGTCGACATTCCGTCCGGCGATCGAACTGTGCCACTGTCAGTCGTCGTCTGACGCGTCGGGCGGTGGCCGCTGTTCGCGACCGTCCGACTGCCGTCCGCGTTCGGCGGTCGGCAGCTGCACCCGGTCGCCCGCCGGGAGCAGCGAGACGGGCGACGCTGTCAGGTACGGTACCGTCGCGGCGAGCGCGCCAAGCACCGCGAGTCCGACGCCCGCGAGCGCCAGTCCCACGAGCACGAGCGGGGGAGTCGGCGTCGACAGCCGGAACCCGAAGAAGACGAGCCAGCCGGCCCGGTTCAGTGCCAGCATCGCGGCGACGCCAACGGCGACTGCGAGCAGTGCCGCCGGAACGGCGATTCGCACGACATCTCCGAGGACGATGCGCAGGATCTGTCCGTGGGTCGCGCCCACCGATCGATGGATCCCGATCGATTGTCGCCGCGCGTGGACGGCCTGTGCGAACGTCGCCGTCGTGCTGCCGACTGTGCTCAGGCCGGCCAGGACGACGAGTGCGACGAGGACGAGCTGGACGTTCCCGAAGACGCCTTCGACCGATCGCTCGATCGTCGTTCCGGAGGCGTACTGGCCGCTGCTCGCGACCGCTGCTGCCAGTCGCTCGTCTCCGGTCACGGTGTAGTCGGCCGTCGCCAGCTGGGTCCCGTTCGAGCTCAGCCGGAACGCGTACTCACCGGGCTGGGTGCGAGCCCCCGCAGCGGCGGTGAACTCGCTCCGGGTCCCGTTCCCGGGAGACAGGGTGACCTGGCGCTCGCGAGTCCCCGTCGGTCCGACGACGGTGATCGTCCGCGTGAGCTGTTGTTGCCACGGATTCCCCAGCTCGACCGTCACCGTCGGGCTCGTCAGCGCATTGCCCGACTGGGGCGACACGTCGAGCCGCCCGGAGAGCCGTCGTTCGCTCCCGGCGACGATCCGGAGGGCGTGCGTCGCGGTCCGGTTCTCGTGCTGTGCGGTGATCGTGTAGTTGCCCTCCGTCCGCGGTAGCGGTACCACCGCCACCCCTTCATCGCGGGTCTGTACCGTCACGCCGTCGACGGTGACTGCGGCGTCAGTGACCGGGTCACCGGTACCGTCGACGACGGGTACGTACAGGCCGCTCCCCGGTGGCGCGGTCCCGGGTAGTTCGGCGGGGATCCGGATCGCGTTCGGTGAAACGACGGTCACGGTGTGCGTGTACTCGCCGGTCCGGGCCCGCACCTCGCCGGTCTGCTCGGCGACGACAGTCACCTCTACGGTCGTCTGTCCCCCTGCCGGCACCGATACCGTCCGGTTTGCGCGCTGGTTCCCGTACTCGACGGGCACCGCCCGCGAGCCCGCCGTGTCGCCGAAGTTCCGAACCGTCACGGAGAGCGTGATGTTCTCGCCCTGCGTGACCGTCTCTGGACCCGTGAACTCCGTTATCGCGAGGCCCGTCTGATCGGTGGACTCCCCGCCGACGGGTGTTCCCGACTCCGCACCCGATGGCACGTCACCGGCCACGCGGATCATGTGGACCTGCCCTCGCGCCGTGGCCAGTCCCCACGAGGAACGCAGGGGGACGACGAGGAGGTCGTCGAGCGTTCCGTGGGCGTCGTACGCGCCGACGACCTCGAACTGGCGGACGCCGGGAGCGACGCTGCCACCGAGCGTGACCGTGTCGCCGACCGAGAGGTCGAGCGTCCGTGCCAGGTCGGTCCCGACGACGGCCTCGTCGGCGGTCGCCGGTGTACGCCCCTCGACGACCGTCGCGTTCGTGACGTTGGCGAACATCTCGTAGTCGGCCCCGTGGGCCATGTAGGGCTGGCCGTCCCGCACTTGCGCGTAGATGATCTCCGGGCTGGCCGGCGTGCCACTCGCCGTGAGCGCGCGGGCGTAGTCGGCGTCGAGGCGACTGTTCAGCGGATGCGGGGCGTCGGCTTCCGTGATCGTGCCCGTTCCCCCGGCGTCACCGCCGAGTGGCGAGGCCAGGCCGGCGATCGCGACGACCAGCAGGACCGTCAGCGCGAACACGGAAAGCGTCGCCGCAGTCGGAACGAGCGAGCGCCACGAGAGCAGCGTCGGCTTCAGGATCGACCGCAGTCGGGCCAGCCGCCCTCCGGACGCTCCGGTCGACGACTGCAGGCGGGCGCGTCTGTGTCCGAGCGTCGCTGGCGGGCGGGAGGCGGCCGGATACGCCGCGATCGCACCGGCGACGACACCCATCCCGACGAGGAGTCCGGCGATGCCGCCCACGACGCCGACGCTCCCTCCGGTCACGGTCACGTCGAGCGCGATCGGGAGCCCGAGGTAGACCGCGGCGTTGACGATCGCCTTGATCGCGATCAACCCGCCCGCATAGCCGATGGCCACGCCGACCGCGACCAGCAACGCCGCCCGCGCAGTAAACAGGAGGCCGACGTGCCACCCCGGTGCCCCGGTCGAGCGGATCACGCTGATCGCCTCGGTCCGGTCGCGGACGCTCATGCGCGTCACGCTGTAGACGACGACGAGCACGAGGAGGCCACCCGCAGCGACGGCGATGCTCAGCGCCCAGAGCACCTGTTCGATCCCGCCCAGCACGTACAGGAGCGCGCTCACGAGGGGCACGCCGGTCTCGGGGATCGCGTTCCCACTGTCGGCTTCGCTGTCTCGGTCGATCACGAGATAGCCCGTCGTCCCGATGGCGTCGACGACCGAGGCGTTGGCGACGTACCACGTCGGCTGGAGGAAGCTGTTGCTCCGCTCTCGTGGGACGACTGAGAGTGTCACCTGCCCGTCGGGCCCGGACAGCGTTCGGGTCCGCTGTCTCGACACCGGACCGCGTGCGTCGGCGTCGGACGGCATCGCTGGCAAGCGGCCCTGTTGCCACGACGCCGAGCCGTTCTGGATCACCCGCGGCGCGTCCGGTGGGATCCCGACGACGGGAGCCGACTTGCCGTCGATCGAGGCGGTCGTCAGTGGGAGGACGACCCGTCGCTCGGTCGATGCCGGCCGGTCGCCGTCCGCGGTCTCGTAGCTGATCGTCCCGGCGTTCGACAGCGGCTCCGCGAACGTCTCCGAGTAGGTCGTCGCCGTGAACAACAGGAGCGCGGTCCCGACGAGGAACGCGGCCGTCACCGCGACGACGACGATCGTCAGTCGGTCGCGTCGTGACCACCGGAACAGCAGTGCGTTTCGATAGCCCATCTGTCCCCTCAGCTGGTCTCCGAGGACGGGGTCTGCGGTGGCTGTTCGTCGTTGTGCTCGTGTTCGACAAGTCGCCCGTCGGCGAGTTGCAACCGCTCGTCGAAATGTGGCGCGAGCTGTGGGTCGTGACTGATCACGATCAGTGCAGTCTCGGCCGACGCCTGCATACCGAAGAGCAGATCCAGGACGGCGTCTGCGGTCGCCGGATCCAGCTGGCCGGTGGGCTCGTCTGCGAGGACGATCTCCGGCCTGTTGGCCAGTGCGCGGGCGATCGCGACGCGCTGCTTTTCGCCGCCCGAGAGGGTCGCGGGGTACTGTCCCCCCAGAGCGGCGATGCCCAGCCGATCGAACAGCGTGTCAAGCCATTCGGGATCGGGTTCCCCGGCGTGTTCCTGTGGGAGGGCGGCGTTTTCGCGGGCAGTGAGGTCGCCGATCAGCTGGAAGTCCTGGAAGACGAAGCCGATCGTCGACCGCCGGAGCGCCGCCCGCTCGCGTTCCGAGAGGGCACTCGCGTCGCGACCGTCGACGTGGAGGGTCCCGCTCTCGGGGGCTTCGAGCAGTCCGAGGACGTTGAACAGCGTCGTCTTGCCGGCACCGCTGGGCCCCTGGACGAGGACCGTCGCGTTCGAGGCGACGCTGAGCGAGACGCCGTCGAGGATCTGCTCCCCGCTCCGCGTCACCACGAGGTCGGATCCGACGAGGACGGATTCGGTCACTGGTGGCGCTTTTCCCGGCGGCGTAATGTAACTAGTGGTCGATCGGACGGCGGTGTTCAGACATGGCTGAAAAGTGAGGCGGTTCGTTTTCAAAGTGACCTATGCCCGAAAACGACCGCCTCATCGGGAATTTAGACGAAATCAACTTAGAGCTTGTTGAACGAGAAGCGACACCCCGATTTCTGATGAAATTCAGTATTCAGTTGTATCTCGCCGGATTGTCGCTTTCGAATACTGTTTCTGCTCTTGAGATAGTTGGTGTCGAACGTGCTCGATCCACCGTTCATAACTGGGTTCACAAGGCCGAGCTACAGCCGGAGTCTGGTCGATCTCCGGATCAAATCGCGGTTGACGAAACGGTGATCCGAATCGATGACGAGCAGTATTGGCTGTACGCCGCCGTCGATCCAGATTCAAACGAACTGCTCTATACACAGCTTGAGACGACGCGTACGACCGCTATTTCTCACGCATTCTCTGCCGAACTGCGCGAGAAACACCACGTCGACGACGCCGTGTTTCTCGTAGACGGTGCGACTCCGTTGGAAGACGCGTGTTCACGTTATCGTCTCGATTTCAGATACCAAAAACATGGAACTCGGAACGGTGTCGAACGCATCTTTCGGGTGGTGAAGCGACGAACCTCTTCGTCCTCAAACCGTTTCAGCCACGTCGACCCAGACACAGCTGACGACTGGCTCAGAACGTTCAGCTTCGCATGAAATCAGCCTACCCAAACACTAACTCCCCGTTCCTGACCCGTGAGATCACGTCGAAACTCCATTCAGTAGGTCTCGATCTCGACATCGAGGCGTTCGAAATCGTCGACGTTCCGTGTGAGTACGGGCTCCGCAACAACGTCTGCAGTTGCGCCGATGATGACATCCCCATCTTCAACTGGCGAGCCATCGTTCTGCAGTTTGCCAGAGAGCCGGCCAGCCTTTCGCATCACAGCGGTGTCGGCGGGATGGATGGGTTTTGAGGCGAGTATCTCTTCGACTTTCTCACGCTCGGCTTCAGAATCTGTCGTTCGAGCGATCCCGTAGCACAACTCGAAGAGGGTCATCGATGAGAGACGTTGCTGCACGAGATCGCTCTCCAGTTTGCGAGCTTTCTCGACGGCACCCTCGTCTCCGTTCATCAGGTCAATAAGAAACGATGTGTCCAGGAGCACGCTTACGCTCCTCGCATCCGATCAGCGGTTTCCTCAAGTTCATCGCCACGTCGATCTCGCCGTTCGTCGACAGCGTCGCGGAGGGCATCAGCTTCCTCATCGCTCAGGATGCCTGCGAGATCCAAGAGCGAGCGCTCACCGGCCAACCGGAGAACGACCTCAGAGAACGTCTCATCCTCTCGTTTGTGAGCATTGAGCCGTTCGTAGGCTTCCTCGGAAAGGCGGATACTCTTCGACATGTGCATACGGTTGTATGCAAGTCGAAAAAGGCCTTTCGCCGTGCTGAATCGAGCGCAGCTTTCAGTACCACGGCAGCCGCCGAACGCGTCAGAGCGGCACATCCACTGAACAGAGCATTCTGGCTTGTTTCTTCTAAAAGGAACAGGCTCTCGAACTCTTTTCTGACACCCTGTGGAATCAGCTTCTCTGAACACTACCGATCGGACGACTCGACGACCGTCGCTCGGACCTCCGTTTCTCGATCGCCGCGTCACCTCTATAGTAGCCATTGAAAATCAATGCACACCCGATCGCACGACTGCAGTGCGACCGGTGTGTAAATCGTTTCAATTGTTACTATAGCAGCCACTCTCGTTCGTCCCCACGCTCCGCGGACGCACGAGCACGGTCGCGTCGAGCCCCGCAGTCGAATAGACGACCTCGTTGCGAGACTGCCAGCTCTCGTAGGCCCTCGGCGAGGTGCGTTCCGCCGGAGCTGGGAAGAGGTGTGCACCCGAGGTCGCCCACGTATCCTGTGCCAGCGTCGGACACTCCGGCTGCTCCCCGCCCTGTAACCACGCCACGACCGGCTGATAGGACGCCTTGGGCGCGTCCGGGTAGGTGTGGACGGCGACTCGACTGAGCGAGTGGTCCGTCGCCCACGGTCCGGTCGAGCGCTGGGCGGTGAACGTCACCGCCGCGAACTCCGACTCCGTGGTCACGGCGGGTGCATCGAGCGTGTCCAGGTGGACGAACGCGACCGGGAGCGTGACGAGCGCGCTGACGAGCACGATCGCCACGAGAGCGACGGTCGTTCCGCGACTGCGTCCCGTGCCCCCATCGCTCGCCACCGGTGTGCCCGCTTCGCTCGCCGCCTCTGTCCCGTGACGACGGCCGCGAACGGCGAGCGTGCCGACGCCGACCGCGGCGAGGACGAACACCGGGAAGTAGACGAACACGTGCCCGCGCATAGCGGTGTCGAAGTACTCGGGCGTGAGCGCGGCGGTAAGCGAGAAGTACACGACCACGATCGGACCGAGCAGGAGACCGAGGACGACAGGACCGCTCTCGTCCCGCTCCCAGCTCACCGCCGGGAGTCCGACGAGCGCGAACAGGAACGGGACGGCGAAGGCGGCGACCGCAACGAGCAGGAGCGTCGGCGTCGTCTGCGTGCCCGGAAAGACGGACTGGCCCACGTTCGCAGCGAGGGCGACGAACCACAGGCCGATCGCCGTCCCGATGCCGGCCCGTTGCGGGGTCGCGCCGCTTCGCTGTAGCCACGCGACGCCCACGGTGAGGACGATCAGCCACGCGAGGAAGAGCCCCGGATACGCCGTCACTCGGTTCACGTACGGCACGAACAGGCCGAGGCGTTCGGCGACCTCGTAGTAGCCCCAGAGATAGGTCCAGAAGCCGGCGATCAGCAGGCCCGCCGCCGCGACGCCGCGCCGGGAGGGGACGCTGGCGAGGTACGCGCCGAGGATCCCCGTCACCACGAGTCCCGCCACGAGCGAACTGAACGTGTGCAGGAGCGGGAACGTGACGAAAAAGAGGGCGCTCACGGCGAGCCAGCGGCCGGTTCGTCGGTCTCGCGTGAACAGTCGGTGCACGGCGATCGCGAACAGCGGCACCAGCAGAAACGCCAGGGCCTCCTCGTCGGCGGTCCCGCTGCGGCGAACGTAGAAGCCCGACACCGCGAGTCCGAACCCAGCGATTCCGGCGGTGAGGGCGGTCCGCCCTGGATCCCAGCCCAAGCGCCAGCCCAGACGACGGGCCAGTGCCAGCGCGGTGAGACAGGACGCTCCACCGGTGATCGCCACGACCGGCTGGATGACGTGAAGGGGCTGCTCCCCGGTGATCAGTCCGGCCGTCGTCACGAGCGTCGTGAACACGAAGCTGTCGGCCCGGAACCGGTCGAGCGGGAACGCCCCGGTCTGGATCGTCTCTTGGGCACGCCAGACGTACAGAAATCCGTCCAGCGTCGACGGCAGCGGACTCCAGTGGAGGGTACCAAGCCGCGCGGCGAGTGCGACGGCAAAGACCGCCCCGACGAGCAGCGCGTATCGTCGTCTGCGGCCAGCGGCGTTCATCGTCTCGACTGTTTCATGCAGCCCTCATGAGGGTTGGTGTTTCGAACGCCACGTCGTGGTATCGCGAGACAGACTGGTAGCAATGTGAATAAAAGGTACAACAAAAATTGCTCCTTTCTGTTATACCAATGATAACGCTTATATCATTTCCACTGGTCGATATGCTAAGGATCCGATATATGAATGGGGCAATTTCAGATGGCCAGCAGACCGTCCTAGCGATCGTGCTGACCGTGCTAATGCTCGGTGCGCCGATCGCCGGGGCCGTGTCTGCGGAGTCACTGGACGACTACGTCAGCGGTTCCGATGTCGAACAATCAGCGTCCGCTCAGTTCGAGCGAACGGCACCGACGCCGTCGATCATGGTCACGTCCGGCCAGACACCCGGATCGGGCGGCGTCTCGGCCAAGATTGACGATGAGGGTTATATCGTCAATCCGGACGATACCATTTCAGTCCACGCGTTCGCTCCTGCGCGCTTGCGGCCCAACGAGAACACAAAATCGTTAGCACCAACGTCGGTCCAGAGTGCTGATGTGACCGCGACAGCTCGTTCTGACGGTTGGGAAACCGAACTTGATCTCCAGAAAGAAGAGCTGAATGTCTACAACAAAAACACCGAGATTGAGTACAAATTCACGTCGCAGATGGGTGTTAGCGGAGACGGTGACGACTATCAGCTCGTCGCTGCCCGCCTCGGAGCGGACGTGTCTCGTCCAGAATCGGTTGACGAGTTACCGTCGCTGCTGACGGACAACCCGAACGTCGAAGCCGAAGTTGTCGACACGTACCGCGATCAGGATGAGCCGATCCTTGATGAGGAGGCGGTCGTGTATGAGCCTTCGAAGTCCGGTCGCTACGTGGTCGGCCTCGTTCAGATCGAGGACAGTGCTGATACCGATCGCACCGGATTCCAGCAAAAAGGGAATGGAGACGGTAACATCGAGGCGAAAGACGAAGTGACGATCATCGGTGCGGACAGCCTGCTCGTTCAGGAGGGCGAAAGCTCGATCAACGCCCCGTCGAGCATCGCGCCGGGCAGTACGCGAACCCTCTCGGTCGACGCCGGTGAGGACCTCAAGAGTATCCAGGACGGGAAGGACGTCAGCCACACCGTCTTGCTGATCAACGAGGACAGACTGAGTCAACAGAGCATTCACGCTACCGGAAACGAAGACGATTTGATCACGTCGGTCGATTCATCGATCGAAGAGGTCAAAGCCGACACCGATCTCTCCAGCGGTGCCGAGCCGTTCGGTACGTCGATCGGCACCAGCGAGACCAGCGACACGATCGACGTGACGACGCTTCTGGAGGACGTTGTCGATCCCGACAAAGTCACCACCGACGGTGGCGAGACCCTCTACGCAGCCGTCGGATCGACCGTCGGCGACGCCAAAGACGAGGTGACGATCACCGTTCCGGAGGGAACTCCGCCGGACACGTACACGCTCGTCCACGTCGCGACGATCGACGGGGAGACGCGCTCCTCGACGACCACGATCAAGCGACAGGTCGGTGAACCAAACATGAAGGTCTCGCCGAGCGATACGATCGACTTCGGCAAGGTCACACGCGGGAACGACCGCACCAAGGAGTTCACGATCGAAAACACCGGGACCGCCGAGCTGACGGTTACCGACATCACCACGAGTGGAAGTTACAGCGAGTCGTTCACTGTGGGAGAGACCTTCCACAAGATCGGAGCCGGCAACTCGAAGACGGTCCACCTCACCTTCGACAACGCCAAGAGCTTCGACAACGGTGAGTTGACCATCGAGACGGCCCACGGAACGACGAAGACGATCACCATCGAAGCCACCGTCACGAGGCGCAGCGACGACGGTGACGATGACGACGATGACGACGATAGCGACAACGACGACGACGATCCGACGGACACGCCGACGGACACGCCGACGGACGAGCCGGACACGCCGACGGACGAACCGGATACGCCGACGGACGAGCCGGACACGCCGACGGACGAGCCGGACACGCCGACGGACGAACCGGATACGCCGACGGACGAGCCGGACACGCCGACGGACGAGCCGGACACGCCGACGGACGACGACGACGACGATGACGATGACGACACGACCACGGGAGACGGTCCCGGCTTCACGCCCGTGATGGTGCTGATTGCACTGGTCGCGACGCTGGCCATCCTCAGACGGCGAGCCTGACTCGCTCCCGCTTCGATTCGTCCGCTCTTCCCGTTTGATCCGCCCGAGATCCAGTATCTATTTCATCGACGGTCGTTACTACCAACCAATGCGTCGTTGGTTCCTACTGTGCAGCGTAGTGCTCGGTGCCCTCCTCGGTGCCGGTGTACTCGGTGCGCAATCGACCGCTGACTACTCGCTCTCTGCAGACGCCAGTGTCGACATCCCGACACAGGAGGTCTCTTACGACGGCGATACGTTCGAGATCTCACAGACCGGCGTCGCAGACCCAGAAACGACCTTTATCGCCACTGCGAGTGCGCCCGAGGACGCGGACTACGTGGTCTACGTCGTCGACAAAGGGGAGAGCATTCGGCAGTCTAACGCTGGCTCGGGCACCGGCGAAGTGCCGCTCGATCTCGGCACGCTCGATCCGGGGACGTACGCGGTCACGATCAAACAGGACAGCACCGTCGCGGCCATGCCGCTGGTCGTTCGAGGCTACGATCTCTCACAGGACGTTCCCGACGAAACGACGGCCGGTACGGAGACGGAGGTCTCGATCACGGCCGACGCTATCCACGAGGACGCCGAGTTCGAGCAGATCGTCCTGACGCTCTGGGACGGCTCGGAGGAACACGACGTTACCGCGAGCAGAGCGGACGGACAGCGATACACCGCGACGATCCCCGCTGGAACGCTCGACGAGGGCACGTATCGGGTCGTCAGCCGTGCCGAAACGGGTGCCACGGCGTTCGACCACAACGAACTGGTCGGGATCAGTGAGACGACGACCATCTCGGTGACCGAGTCGCCGACGACGACGAAGTCCGGTGCTGGTGGTGGCGGTGGTCAGGTCTCGACCGCGACTGAGACGGCGACGCCGATGGCGACGCGGACGAACGCCACTGCCTCGCCGACGGTGACGGCGACGCCGTCGTCGAACCGGACGGCGACGCCGGTATCGACGACGGAGCGCTCGACCCGGACGCCGGACACGGCGACCACGCCGTCGGAAACCGCGACGACGGAGCCGACTGCATCGGACGCTGTCACTCCGAGTCCGACGACCGGAGAGGGCGGGAGCTTCTCGAAGCTCGTCTTCGCAGCGCTGCTTGCCGGTGTCGTCGGTAGCCTGACGATGCGACGCCGGTCCTGATACGATCGGGGTGAGAATTCGCCGCCCCGGTGGTGGTCTTCGGGACGCTGAGTATCGTTTCATACGGAAAGTTGTAGGTCTTTACCAGATCGACCGCACGCCGTCGTGCGGGCGACTGGGTAAACGCCTACAACCGTCCGTATCAGTCGTCTGCCGCGTCCGATAGCAGTCGGTGCAGCAGTTGTAGTTCCTCGTCCCGAGAGATGTAGTCGGCGTCCATACAGGCGTGGACGACCTTGTGGAGCAACCCCGGTTCGACGTGAACGACGTTCGTTGCGGGTGTCGTCGTCTGGAGCTGCGTCTCGATCGTCTCGATTCGCGCCGTCAGTTCCTCCAGGGATTCGGTCAGCGACTCCTCGAACGCTGCGAGATCGTCATCGCTCTCGGCGTCCGTCTCGAACAGCGCTTCGACGAACGCCTGTCTCGACGGCCAGTCGAATCCCGGAATGTCGTTGACGCGCTTGGGGATCGTCGCACGACTCACGTCGAGTGTGTCGGCGATCTCTGCCTGTGTCGCCGTCGGTTGCCTGTGGATCGCTCGCAGCGTTTCGCGCTGCTTTTCGTCCAGTGCCGTGAGGTCGACGTCCTCTCCTTTCTCGTCTGGGCCTGTTTCGGCCGAGATAGGTGGTTCGACCTCGTCGTCTTCCGGTTCGGATGTCTCGTCGTCGACGGTGTCCTGATCGTCGCTCTCGACGGGCTGGTCGTCTTCCGCTGCCGGGTCGCCGTACTCCTGGAGGACCTGTTCGACGAGTTCGACCGAGGCACCGCTGACCTCTGTGGCGATCTCTGCCGTGGCCGCCGTCGGATTCGACTGTGCGGTGTCGAGTATCTTTTTGTGAATCAGTGCTCGCGGCTGCGACGGCTCGCTTCCGTCCGGGTCGGCAACTACGGTGTCTGTCGTGCCATCAGCGTCCATCGGTGAATCTGTACGACAGCCATCACTTAAGCTGTTCCGATCATTCCACAGACCCAGCTGTGGAATTGGGTGCTGTTTGGTGGCACTCGTGTACTTATCGTGTGTAGCTGTACCGAACTTACCAGATACTTTCATAGATCGAACGTACTTGCTCCATTCGGTCGGTGCTGTCGGTGTGCCCGGCGCTCACGGGGGGACACGTCTCTGTGAAATCTTGGTCGGCATCGCCCACACGCCGCCTGGTAACGATCGTGTGAACTGGCCGCTCGCCGTTCACGGGAGCGTTCGAACCGTCCGATCGGCGACGGACTGAGACGGGCGGCGTAGCCGAGCGACGAAGTGCAGAGCCCTACAGTCGGTAGACGACTGCTTCCCACGGCCGAAGCGACACATTGGTGGGCTCGGTCGGCGCGTCGTCGTAGTTCCCGTACAGTACTGTCGGATCGTCGACCTCGATCTCGCTGCCCTCGAACGTCGCCGGCTCGCTCGACCAGTTCAGCACCACGAGTGCCCGTTCGTCGTCGAGGGTGCGCGTGTAGGCATACAGCTGGTCGTCCTCGGGCGCGAGCAGTTCGTAGTCGCCGTAGACAAGCACGTCCGTCGACTGGCGGAGGTCGATCAGTCGTCGGTACTGGTTCAGTACCGACGCCGGATCGTCTCGCTGGGCGGCGACGTTGATCTCGGTGTAGTCGGCGTTGCACTTGAGCCAGGGCTCGCCGTCGGTGAAGCCGGCACCTGGCTCGTCGGACCACTGCATCGGCGTCCGGGCGTGATCGCGACTCCGTGCGTTGACGACCTCGCGAAGCTCCTCGTAGGAGTCCGCGACGCCGTCGGCGATGTACTGTTCGACGCGACCGACCGTCTGTGGGTCGTCGATCTCGTCGAGGCTCTCGAAGTCCGCGTTAGTCATGCCGATCTCCTCGCCCTGGTAGACGTAGGGGGTCCCTCGCATCGTCAACAGGAAGGTCCCGATCAGCGAGGCCGACTCGCGGTGGTAGGCTTCGTCCCCAAAGCGAGAGACGATCCGGGGCTGGTCGTGGTTGCCCAGGAAGAGGGCGTCCCAGCCACGGTCCGCGAGCGCGTCCTGGCGCTCGGACATGATCCGTTTGAACTCGGGGAGGTCCCACTCGCCGACGGTCTCGGGGTCCCAGCCGCCGTCGACGCCCATGTGGCTGAACTGGAATATCATGTCCAGCCCGATGGCCTCGTCGTCGAGGTAGTCGGCGGCCTGTTCGATCAAGGTGTGGCCCATCTCCGCGACGGTCGTGATGTCGTGGTCCGAGAGCACGTCCGCCGACAACTCGGTCAGGTACTCCTCCAGCCGCGGGCCGTGACTGAAGTGTTCGATCCCGGTGGGCGTGCCCTCGGGATCGCCGTCCGGGAGGCCGTCGGTCTTGGACATGTGGGACACGGCGTCCATGCGGAAGCCGTCGATCCCGCGGTCGAGCCACCACGAGACCACGTCTTTCATCGCCTGACGGACGGTCGGGTTTCGCCAGTTGAGGTCCGGCTGGTTCTCGTCGAAGAGGTGGAGGTACCACTGCTCGCGCTCCTCGACGTAGCTCCAGGCGGGCCCGCCGAAGATCGAGTCCCAGTTGTTGGGGGCGACCTCGTCGGCGGGGCCGTCGTCGGTGTCGTAGTCGGCGTCGGTGGCTGGGCGGCCGTCGCGCCAGTAGTAGTAATCGGCGTACTCGCCCTCGCCACGGCGCGAGCGCTGGAACCACTCGTGTTCGCTCGAGGTATGGTTCAGGACGAGGTCCATGATCAGCCGAATATCTCGGTCGTGGAGCTCGTCGAGCAGGCGCTCCCAGTCGGCCATGTCGCCGAACTCGTCCATGATCGCGTGGTAGTCGCTGATGTCGTAGCCGTTGTCCTCGTTGGGCGAGCCATAGACCGGGCAGAGCCAGACGAGATCGACGCCCAGCGAGTCGATGTAGTCGACCTTGTCGACGATACCCTGTAAGTCGCCCACGCCGTCCCCGTCGGTGTCGCTGAAGCTTCGTGGATAGATCTGGTAGACGACGGCCTCTTTCCACCATTCGCGGTCGACGTTCTCTAGGGTCGTGAGTGTGTTCGTGCTCATGTCGAATCGGAGTTCGTGGTCGTCGGTCGGTCAGTGTCGGTCGCGGGCGTCAGATAGACGCGCGCCTCGTAGGGATCGAGTTCGACGGTGCTGCCGGGCGTTTCGAGGGCGTTCAGGTTCCCAATGGCGAGTTCGAGGTCGTCGCCAGCGTCGTCGGGCACCGCGAACGTCGCGGGCTCGGCGGAGACGTTGAGGACAACGAGGGCCCGTTCGTCGCCCAGCGTCCGGGTGTAGGCGAACACCTGCTCGTCCCCGGGCGCGAGCAGCTCGAAGTCGCCGTAGACCAGCAGGTCCCGATTCCCCCGAAGATCGCCGAGTTCGCGGTAGTAGTGCCACACCGAATCGGGGTCGGCGCGTGCCCGCTCGACGTTGATCGCGTCGTAGTTGGGGTTGACCTTGAGCCAGGGCTCGCCGTCGGTGAAGCCGGCGTTCTCGTCGTCGGACCACTGCATCGGCGTCCGGGCGTTGTCGCGGCCGACGGTCTCGACGGCGTCGCGTACGTCCTCGTAGCTCTCGGCCGCGCCGCTCTCGATGGCTTCCTCGACGAAGTTGATCGACTCCACGTCCCGCAGCTCTGACTTCGACTCGAAGGGGGCGTTGGTCATGCCGATCTCCTGGCCCTGGTAGACGAACGGCGTTCCCTGGAGGGTGTACAGCAGCGTCCCGAACAGCTTCGCGGAGCGGCGACGGTACCGCCCGTCGTCGCCGAACCGGGAGACGGTCCGTGGCTGGTCGTGGTTGCTCAGGTAGAGGCTGTTCCACCCCTCGTCGGCCAGACCGTTCTGCCAGCGTGCGAGACTCTCTTTGAGTTCGACCAGCGAGTAGTCCTCCAGCGACCACTTGTCGCCCTCGTGGCCGACGTTGACGTGTTCGAACTGGAACACCATCGAGAGGCCGTCCTCGCCGACGAACCGCTGGGCGTCCTCGACGCCCGCTCCCGGCGTCTCGCCGACGGTGAGGATCTCGTCGTCCGGGATGGCTTCGGCGACCAGCTCCGAGAGGTAATCGTGGACTTTGGGCCCGTTCATGAAGTGCTCTGCACCGACGAGCCCACTCTCCGGGTCGCCGTCGGGGAGCCCCGGCGTCTTCGAGACGAGGTTGATTACGTCCATGCGGAAGCCGTCGATCCCGCGGTCGAGCCACCAGCGCATCATCTCGTACACGTCCTCGCGGACGGCCTCGTTCTCCCAGTTGAGGTCCGGCTGGCTCTCGTCGAAGAGGTGGAGGTACCACTGTCCGCGCTCCTCGTCGTAGGCCCACGCCGGGCCGCCGAAGATCGAGTCCCAGTTGTTGGGGGCGACCTCGTCGGCGGGACCGTCGTCGGTGTCGTAGTCGGCCGTCTCAGCCGGGCGGCCGTCGCGCCAGTGGTAGTAGTCGGCGTACTCGCTCTCGCCACGGCGCGAGTGCTGGAACCACTCGTGTTCGGCCGATGTATGGTTGACGACGAGGTCCATGACCAGCCGAATATTTCGGTCGTGGAGTTCGGCCAGCAGGCGCTCCCAGTCGGCCATGTCGCCGTAGGTGTCGAAGATCGACCGGTAGTCGCGGATGTCGTAGCCGTTGTCGGCCTGTGGCGAGTCGTAGACGGGACAGAGCCAGACCGCGTCGACCCCGAGCGCGTCGAGGTAGTCGACCTTCTCGGTGATGCCCGCGAGGTCACCGATCCCGTCGCCGTCGCTGTCGAAGAAACTCTTCGGGTAGATCTGGTAGACGACGGCCTCTTCCCACCACTGGCGGTCGGATCGCGTCCGCTCGACTGTCTCGCTCACCGCCACTCACCGGCGCGGCGGCCAGTCCGTAGGTCGTGGCTGTCTGTGCGTCTCGAACGAAGCGTTCGTTCGACAGCCTCGACGGGGGGACGAACGCGAGGTTCGTCCGTGTGGCTCCGTCCAGTTGGTCGCTCGGTCGTGCCTCGTCGCTGAACCGGTCGAGTCGGTGCCGTCGCCGCGTCGGGCGATCTCGTGGCCGTTCTCGGCCGGTGCGTGCTGTGCTGTGTCATCGTGGGTCGATGTTCGACGACGTGCAGGCGGCTCGCCTGCTTTCGTTCACGAACGACGAAGCGAGACTCCCACTTAAGTTCTGCGAGAATCCCGAAGAAGCTATTCTACCGGAATTTTTATTGCGAGGGTGTCCCACAGCAGTAGACGAACATGGCGAATAATCATACCGATCACGAGCACCAGTCGATACTATCTCGCCGCCGTTTCGTCAGCGGCGTCAGCCTGGCCGGCATCGCCGGCCTCGCGGGCTGTGGCGGACAGCAGGCCGAGCAGACGGCGACCGAGACGTCCGGCGACGGCGGCGACGAGACCGACGCGGGCGATACTGACACCGAGACCGAAACGGAGGTCCAGGCCACTAGCGAGGCCCAGCGCAAGATTCAGGAGCTGGCCTACATCACGAACCAGACGCTCCCGGTGTTGCCGGTCATGGAGAAACTCGCCCAGTCGTTCCAGTCGACCGACGACTGGAACGTGCCCGGGACCGACAGCGATGCGGTCCAGACCTACTGGCCCACAGAGTGGCTCCCGCGGGAGGGACAGTGGACGGCGACGGACGACTCCGACGACGACCGACTGACCTTCGCACAGTGGGCCGTTCCCCAGGACTCACAGTACAACCCCTGGAACGGGCAAAACTACGGCGAAGCCCGTCGTCTGATGTTCGATCGGTTCATGAAGTACAACCTCGCGACCCAGGAGTACACCGGCTACGCCATCCAGGACTGGGAGGTCGGCGAGGAGACGGTCTCGCTCACCGTCCGCGAGGGGCTGACCTGGCACAACGGCGACGCCGTCACCGCGACGGACGTGGCCAACCAGGTCAAACTCGACATCTACAACGGCGGTTCGCTGGGTAACTTCGTCGCGCCCGAGGACGTGGGCGCGGTGTCGGACCGGGTCACGGCGGTCGACGAGTCGACGGTCGAGATCACGCTGGCCGAACCCGCCAGCGAGACGATCCTGCTGGCGTACCTCCAGCCAAAGCGGCTCACCGCCCACGACGGCTCCTACGGGGAGTTCGTCACCGCACTCGACGAGGCCGCCGGCGAGGACGAGCGCGCGTCGGCGCTCAGCGATCTCACCAACGACACGACCCCCGAACCGGTCGGCTGTGGCCCCTTCCAGTTCGAGGACGCCGACAGCCAGCGCACGCTGCTGACCAAGTACGAGGACCACCCGGACGCGGACAACATCAACGTCCCCGAGGCCGAGTACCTCTACAAGCCACAGAACCAGGGGCGCTGGAACTCGCTGATCAACAACGAGACCGACGGGTCCGCGACGCTGTTCATGCCCCAGAACCGGCTCAACCAGCTGCCCGACTCGATGCAGGTCAGTCTCATCCCGCGTCACTGGGGGATGGGGCTGATGTTCAACTTCGAGGAAGAGCCCGTCGACGACGTTCGGGTCCGCAAAGCGATCGCCCACGTCGTCAACCGCGAGAACGCGGCGCTCAACTCCGGTGCGGGCACCCAGTCCAAGCTCGCGGTCACCTACCCCAGCGGACTGACCGGCGAGTTCAACGACCAGATCGAGGGCGGCTGGCTCGACGGCGTCGCAGACGAGTTCGAGACCTACGGCCCGGGCGAGTCCCAGACCGAAGCGGCCGCGTCGCTGCTTCGCGACGCCGGCTACGAGAAACAGAACGGCACCTGGCAGAAGGACGGCGAGCCCCTCGAACTCCCGATCAAGGGGCCGTCGGGCTTCTCGGACTGGGTGACCGGCGTCGAGACGATCGTCTCGAACCTCAAGGACTTCGGCATCGAGGCCGAGTCAGTCATGCTCGACAACTCCACGTACTGGGGGAGTGACTACTCCAACGGCGACTTCGTCGTCGGGCTCCAGGGGTGGGCCTCCTACGACCACTCGTACCCGTACTTCCACTTCGACTGGATCTTCAACAGCTGGGACGCCAAGAACGCCTGGAACCTCCCAAGCGAGTTCGAATCGCCGATCCTCCACGACGATGAGCGCGACGGCGAGACCGTCACGCCCGTCGACATCGTCGACGAGCTGTCGACGGCCAACCAGTAGGAGAGCCATGAGCTACGTACTGAAACGCATCGCGCAATCGGTGCTCACCGTCTACGTGGTGATCTCGGCCAGCTTCGGACTGGTCCGACTGCTGCCGGGCGGACCGCTCGATTACCTGCGGGCCCAGGCCGTCCAGCAGGGCGGGAGCGACCTCTCGATGTCCGAGATCAACGCTCGCATCGCGGCCCAGACCAACATCGCCGTGAACGAGCCCATCTACGTCCAGTACGCCGACTACATGGCCGCGATGTTGCAGGGCGACTTCGGCGTCTCGACGCGCTACGGCGATCCCGTGATGTCGATCATCGGGCCGGCCATCCCGTGGACGGTGTTCCTGACGGCGACGGCGCTGTTTCTGGCCTTTACCGTCGGCGTCTCGCTGGGCGCGTTCATGGCCTACAAGGAGGGGTCGAGCTTCGACGTGGCCAGTACGGGCGTCGGGCTCGTGCTGAACTCGACGCCGGGCT
The DNA here is from genome assembly GCF_000023965.1 of Halomicrobium mukohataei DSM 12286. NCBI lineage: Archaea > Methanobacteriati > Methanobacteriota > Halobacteria > Halobacteriales > Haloarculaceae > Halomicrobium > Halomicrobium mukohataei. Next base: position 45,686 of record NC_013202.1, on the reverse strand, counting down.
ACGTCCTCGCCCTGTTGTTCATCTCCTATCTGGGCTACCGGATGGAGCTGTTCCCGACGGGTGGGCGGTACGCCTCGGAGCTAACCGTCGGCTTCAACGCCTCGTTCCTTGGCAGCGTGCTCTATCACGGTGCCCTGCCGATCGCCTCGATGGCGCTGGTCGGGTTCGGCGGGTGGGCACTGTCGATGCGGGGCAACTCGATCCGCGTGCTCGGGGAGGACTACCTCCGGGTCGCGCGCCTGCGCGGGCTCTCGACCCGGCGGATCGCGATGCGCTACGTCGCCCGCAACGCCATCCTGCCGATGTACACCGGGCTGATGATCGCCATCGGCACCGTCTTCGGCGGCGCGGTGATCATCGAGAACATCTTCGCGTACCCCGGCGTCGGGTTCTACCTCATCCAGGGGATCAACGCGCGGGACTACCCGCTGATGATGGGCGGGTTCATCATCATCACGATCGCGATGGTCATCGGCATCACCGTCGCCGACCTGACCTACGGCGTGCTCGATCCGCGGGCCAAGGGAGGTGGCTCTCGTGAGTCGTACTGATCGCGACGACGATTCCGGCGAGACACCCGGGTCGGACGCCGACTTCGAGGCCGTCGGCGACGCGCTTGGCACCCCCGAGCGGTTCACCGACGAGGGCCGCGACCCCGGTCGTGCTCCGATCTCGGGCCACGCCCGCAACGGCCGCGTCGCGGCCGACGGGGGCTCCTCGTCGGTCTCGGAGTTCCAGCAGATGGCCGACGTGTCGATGACCGACGCCGAACGGCGGCGACAGTGGATCGACGAGAAGCTCCTCGCGCCGGCCCGGATCGTCTGGAGCGACTGGCGCGCACGCACGGGCGCGCTCGTGGTCGTCTTCTACGTACTGATGGCGACGGTCGGCCTCGCGATCGTCACCGAACCGTCGCCCAACCAGGGCGGCTACCTGGTCGGGGCCTTCCGGACGCTGGAGTTCCCGCTGGGAACGACCGCGTCCGGCGTCAGTCTGCTCTCCCAGACCGTCTACGCGACGCCGTCGATGCTGACGATGATCGCGTCGGGTGCCGTCTTCACGGTCTGTCTCGGGACGGCCTTCGGCACCATCGCGGGCTACAAGGGCGGCACCGTCGATCGAGTGTTGATGATCGTCACGGACATCATGATGACCATTCCGGGGCTGCCCCTGACGATCGTGCTGGCCTCGGCGCTCCAGATCGACGGGAACCCGGTGATCATCGGGATCCTGATCACGATCAACGCCTGGGCGGGGCTCGCACGCGCCATCCGATCGCAGGTGCTGACCCTGCGCGACGCCGAGTACGTCGAAGCGTCGCGCATCATGGGGATGGAGACCTCGACGATCATCTCCGGGGACATCATTCCGAACCTGATGCCCTACATTACGATGAACTTCGTCCAGCAGGCCCGGGCCGTCATCTTCGGTTCCGTCGGCCTGTACTTCCTCGGCGTCCTGCCCTACACCAGCGTCAACTGGGGCGTGATGATGAACGCCGCCGTCAACCGCGCCGGTGCCACGTCCTCACCCGCGGCCTTCCACTGGCTGCTGGTGCCGATGGTGACGATCATCATCCTCGCGCTGGGCCTGACGCTGCTGGCCCAGGGGGCCGACCGGATCTTCAATCCGCGGGTCCGTGCCCGCCACGCCGAGACCGTCGCGAGCGACGGGGACGACGACGCGACCACGGGGGAGATCTGAATGCAAGAACAACGCACGCAGGGTGGCCCCGACAGCGCGGACCCGATCATCGAGGCCCGCAACGTCTGTGTCACCTACGACCTGGAGCACCGAGACGCGATGGTACTGGACGACGTGTCGATCGACCTCCGCCGGGGCGAGATTCTCGGTGTCGTCGGCGAGTCCGGCAGCGGCAAGTCGATGCTGGCAAACGCCATGATGGACGCCGTCGAGGAACCCGGTATCACGACCGGTGAAGTGACCTACTACCCCGAAGACGGCGGCGAACCGGTCGACGTTCTCGACCTCTCGACCGAGGACCTCAAGGAGTTCCGCTGGGAGGAAGTGTCGATGGTGTTCCAGGGCGCGCTGTCGTCGTTCAACCCCACCATGTCGATCCGCGGGCACTTCGAGGAGACGCTGGCGGCCCACGACTACGACGTGGAGGAGGGGATGGAACGGGCCAGACAGCTCCTCGGTGACCTGTACCTCGATCCCGACCGCGTTCTGGACTCGTACGCCCACGAACTCTCTGGCGGGATGAGCCAGCGGGCGCTGATCGCACTCAGTCTGGTCCTCGAACCGCAGGTCCTCTTGATGGACGAGCCGACGGCCGCGCTCGACCTGCTGATGCAGCGCTCGATCCTCTCCTTGCTGGCCGACATCAAGGCCAAGTACGACCTGACGATCCTCTTTATCACCCACGACCTCCCGCTGGTCGCGGGGCTGGCCGACCGACTGGCGATCCTCTATGCCTTCGAGCTCGCGGAGGTCGGCACCGCGACGCAGATCGCCCACGACTCCAAACACCCCTACACGCGGGCGCTGTTGCAGGCCGTGCCGAACCTCGACGCGCCGACCGACTCGATGCGACCGATCGAGGGGACCGCGCCGAACCCGGCCCACGTCCCCGACGGCTGTCACTACGCGCCGCGGTGCCCGCTCGCGACCAGGGAGTGTCACGAGGAGACGCCGCCGTGGGTCGACGTCGAGGACGACCACCGCTCGGCCTGCTTCCACTACGACGAGGCCGAGGACGCCGTTCCGTTCGACCTCTCGGAGGTGTCCGACGCGTGAGCGACCGCGCCACGACGACGGGCACTACCCGGGACGACGATGTCGTGATGTCGCTGGAGAACGTCTCGGTCGACTTCGAGAAAGAACAGGGCGTCCTCGAGTCGCTGTTCGACGAGCCAGAGACCGTCCAGGCGGTCAGTGACGTGTCGATCGACATCTCCGAGAACGACGTGCTCGCACTCGTCGGGGAGTCTGGCTGCGGGAAGACGACGCTTGGCAAGACGATCATCGGCGTCCAGCGCCCCACCGAGGGGACCGTCTCCTACCGGGGACAGGACGTGTGGGACGCCAAGGACGGCCGCGGCGACGTGACCGTCCCCTTCGACGACATCCGTCGGTCGCTTCAGATGATCCACCAGGACCCCGGCGCGGCGCTCAACCCCAACCGGAAGGTCCTGACGACGCTGGAAGCGCCTCTGAAGAAGTGGGACCCCGAGATGTCCACCGAGGACCGCCGGGCGCGGATCTTCGCGCTGCTGGACCGGGTGGGCATGGAGCCGCCCGAAGACTACGCGCATCGGTTCCCCCACCAGCTCTCTGGGGGCGAACAGCAGCGGATCGCGCTGGTCCGGGCCCTGCTGATGAATCCGGACGTGATCCTCGCCGACGAGGCCGTCTCGGCGCTGGACGTGTCGCTGCGCGTCGAGACGATGAACCTCCTCCTGGAGCTGCAAGAGCAGTTCAACACCTCGTTCGTGTTCATCAGTCACAACCTCTCGAACGCCCGCTATCTGGCACAGGAAGCGGGCGGACGCATCGGCATCATGTACCTCGGGGAGATCGTCGAGATCGGCCCGCCCGACGAGGTCCTGAACGACCCCCAGCACCCCTACACGAAGGTGCTGCGCTGGGCGACCGCCGATCTGGATCCGACCGCCCAGGAGATGACCGATCCGCCGGTCCGCTCGATCGACATCCCGGACCCGGTGAATCCGCCGTCGGGCTGTCGGTTCCACACCCGCTGTCCGGAGGCTCGGGAGGTCTGTACCACCACGGCTCCGGAACTTGGCGAGGAGGCGGCGACGGCGAGCGAACGCTGTGCCGCCTGCCACCGCACCGATCCCGACCACGAGTACTGGGAGAGCGAACCCCTCGACGGCGTCGAAGCCGCCGAGTCGCCGACACTGAACGACTGAGCATGGGTGCGACCACACTCGACACCGACGCGACGAGCGAAAGCCCGATTACCGACGCGGCCCTCTCGGAGCGTACCTACCGATGACGATCGTCCTGCGCGGCTTTTTCGTGTCGAGTGCGGTGTTGCTCGCCTTGCTCGGACTGGCGACGCCGACGATCGAACCCGGAACGGGGACGTTCGTGATCTCGGTGCTCAGCGGCGCGATGCTCGGTGCCGTCTTCCTCGGGTCGGCGGCGTGTATCTACGCCGACTGGGACCCCTTCGAGGAACTGCTCGGCTGATACTTACTGCCGGCTCCTCTCGCGCAGCTGGCCACGCAGTGGCGATCGCTCGTCACGGCGTGGTGTCGGCCAGCAGTAATTCGTCATAGTAAACGATCGGCGGTTCTGGGCGGCGTCGTGGCGGTTCTGGGCGACGCCGCCTCGCTCTCACTGCGACACTGTTTTAATGTTCTACGCTGACGTGACAGCCAGTACAATGTCAGATGCGCTCGTCGTCGTCGAAGACATCGATCGTGATCGCCAACTGCTCGATCGCGCGCGTTCGTTCGCCGCCGGCTCGGACAGCGACCTCGTCGTCCTCTCGCTCGTGACGACCGACGAGTACGAGGAAGTCGCCGAGACGCTCGACGCCATCGGGCAGGTCGAACACACCACCTACGACGAGGGCACGATCCTCGACGGGCTCGCGAGCGACGTTTCGGACCTCGCTGCGGACGTTCTGGGCGAGCACATCTCCTACGACGTTCGCGTCGAGGTCGCCGACGAGAACCAGGCAGACCGGATCATCACGCTCGCAGACGAGACCGACTGCGATCACATCTTCCTGCCGGGGCAGCGTCGCTCGCCGACCGGCAAGGCCGTCTTCGGTGACCGAACGCAGCGAGTCATCCTCGACTTCGGCGGCTACGTCACCGTCGCGATGGACTAACGCTGCCGGTCGTCCCTGCTTCCCGAGAGCCCCGAGGGGTTCGCGGCCGCCGTCCAGACCCGGAGCCGGCGGACTCACCGGAACCCGCGGTGGTTTCGAGATGAACACGTACATGGCCGTAGCCGTTCTACCGCACTGGTAATGGGGACCTCAGACGAACACGACGACGAACAGCTCCGAGAGGAGCTGCGCGTCTTCGGACTCTCCGATACGGAAATCGACACGTACCTCGCGTTGCTCGCGTGTGGGGAGGCCTCGACGAGTACGGTCTCCGAGACGACGGACGTGACCCAGCGGGCGGTGTACAACATCGCCGAGCGACTCGAAGGCAGGGGGCTCGTGCGGGTCAACGACCACGCCTCTCCGACGACGATTCGGGCGCTTCCGCCCGCAGAGGCGATCGAGAACCTCTCTGACCGTCTCGACTCGATCAGGCCGGCGCTCGAAGCGCGCTTCAACGAGACGACGCCGGAGACCCCGGAGATCCAGATGATCAAGTCCCGCGAGACGGCGCTCAAACGCATCAAGAGCGCGATCTCGGCGGCGAGACAGGAGCTGTTGTTGGCGGTTCCGGAACACGTCTTCCCGGAGATCGAATCGGAGCTGCGCACCGCCGTCGACAGCGACGTGGTCGTCTTCCTCCTGATCGGTGGGATGGACGAGGTCGACGGCGACGGCAGCGAGTTCGCCGGGATCGCAGACGTGGTCCGGTACTGGGGGGAGAGCCTCCCGCTGGTCTACACGGTCGACGACGCGTCGGCGATGATCGGCGACTCCACGATCGTCTCGGGCACACACACGGACGACGTCGCCGTGACGGTCTCGGAACCCCAGCTGTCCGGGTCGATTCTCGGGATGTACTTCAGCGCCTACTGGCCCGCCGCGACGGAGCTGTACGTCACCGATCCGGATCCGCTGCCCAGGACCTACGACTGGTTCCGGCAGGCGACGCTGCACGCGACCGTACACGAGCAGGCCGGCGTCGATCTGTACGCCGAGGTCGAGACGGAGTCTGGGACGACGGTGTCCGGGCCGGTCACGGAGATCAGGCAGGCGTTCATCGAACCGACGACCAACGACTTCACGCTCGAAAACAGCTTCTTCATCGACACCGGCGACGGGATCGTCAGCGTCGGCGGCAAGGGGTCGTTCATCGAAGACTACCAGTCGCGCTCCGTCATGCTCCGCCGGCTGGACGCCGTCGAGTAGGGCTGGACCGACTGTGGGTTATTTGATCGTCGGCCCCGACGTGTGTGGTGGCGGTGCTCCAGGTATGAGCCACACGATCGAACTCAGCGACGAACTCAGCGAGCGCATCGAGGCTCACAAGGAAGACGACGAGTCCTACGAGGCGTTCATCGAGGAGCTCGTCTCCGTGTACGAGACCGAGGGCGCGTTCCTGCAGGAAGGCTACTCGGAGTGACACTGCCGGCACGCCGTCGTGGGATCGTCGCCCGGGCGGCGAGACGCGTCGGACGGACGACTAACACGAGCCTACCGGTTCCGTGCCCGCTCTCGCCCCCGCTGGCCTTCGCTGGAACGAGCGAAATATAAGTTGCCACTCCTAATCTTGGTTGATGAGTAGACAGGATGCGGCCGAGACCGAGCCGGCTTCGGTCGGTGCCGAAACGTACGTCTCCGCGTCCCGACGAATCGACGTGTCCCCGCTCGCTGCCGCCGGTGCCGTCCCCGACCGGCGGCGATTCTGCTGGCTCCACCCCGAGGAGCCGGACCTGCTCGCCGTCGGCGCGACAGCCGCCGTGACGGTCGACAGCCCCGATCGATTCGAGACCGCAGACGACCGCCTGACGGAGCTTTTCGGAGCCGTCGACGGACCTGACGCCCCCGAGATCGCCGCCCCTCGCGCGGTCGGTGGGTTCGCCTTCTTCGACGGCAACACCGTGCCCGCCGACACACAGAGCCACTGGCGTGACTTCGACGACGGCACGTTCGTCCTGCCGCGGGCCCAGATCGTCGCCGGAGACGACGCGACCTGGCTGACGGTCACGGTTCCGGAAGACGAACACTCCGAGCTGTCGAGCCAACTCGACGGCTGGGCCGACCGGTTGACCGACGCTGGCACCCACGACGGTACCGAGCCCGAGGCGACGGCGTTCCACTGGTCGCTGTCCCGCGAGGAGTGGGAACGGACCGTCGACGACGTGATCGGCCGCATCGAGAGCGACGGACTCGACAAGGTCGTTCTCGCACAGGAACTCACGGTCGACCTCGACGCTCCCGTTCCGGTCGCCCCGGTGCTCTCGCGCCTGCGCGAGACGTACCCGAACTGTACGACGTTCTGTTTCTCCCCGACGCCGGGGCGGACGTTCTTCGGTGCGACCCCCGAGACGCTGGTCGCGCTGGCGGACGGCCACGTCCAGACGGAGGCACTGGCGGGGACGACCGACCGGGGCGAGACCGCCGCCGAGGACACCGATCTGGCCGACGCGATGCTGGGCGACGAGAAGTACCAGGTCGAGAACCGCATCGTCGCCGACACGATCGCCGACGCGTTGCGCCCGGTCGCCGACGACGTGACCGTCGCCGAACCGTCGATCAAGCGCATCACGAACCTCCAGCACCTCCACCGCCCGATCACGGCCACGGTCCCGAGCGAGACGAGCGTGCTCTCGCTGGCCGAGCGTCTCCACCCGACGCCGGCAGTCGGTGGGTCGCCCCGACGCGCGGCCAGCGACGTGATCCGCGACGTCGAGCCGTTCGATCGGGGCTGGTACGCCTCGCCGGTCGGCTGGGTCGACGGCGACGGCGACGGCACCTTCGTCGTCGGGATCCGTGCGGGGCTGACGTGGGACGAACGGCTCGCGCTGTACGGCGGCGCGGGCATCGTCACGGGCAGCGACCCGACGACGGAGTACGGCGAGGTACGGTCGCGGTTCGAACCGATTCTGGACGCGCTCGAAGTCGAGTTGCCGTAGGCCGGTACCCACGGGCCAGATTGTCAGTCGCGTTTCGATCGGAGAGCGCCGGCCCCGATCGAGAGGATCATTCCAGCGAGCGCGCCGAAGACGCCAAAGCCCGGCCCATCGCTCGCCGTCGTCGCGGATCGGTTGTCGGCGGTTGCGGTGTCAGCGACGGTCGTCTCGGATTGCGCCGACACCGAATCGGATGTCTCGTTCTCAGTCGACTCTCCACCAGCACTGCGGACCGACAGCGTCCCGAGTGCGAGGATGTCGTCGTGGTTACGGCTTGCGTAGAGGTCCATATCGTACTCCGCGAGTTCGATCCCGCTTTCGGTCTCCGAGTCAATCACGACGCGGTCGCCCTCGCTGGCTGCCGTCAGTGTCGTCGCGGGGCGTCCCGCAGCCCCGGTGTCGAACATCGCCGCGACGTGCCCGTCACCGTCACCGTCGACGAGCGTCGCGTTGAGTCGATAGTTTGCGTCCTCGCTGCCGATCACCAGGGCGACCCGATCGCGGCTGCCGGTCGAGACGAGTAGCTCCGCCGAGTCTCCTTCTCGAACCGTCAGAACGCGCGGAGCTGTGGCAAAGCCCGGTTCGTCGGTCGTCAGTGGCTCTCTTTCCGTGACCGTATGCGTCCCGGTGTCGGACGCGGCGGTCTCTGTCGGGCTCTGTGTCTCGGCCGCCGTCCCATCGCAGTCGTCCGCGCACTCGACGACCTGCCCGGTCGTTTCCGCGTACGCCTCTCCATCGATGCGGAGCTCCGCCGTGAACGTCGTTCCCGGCGACATGTTGCTCAGGTTCGCCGTGACGGTGAACGCGCCGTTCTCGTCGACGGTCGCGGTCGGCCGCGCCATGAACGGATCGCTGGCGTTCGCCGACCGGATCCTGACCGTCACTTCCGCGCCCGCTTCCAGTGACGTCGTCCCGCGGATCTGTTGGTTCGGCCCGGATTCGACGGTCAGAGTCTCCTCGTGGGTGAACGACGCGGTCGGTGTCTCGGCGGTGTCTGTCTGTGCGGCGACGCCGCCGGTCAGTGCCGCGCCGACGAGGACGGCGACGAGGACGGGTGTTGGTGGGTAATAGCGTGACATCGTTGTCTCCTGTTTCAAAACTAACTGCAGCTATGGTGGTAATAAAAATTGTCGTTCGGTTGCCACGCCCGTGCTGGCGTCGTCGACCCGTCTCGGCCTCGACGCCGACTGGCGGGACGGTCGTCTATAGTAACAATTGAAACGATTACACACCGATCGCACTGCCGTCGTGCGATCGGGTGTGCATTGATTTTCAATGGCTACTATAGTCGCGAAGGCGCAGCCCGACCCCGAGCACCGCGAGCAGGGCGAGGACACCGCCGCCGACGGTGGTGTTCAAATAAGCGACCGCGCTTGCTGATACTACCGGCTCTAAATATGTGAACGATTTCGCCACCCTGGGGTGGCGAAGATCTTCACGAAGTTACAGCCGGCAGTATGAGTTGCAGACGATGCACCGGCTTATCTGAACACGATCTGTAGCCGAGTCACAACAGTTTATCTCCAGCCGACCCAGCGACCGATATGGACGAGACGCTGCTGGGGGTCGACGTGGGCGGCACCTTCACGGACGTGGTTGTCGTCGCCGACGGACGGCTGACGACGGCGAAAGTACCCACGACGGCAGATCAGAGCGAGGGCGTACTCGACGGCGTCGAACGCGCCTGCGACCGGGCCGGCGTCGAGATGACCGCTGTCGACCGCTTTCGCCACGCCACGACCGTCGCGGTCAACGCCATGCTCGAACGGTCGGGAGCGACGACGGCACTGGTCACGACCGAGGGCTTCGCCGACGTGCTCGCGATCGGCCGACAGGACCGTCCCAGTCTCTACGATCTGGACGCGCGAGGACCGACGCCGCTCGTCCCCGCAGCGCGGCGCTACGAACTCGACGAACGTGCGACGACCGACGGCGTCGAGCGGCCGGTCGATCCCGACGAGGTGCGGGCGCTGGCCGCGGAGATCGACGCCGACGCGGTCGCGGTCGCCTTCCTCCACGCGTACGCTCACCCGGACAACGAGCGGCGTGTGGCGGCGATCCTCCGGTCCGAACTCGACGTGCCCGTCTCGGCCAGCCACGAGGTGCTGTCCGAGTTCCGCGAGTACGAACGCACGGCCACGACCGTCGCCGACGCCGTCCTCACGCCGGTCGTCGACGACTACCTCGATCGGCTCGCGGAGCGGGCGGCCGACCGCGGGCTCCCGGCACCACGGGTCATGCAGGCAAACGGCGGCATCGCCGATCCGGCCACGGTCCGCGAGCGAGCGGTGACGACCGTCATGTCCGGACCCGCTGCGGGCGTCGTCGGTGCCGCCGCCTTCGAGCCCGACGACGCCGACGGCGTGATCACGTTCGACATGGGCGGGACCTCAAGCGACGTGTCGCTGGTCCGGGACGGCTCGGTCGAGCGGACGACCGAGGCGGCCGTCGGCGGTCACCCGATCCGGATCCCGATGGTCGACGTCGAGACCGTCGGCGCGGGCGGGGGATCGATCGCCGGCGTCGACGCCGGGGGTGCGCTCCGCGTCGGCCCGGCGTCGGCCGGTGCCGACCCCGGTCCAGCCTGCTACGGCCGGGGCGGGACCGAACCGACGGTGACCGACGCCGCGCTCGTGCTGGGGTATCTCGGCCCCGACACGACGCTCGGTGCCGACCTCGGTCTCGACGCCGACGCTGCCGTGGCCGCGCTGGACGATCTCGCGACGGCGGCGGACCTCGACGGCCCGGTCGACGCGGCGCGGGGAGTCTTCCGGGTCGCCAACGCGACGATGACGCGAGCGATCCGCGGCGTGACGACCGAGCGCGGACACGACCCTCGGCGGTTCGCGCTGGCCGCCTTCGGCGGAGCCGGGCCGATGCACGCCGCCCCGCTGGCCGATCGACTCGGCGTCGATCGGGTGGTGGTCCCGCGAGCCAGCGGCGTCCTCTCGGCGTTCGGGCTGCTGGCGGCGGCCGAGCACCACGACGCGGTCAGAACCCACCGGACGACGCTGGGCGACGCCACGCGGGCGACGATCGAGGACGTATACGAGGACCTCCGCGGCCGCGTCCGTGCGGACGTGAGCGATCCCGACGCGGCGACGTATCGCCGGCAGGCGGACCTCCGCTACGTCGGCCAGAGCCACGAACTCACCGTCGACGTGAGCGAGCCGTTCCGCCCCGCCGACCTGCGAGAGCGGTTCCACGCGGCACACGAGCGCGCGCGGGACTACCGGCTCGACGACGAACCCGTCGAGCTGGTCAACTGCCGCGTCACGGCGACGATCGAGGGGACGGCTCCGGAGCGATCCTTCGAAGGGGGCGGCGAGCCGCGGGTCGGGACCCGCGAGGCGGTCTTCGGAGACGGGCGTCGTGAGACGCCGATCTACGACTGGCCGGCGCTGGTACCGGAACGGTCGATCGACGGCCCCGCGATCGTCGAGGGCGGCGAGAGCACCGTCGTCTGCCCGCCGGGGTGGACGCTCGTCGCCGACGACGAGGGGACGATCCGCCTGGAGGGATCGGCGTGACCGACGACGCCGTCGACGCCGTCGACGCGGTCGAACTGGAGATCCTCCGGAACCAACTGGAGAGCGTCGCAGAGGAGATGGGCGAGGTGCTGATTCGGGGTGCCTACTCGCCCAACATCACCGAGCGTCGGGACTGCTCGACCGCGCTGTTCGACGCCGACGGGCGGCTGGTCGCACAGGCCGAACACATCCCGGTCCACCTCGGGGCGATGCCCCGTGCCGTCGACGCGATCCGGGACCGGGATCCACGGCCCGGCGACGTGTTCGCGCTCAACGACCCCTTCGCCGGTGGCACCCACCTCCCGGACGTGACCTTCGTCTCGCCGATCGGGGCGGGAGCTGGTGGTCGGTCCCGGTCCGGCGACCGACCTACCGGAGACGACGATATCGTGGCGTACGCCGTCTCGCGGGCACATCACGCCGACGTGGGCGGGATGGCTCCCGGCAGCATGCCCGCCGGGGCACGCGAGATCCAGCAGGAGGGGCTGCGCGTGCCGCCGGTCCGGATCGTCGCCGACGGAACGGTGGTCGACGACGTGTTAGAGCTGGTGCTGGCGAACGTCCGCAACCCGGCCCAGCGCCGGGCCGACGTACAGGCCCAACTGGCCGCCAACGAGCGCGGTGCCCGCCGGATCGGAGAGCTGCTCGACGACCACGGTGAGGGGCTGCTCGCGGCCTTCGACGCCGTCGTCGACTACTCGCGAGCGCGGATGGAGCGAGAGCTGTCGGCCCTCGAACCGGGCACCTACGAGGCCGCCGGGACGATCGAGGGCGACGGCGTGACCGACACGGCGGTACCGATCGAGGCGACCGTGACCGTCGCGGACGGCGCGGTGACGGTCGACTTCGAGGGGACCGCCCCGCAGGTCGCGGGCAACGTGAACGCGCCGCTCGCCGTCGCCGAGAGCGCCGTCTACTACGTCATACGATGTATCACGGACCCGGAGATCCCACCGAACCAGGGCTGTTACGATCCCGTCACGGTCGAAGCTCCCGAGGGATCGCTGCTGAATCCGACGCCGCCCGCAGCGGTCGTCGGCGGCAACGTCGAGACGAGCCAGCGGATCACCGAGGTCGTCTTCGACGCGCTCGCCGAGGCCGCACCCGACCGCGTCCCGGCCGAGAGCCAGGGGACGATGAACAATCTCGTCGTCGGGGGACCGGACTTCACCTACTACGAGACCATCGGCGGCGGCGCGGGCGCGACGCCGAACCGGGACGGTGCCTCCGGCGTCCAGGTGGGGATGACGAACACGCGAAACACGCCGGTCGAGGCGCTGGAGGCGGCGTACCCGCTGCGGGTCGCCGAGTACTCGCTGCGCTCCGACACGGGAGGCTCCGGCCGCCATCGCGGCGGTGACGGACTCGTCCGTGAGATCGTCGTCGAGACCGACGCCACCGTCTCGCTCCTGACCGATCGCCGCCAGACGCCGCCAGCGGGACGAGCCGGCGGCACAGACGGGACCGTCGGCGAGAACTTCGTCGACGGCGAGGCCGTTGCCTCGAAGCACACCCGCGCGGTCGAGGCCGGCACCACCGTCAGAGTCGAGACGCCGGGCGGTGGCGGCTACGGCGATCCCGACGGCGCGTGATCGCCGCGGACCGCCTTCGACCGACGCGCTCCGGCTATCCATCGGCGCTTTGATACTGTAATTTTACGTGTGCGTGTCTCGAACGGGCCGTCGATGACTATCGACCGCATCGGACCGGCGCTCGTCGTCGTGTTGGGGGTCCTCGCGATCTCCGCCGCCGCGGCGGGGCTCGACAGTCCAGAGACCGCCACGGCGGTCGGGACTGGCGAGAGTGAGGGCGCGGGAGCGGGTTCGTCGGACGGTACCGGCTACACCGCCGAGCAGATGGCCGATACGGCCGCCCCGAACGCCTCGTCTCCGTTCGGCAACTGGGTCGGCCCCGCGTTGCAACTCCTGCTCGTCGGTGGCACCGCCGCGTACCTGGCGTGGGTCGGGTATCGACTGTGGCGAGAGGGTGCCAGCGCGGTGCCCGAACTGCTCAAACACGCCGTCACCACCGTCGTCCCCGCAGGTGTCGCCTGGCTCGTGCTGTTTGGCTCCCAGCTGTTCACGCTCTCCTGGGGCGAGCCCGACACCGAGCGCTCGACCTCGGGATCGCCAGAGCACCTCGAAGGCGGCGGCTCCGCCAGCGCCGTCGCCACAGACGCGGTGTCCGACGCGCTCCCGCTGGTCGCGCTCGTGATCGGCGCGGTCGTCCTCGTGGCCGGCCTCGTCGTGCTCGCGTCGCGGCTGACGCCAGACGGCGACGCGTCGACGGGAACTGTCGCCGACGCTCCCGGGCCGTCCCGCGAGCCGGACACCGTCGCGGACTCACGCGCGAGCGGCCGGTTCGAAGACGCCGACGCCGAGGCGACCAACGCGGTCTATCGGGCCTGGCGGGAGCTTGCGAGCGAGGTCGAGGACGCCGACCGCCGGACCCAGACGCCCGCGGAGATCGCCGCTCGTGCGCGGGTGGCGGGCTTCGACCGAGACGCCGTGGCGACGCTGACCGACCGCTTCCGCGAGGTCCGGTACGGCCAGCGCCCGCCGACCAGCGAGCGCGAGACGAGCGCGCGGTCCGCGCTGGATCGGCTGCGCTCGGAGGGCGACCGATGAACCGCCGCAGGCTCCTGTTGGCAGGCGCGACGGGTGCCGCCGTCGTCGGCCTCGTGCTCGCGTTCGCTCCCGACGCCGTCGCCGTCGTTTCGCTGCCGCCGTTGCTCCCGACGGTGCTCGCTGGCCTCGCGGTCCTCGCGGGCCTGTATCGCGCCTACCAGTGGTTCGGGCGGGACCCAGACGCCGGCTCGCTCCCCGAGCCGGAGCGTGGCCGGCCGGCCGCCGTGCCGGGCGACGAGTTCGACGCCGTACTCTCGCAGGCCCCCTCGTTCGGCGTCTCCGGTGGAGACCAGCGGGCGCTCGCGGTCCGGAGCGACCTCGAAGACGCGGCGCTGTCGGTGCTGACACAGTACCGTGGGCTCTCCGAGACGGAAGCGCGCCGCCGCCTCGAAGCGGGCACCTGGACCGACGACGAGCTTGCGGCGGAGTTCTTCGCGTCCGCCAGCGGTGCCGGCTCGTCGCTGCGCGAGTCCGTCACCGGCACGTTCTGGGGGTCGGGGCCGTTCCCGCGACGTGCCGGCCGCGTGGCCGCAGAGCTCGACCGCATCGTCGAGGACGGTGGTGAGGCCTGATGTCGTTCAGCTCGATTCCGGCGGCGGCCACGCGCTCTGCCGACGTGACCGACGAAGCGGCCGAGTTCGAGATCGAGCCGGGCACGGTCGTCGACCGCCGGACGAGGCGGTGGTACGCCGTCACCGTCTTCGCGCTCCTGGCGCTCGGAGCGGGGGTCCTGACCCGCGAGTCCGGCCTCCTGCTGACCAGTGCCTTCGGGATCGCCTTCGCGGGCTACGGGCAGGTCACCTCGCCGCCGCCGGTCGAGGTGAGCGTCGAGCGCTCGATCAGCGACGACGCTCCCGACACCGACGACACCGTCGCGGTGACCGTGACGGTGCGCAACGAGAGCGACCGGACGATGCCGGACCTGCGGCTCGTCGACGGCGTCCCGCCGAAGATGACCGTGGCCGAGGGGTCACCCCGCCTGGCGACCGCGCTCCGACCGGGCGAGGAGACGACGTTCGCCTACTCGCTGCGGGCTCGGCGGGGTCGCCACGAGTTCGAGCCGACGACGATCCTCACTCGGGACGCGTCCGGAGCCACGGAGCGACGCGGCACGGTCGACGCGCCAGACACCGTCGACTGCGAGGCGTCGCTGCCGAGCCAGAGCGTCTCCTTTCCGCTGCGGTCACAGACCACCCGTCACACGGGACGGTTCCCGGCGGACACCGGCGGGCCCGGCGTGGAGTTCTACGCGACCCGCGAGTACCGGCCGGGCGACCCGCTGAACCGGGTCGACTGGAACCGCACCGCCCGGACTGGTGACCTCACCACCGTCCAGTACCGGGTCGAACGCAGCGTCTCGGTCGTGCTGGTGGTCGACGCCCGACAGGCAGCGTACGCCGCCCCAGCGCCACAGGCCCGGACGGCGCTCGACGCGGCCGTCGACGCGGCGGGTCACGCCTACGTCTCGCTGACCGACGCGGGCCACGACGTGGGGCTGACGGCGCTGTCGCCGACGGAGTGTTGGCTCTCGCCGGGCAACGGGGACGAACACCGCGTTCGAGCACGCGAGTTCCTCTCGACGGAGCCGGCGCTCTCTCCGTCTGGGCCCGACGCGGAGACCTCCCTCTACGCCGCGGTCCAGCGGATCAGGCGTCGCGCGCCGACGGACGCCCAGATCGTCGTGTTCTCGCCGCTGACCGACGATCGCGTGGCCGGCTCTGCGATCCGACTCGACGCCAACGGCCACCGGACGACGGTGATCTCGCCGGACCCGACGGCCGACGACTCCGTCGGTCACCGACTGGCCGGAGTCAGGCGGTCGCTGCGCATCGCCGACCTCCGGCAGCGCAACATCCCGGTCGTCGACTGGGACGGGACGGAACCGTTCCCGCACGCGCTCGCCCGCTGGGACGGGGGGTCGCGATGAGCACGCGCACCACCGACGCCGACGCGGAGTCCATCGACGCGCGACCCGGTACGGCCTCGGTCGCGGTCGCGGTCGCCGCCGCGCTCGTGACCGTGCTGGTCAGCGCGACGACGCCCCTCGCCGGTGCCGTCGGGCTGTGCGGCCTCGTCGTGGTCCCGATCGGCGTGCGTCGGGGCTCGCGAGTGCTCCACCGGATCGGCTCCGCGGGGCTGTTCGGGGCCGTCCTGCTGGCCGGCGTCGCGGGGAGTTCGCCCGTCCCGATGCTGGTCGCTGCGGGGGCGGCGGTCGTCGCGTGGGACGCGGGCGAGCACGGTATCGGCCTCGGTCGGCAACTCGGACACGCGGCGGTCTCGACGCGTGCCCAGCTCGCACACGTGGGCGTGACGGTCGCGGTCGCTTCCGTGGTCGCGGTCGTGGGCTACGTCGTCTACGACGCCGCGAGCACCGGACAGCCCACGACCGCGATCGTCCTGTTGCTCGGCGCGGCACTGCTGTTTACCTACGCGCTCGACCGGTGACGCTACTGGCGAGCCACGGTCGGCACGGGCACGTCGTCCAGCACGCTCTCGACGACGGCCGCCTCGGCGACGTTCTCGACGCGGGCCTCCGGCGTCAGCACGACTCGATGGGCCAGCACCGGCTGTGCGACGGCCTTCACGTCGTCGGGCGTCACGAACTCCCGACCGCGGATCAGCGCTCGGGCGCGGACCGCCTCGAAGAGTCGCTGGGTGCCACGGGGCGAGACGCCTACGTCCACGTGGCGGTGCTCTCGCGTCGCCCGTGCGACGTTGGAGACGTAGCGCAACACGTCGTCCTCGACGGTGATCGACTCGGGCAGCGCTCGCAGTTCGTCGACGTCCTCGGGCGACAGCACCGTCTCGACGGAGGGGCTCTGCTCGACGCGGCCGGCCCGACGCTGGAGCAACTCGAACTCGCCGTCCTCGTCGGGATAGCCGATCGAGGTCTTCGCGAGGAAGCGATCGACCTGCGCCTCGGGCAGCTCGAAGGTGCCCTCCATCTCGACCGGGTTCTGGGTCGCGATGACGAAGAAGGGCCGTGGCAGCTCGTAGGTGTCGCCGTCGACGGTGACCTGACCTTCCTCCATGGCCTCCAGCAGCGCCGACTGGGTCTTTGGCGGTGCGCGGTTGATCTCGTCGGCCAGGACGACGTTGGCGAAGATCGGCCCCTCGTTGAACTCGAAGCTCCGCTCGCGCTCGTCGAAGACGTGGGTCCCGGTGATGTCTGCCGGCAGCAGGTCGGGAGTGAACTGGATCCGCGAGAAGGAGAGGCCAAGCGTCTGGGCCATCGTCTGTGCCGTCAGCGTCTTGCCGGTGCCGGGTACGTCCTCCAGCAGCACGTGACCGCGGCCGACGACCCCCAGCAGGACGGTCTCGAAGAACGCTCGCTCGCCGATCACCGCCGATCCGATCTCGTCTAACACCCGCGAACACACGTCGCTGGCTTCTGTCACGTTCATGCCCTCCTCTGTCAGCCACACGCAATATTACTGTCGGAGGCATCGGGATGGCGCTGTCCAACGGTTGTCACTCCCGGCCCGAACCGAAACCGATAAAGAGCACATCGCGCTACGATGAAGTGAGCCGAGGTAGCCTAGCCCGGCCAAGGCGGTTGCTTCGAGAGCAACTGTCCGTTCAGGACACGAGAGTTCAAATCTCTCCCTCGGCGTTTCTCTGCGAACAGAGCTCTTCCAGCGAGCGCTGTGGGAGTCGTCGGCCTACGTCCAGCGATCCAGATATCCCTCGAACGCCTGCGCCGCCCGCTCGTAGGGCGCACTCGTCGTCAGATCCACGCCCAGTCGTTCGAACAGCGACACGGGGTCGTCTCGTCCCGTCGAGCGGAGGAACTCTCGGTAGGTCGCGGGATCGAGGCGTCCGTCTCGGAGCGACTCGCGGACGTGGAGCGCGCCGACGGCACCCAGAACGTACTGGTAGTGGTGGAAGGCGTCGCGGAACAGCGCCCCGGTGAGCCACTCGAACCGTGTCCGGTCACACGGTTCGAGCGCGGGGTCGAACCGCGCCAGTGTCTCGCGGTAGGCGTCGGCGATCCGGTCGGCGGTGAGGCGCTCCCCGCCGTCGACGGTCGCGGCGAGGCGACGCTTGAACGCCGCGTTCGCGGCCTGCTCGTACAGCAGCATTTCGAGTGACTGCAGCAGTCGCTCGCGGGCGTGGGCGGCCAGTGGTCCGTTCTGCTGGGCGAGGTGCTCGGTCAGCAACACCTCGTGGAGGACGCTCGGCACCTCCGAGATCGGGCGCGGGCCGGTAGCGTACATCGCGGGCCCCTCACGGTGGTGCTCGACGTGGAGCGCGTGGCCGAGTTCGTGACAGAGGTGAAACACCGTTCGCACGTCCCGCTGGAAGTTCAGGAGCACGAAGGCACCGTCTTCGGCCGAGGAGGGGCAGAACGCGGGGATGTCGCTGCGTTTGTCCGCACACTCGTACACGTCGACGCGCCGTTGCGCGAAGAACCGGCGGGCGCGCTCCTGGTACGCCTCGCCGAGGGGTGCGACGGCGTCGACGACGTGTCCGACGGCGGCCTCGTACTCGATCTCGGGTTCGGGGGCGTCGGCGACTGAGACCTGGGTGTCCCACGGTCGAACGGCGTCGATCCCCAGCCGTCGGGCGCGGCGCTCGCGAGCGCGCTCTCGGGGCCCCGTCGCGTCGCCGACGGCGTCGATCAGCCGGTCGTGCAGCGCCGTCGGGAACTGAAACTCGATACCGCCCTCCGGGTACGAGCGATTCGTCAACTGTCGCTCCCGGATCGAGTCGATGCCGACGGCGTCGGCGGACGTGCTGGCGGCCGTGAGCTTCTCGTCGTAGGCCGTCGCCAGCGTCCCCTCGAACGTGGCGAGCCCATCCAGCGAGGACTCGTACACTCGCCGCCGATAGTCGCGGTCGGAAGCGGCGAGCTCGGTCGCGTACCGGCCCAGCGTGACGGTTCGCTCGTCGCCGTCGGGCGTCTCGACGGTCGGGGCGTCGAAGTCGTCGTTCTTGACGGCCCGGACGATCCGGTCGGCGCTGGAACACTGTTCGGCGAACTGCTCGACGACGGCCTCGACCGCCGGCGATCGACGGCGAGCGGCCCGCGCACGGAGCGATGCGAAGTAGCGCCGTCGCTCTCCGAGTGCCTCTTCGATCCGATCGAGCGTCACGGCGTCTGTGCTGTGCAGCCGGTCGAGGTGCTCGCCGACGGCCGTCTCGACTCGCGTCGAGAGGCTGCGTGCGGTCCCGCCTCGATCGCTCGCCGCCGGGTCGTCCGTGATGCAGTCCCGGAGCGTCGCGTACAGTTCGAGTCGCTGGATGCGTTGGTACCAGTCGGCGACCGTGTCGACGAGCTCGCGCGCCGCGGCCGTCGATTCGATCGGGGCGGCGGGTGGATCGGCCGCGTCGAGGTCGGCCTGCAGCTCCGCTCGGTACCGATCCCATTCTGCGGGCGTCGCGAAGATCTGACCGGTCTCCCAGGTGTACTGTTCGTCTCTGTCTGCGTGGTCGGGTAGTGACATCGATGGCTGGTCGTGTATCGCGGTGTCGCTGTCGCCGTAGCCGGGGCTGGCGACGCGTCGAGACGCTGACCGTGGCGGGCACGCCGGCCCGAGAAGAGCGTTACCGGGTCATCCTTCGACCGTATCTATCACCTAATACGCGACGCCGCTATAATAGTTCCTACCCGCCGGTCACGAGGAAGATCCCGATACTGACCGTCAAGACGGTGAGGATGAACGTCACCGCGAGCGCGCCGCCCAGCGAGACGACGGCGTTGGCCGTCGAGGCGAGCGTCTCGGTCCGGTCGTTCCCGAAGACGGTGACGGTCGCTTTCTCGCTGGCCATCCCCGCCTCGACGGGTTCGATGTCGTCGATCGCCTGCTCGGTCAGCTCGGCGATCAGCGCGATCAGCTCGTCGTCGGGAATCGAGCTGCCGACCTGGTTCTCCGCCTCGACGGTGTTGACGATGTGGGTGTCGGTCGTCATCACCTCGGCGTCGTCGATGCCGTCGAGCGCGGCGAGAATGTCGCCTCGCAGCCCCGGTTCCATGTTGTTGCCGTCGATCAGGACGTAGGCGGTTCTGGTTCCCTCGACCTCGAACACGGCGACGCGGATCCCCAGCGGGCCGATCCCCTCCTGGGGTTCCCAGGGCGTCTCGTCCCAGGCGACTCCACAGCGTAGCTGGCCCCGGTCGGCGGCGGCCAGTTCCGCGCCGAGCTTCCCGGCTCCGTCGATCATGTCGAAGGAGCGCTCGCTGCCGGGGACGACGTGGCCCAGGTCCTCGCCTTCCAGACCGTCGTTGCTGTTGTGGGCGTCGACCAGCAGGATCTCGTCCAGCGAGCCCGCACGGGCTTCGGCAGCCGCCGAGAGGCCGACGGCGTACTCCACGTCGTCGGCGAACCCCGGCGCGAAC
Source organism: Halomicrobium mukohataei DSM 12286 (assembly GCF_000023965.1). NCBI lineage: Archaea > Methanobacteriati > Methanobacteriota > Halobacteria > Halobacteriales > Haloarculaceae > Halomicrobium > Halomicrobium mukohataei. The sequence continues at coordinate 25,428 of NC_013202.1, read as the reverse complement.
GTCGAGACGATCACGGCGTCGTCGCCGATGGCCTGTCCCAGCAGCGACGCGTCCCCCTCCTCCACCCGGCGGCTCGCCGTCGCCCGGTCGGTGAATTCGAGCTCTCGATAGGCCGACCGCGCCGCCGAGAGGATCGAGTCGACCTCGCGTTCGGTGACGAGGTTGAAGTCGTGGCCAGCCGTGGCGTGGGGCGGGAAGGCGAGTCCGTCGGCCTCGGTAGCGACTCGTTTGGGGAGGTTTCCGCCACCGATCTCGCCCATCGGACCCGGGTGGATCATCGGGAGGACGAAGCGGGCTTTCTCCTCGCCGTCCGGGCGGCGAACCGACAGCACTGTCACCGGAACGAGCGCTTCCTCGCCGAGTTCCTCGAAGAAGTCCTCCAGTTCGCGGCTCCCCTCGGCGATGTGCCCGATGAAGCCCTGGATGAAATCGAGCACCGAGACGCCCAGACTGGAGCGCCACGGGCGATCCAGCAACACGAGAAAGAGCCACACTGCACCGGCGTACAGCACGCACATCAGCGCCAGCACGCCGAAGTCGACCGGCTGGAGGAACTGTAGCTCCGGCGGGGCCTGATCCGGTCGCGAGAGGAACCGCCGGAGCGTCGGATCGTCCAGCAGCGCCGAAGTCGTGCCCGTGTATACCGCAAGTAGCGCGGCCGCCGCGGCCGGCTGGATGCTCGCAGCGATCGCTGCGACCGGGAGCGAACTCCGGGAGACGGCGATCACGACCAGCAGACGGAACGCGAAGATCGCGGCGAGACTCACCAGCAGCGAATCGAGGACGAACTCCTGGTCGAAGGCCGTCAGCACCGAGACGACGCCGGCACCGACGACGAAGGCGATGACGATCAGCTCGCAAAACAGCGCCAGCAGCGACGCGCGGTTGGGCGTCAGCTGCCCGCCCAGGGCGTTGTCGACGTAGGCCGTGCCGACACTCGCGAGGACGGTCGGAATCCCCACGAAGAACACGCCCTGCCAGGCGTCGTCGAGGACGAACCGCGAGTCGAAGGCGGCGATGCCAGTGACGGCCGCCAGCACCAGCGCGAACGTCACGCTCGTGTACCAGCGAGGGGCCCGAAAGATAAAGCGCGAGAGCCCCGCGAGGTTCCCTTGCGTCGCTGTCATACTGTAGGCCACCCCATCGATCCGGTTAAATGTACCCGTCTGCGCCCTCCCGCGGTGGATCGGTTACCTGCAGTATCGACGGCTCACTCTCCGTTACAGACGGCGAGGAAGTTCTCGAACACCGCTTCGCCCTCTTCGGTGTGGGCGACTTCCGGGTGCCACTGGACGCCGAAGCGATCGGTCCCGTTGCTCATGGCCTCGACGTTGCACACGTCGGACTGTGCGGTGCGCTCGAACCCGTCTGGCACTTCCTTGACCTCGTCGGCGTGGCTGGCCCAGACGCGCGTCTCCGGGGCCAGCGATCCGATCAGCGGGTCCTCGTCGTCGTCGATCTGGACGGTCACGTCGGCGTAGCCGCCGTACTCGCCGGCACCGACGCGGCCACCGAGCTGGTCGGCCATCAGCTGCATCCCCAGACAGATGCCCAGAATCGGCACGTCCATGTCGAGGTACGCCGGGCAGTTGCCGATGCGGTCCATGTCCGGTCCGCCCGAGAGGACGAGGCCGTCGGCCTCGATCTCGCCGGGCGGCGTGTCGTTGTCGACGAGTTCCACGTCGACGCCGATGTCGCGCAGCGCACGCTGTTCGAGGTGCGTGAACTGGCCGTGATTGTCGATGACGGCGATTTCGGTCATTACTACAGGGGACGCTATCGGGCCGTATATATCTCTTGAAACGACCGAACGCACCTGACGGGTCATACGGAAAGTTGTAGGTCTTTACCAGATCGACCGCACGCCGTCGTGCGGTCGACTGGGTAAACGCCTACAACCGTCCGTATCAGTGCTCTGCTCGGCGCAGACGATCGGAGAACCGTTCCTCGTCCCCGCTCGGTGCCGCCGGAAACGTCAGGTCGACCCGGTTCCCGCCCGCCTCGCTGGCTGCCAGTGTCACGTCGCCGCCGTAGCTCTCCATGACCGACTGGACGAGCCAGAGGCCGACCCCGGTCGAGTGGTTCAGTGGCGTCTCGACACCGTGATCGAACATCGGGCGCTCGTGGTCGGGAATCCGCGGACAGTCGTCGGCGATCCGAACCGTGACACCGCTGGCGTCTCGTTCGCAGTCGATCCGGAGATACGGGTCGCCCTCGGCGTGGACGATCACGTTCTCGACGACGTTGTCGAGGACGGTCCCGACGAGCCAGTCCCCGTACACCCATGCCGACTCTGGCAGGTCGGTCTCGACTGTCGCGTCCGGGTAGGCTGTCTCGACCGCTTCGGCGCGTTCCCTGACGTGGGACACCACGTCGAGAGGGTGCTGCGTTCGGTGTTCGGCGGTGAGTGCCACGTCGATCTCGCGAGCCTTCTCCGTCGTCGCGACGATCTCGTCGACTTTTCCTTCGAGTTGCCGGACGCGGTCGGCCTGCTGTCCCGAGACGTTGGCTTCGAGTTCGCTCAGATGGCCGAGGACGACGGTCAGGTCGTTGCGGAGGTTGTGCCGGAGCACCCGGTTGAGAACGTCGTTACTCCGCTGTAGCCGTGCGTTGGTGTTTCGCAGTTCGAGCATCGTCCCCACGAGGACACCGGCTATGCCGCCGATGGCGACGCTCGTCGCCAGCACCACCGGTCCGAGATCGCTCAGTGGATGGCCGAACGCGAGGACCGCGACGTTGACTAGTGTCAATATACCGATTCCGAGACTGCTCCACTCGGCGACGCGCCACACTTGCTCGCCCTCGATACCACTGGCCGGGAGCCAGTACTGCGCGCCAGCGAGCGTCAGCGCCGGCACCAGTCCACCGACGATCAGGACGGCAGTTAGCCAGCCGTGCTCGGACGCGACGACGGCGTGGCCCAGCAGCGCCAGACTCAAGGCGACGCCTGCCGCGACGACGTACGACTGCCCCAGCGACTGCTTGGTGAGGTCCATGGCAGTGCTTGTGTTCAGTTTTCACATGGGGCGCTTAACGGTGTCTTGTGAGTATCACATCTGATACCCAGAACACTCACTCGTCGTCGCGGTACCGCTCGGCCGCCGATTCGAACCCGAGCTCGGACCGCTCGCGCGTGCGTCGCCCCTCGCGCTCGGCGACGGCCTCCGGGTCCGGGTTCGCGTCGTCGTCGATCCGCGCCCACGACTGGTGGACTTTCGCGTGACACCACCGACAGAGGTAGATCGTGATCTCGTGGTTCAGGTCGTCGCCGCCCCCCTCGCGATAGGACAGGTGGTGTTCTTCCAGCAACGGCCGCTCGTCGGTGTGGGCCATCCGTCGCTCTTCGAGCCCGCAGCGAGTACACGCCCGGTCGCGTTCCCGTCGCCGAAAGTGCGGGCAGTCTCCCCAGTCCCACCGGCCCGCCTGCTCACCGGTCGAGGAGACGCTGGGGTCGTGGTCGTCTCCCCCGGCGACGACGGGACACTGAAAGTCCTCGGCACTGCGGGCGTCGGCAAAGTCGGGGTCGTGGTGGCCGTGTTCGACGGCCCACCGGCACTTCCCGTCGTCCGTGATCCAGTCACAGCGGTCGACGTGGGCGTACGGGTCGTCGACGCCGACGCTCGTCCCGCCGGGTGCCTTCTCCATACGCCCACTGACGAATCGAGACGCTTGAATCTGTCTCGGGCCAGCAAGGGTTTTGCCCCGCGGCCTCCACCAACGGCCATGCGCGTCGTCCACGAGGATGGAGACGAACGTCGGACGCTCGCCGACACCGTCGAAGTGGCCGCGTCGACCGTCGAACAGGCGAAGGGGCTGATGTTTCGCGAGTCGATTCCAGACGACTACGCGCTGGTCTTTCGACTCCACGGGCCACCCTGGCCGCTCTCGGCACTGCTCGGCGACCACGGCTACCAGTCGATCCACATGCTGTTCGTTCGGTTCCCCATCGACGTGGTCTGGCTCCGGGACGAGACGGTCGCACAGGTGAAGACGCTGTCGCCCTGGACCGGGCTGGGGATGGCCCGCGCCGATACCGTCGTCGAGCTACCGGCGGGCGCGGCCGACGGCGTCGAGCCCGGCGACCGCGTGGTGATCGAGTCGTGACCCGACCGTGCGAAACGATCCCAACAGATTAATCAGCGGCGGCCGCTTGACCATCGAGTACTATGTCGGATTCCGACAACGAGGATAGAGGAAGTCGCCTCACGGCGGCTGGGCGCGAAATTCGCCAGCGACGATAACTCGCAGGACACAACCGTGACAGAGACGACATTGTTCGGGGGTCACCCGCTGACGCGGGACCTCTCTGATGCTGACGGCGTACAGTTCCTTGACACCACGCTTCGAGACGGGGAGCAGGCCCCCGGAATCTCGCTCTCGCCCGACGAGAAGGCACGGATCGCCCGCCAGCTCGACGCGGCCGAGATCGACGTGATCGAGGCGGGCAGCGCCTGTACCGGGCCGGGCGAGCGAAAGACCATCTCCCGCGTGGCCGATCTCGACCTCGACGCGACGGTGACGAGCTTCTGCCGTGGCATTCGCAACGACATCGACCTCGCGCTGGAGTGTGGCGTCGACGGGATCAACCTCGTCGTCCCCGCCAGCGACCGCCACGTCGAGGACAAGGTCGGGACCTCTCGGGAGGACAACGTCGCCTCGACCGTCGAGCTGGTCGAGTACGCCAAAGCGCAGGGGCTGTGGGTCGAGGTCATCGGCGAGGACGGCTCCCGGGCGGACCTGGACTACCTCGAAGAACTGCTCGGTGCCGCCATCGACGCCGGTGCGGACCGGATCTGCTGGGCCGATACCGTCGGTCACGCGACGCCGGACGGCGCGCTCGAAGCCGTCTCCCGGCTCTCGAAACTGGGGCCGGTCAGCGCCCACACCCACGACGACCTCGGGCTCGCGGTGATGAACGCGCTGGTGGCCGTCGCCGCCGGTGCCGACATGGTCCACGGGACCATCAACGGCATCGGCGAGCGGGCCGGCAACGTCGCCTTAGAGGAGGTCGCCATCGCGCTCGATCACGGCTACGGCGTCGAGACGATGGACCTGACCGAGGTGTACGACCTCGCACAGCTGGTCGCCAACACGACGGGGATCCAGCTGGCCCCGAACAAGGCCGTCGTCGGCCAGAACGCCTTCACCCACGAGTCGGGCATCCACACCGACGGGACGCTGAAAGACGACGCGATGTACGAGCCCTACCGGCCCGAGAAGGTGGGTCGCGAGCGCCGCCTCGCGCTGGGCAAACACGCCGGGCGCGCGGGGGTCGCCGCCGCGCTCGACGAGCACGACATCGACGTGAGCGACGACGAGCTCGCGACGATCGTCGGGCGGGTCAAGGAGATCGGCGACCGCGGCCGACGGGTCACCGACGCCGACCTGCTGACCATCGCCGAGGAGGTCAAAGGCACCGACCGCGAGCGCCGCGTCGAACTGCTCGATCTGACGACCATCGCCGGTGGCGGCACTCCAACGGCCAGCATCCGCCTCGCCGTCGACGGCGAGGAACGCGAGCCCGCCAGCGCCACCGGCTCGGGCCCGGTCGACGCCGCGATGACCGCCATCGAGGAAGCGCTCGGTAGCTCTGTCAACTGGAACCTCGACTCCTACCACGTCGACGCCATCACCGGCAACACCGACGCCGTCGTCACCGTCGAGGTCGAGATGTCTCGGGGCGACCGGACGGTGACGGTCTCCAACAGCGACTCGGACATCACCCGGGCCTCCGTCCACGCGATGGTCGACGCCATCGACCGACTTCTCGCCGACGAGGACGAGCCGGTCGTCGCCGACGACTGACCCTCTTTTTACTGCGGGGGTTTCCTCGCGCCGCTTCGCGGCGCTGTGGGTACCCCCTTGCAAAGACGTGGTCTTGCCGAGCGAAGCGAGGCAAGGCTCGGAAGACGAGTGAAATGAGTCTTCCGGTGGTGAAAAAGCCGCGAACGCACTGCTCGTCAGAGCTTGCTCTGACGGTGAATCGCGCGAACTTCCGGGTTCTTCGAACCGCTCGTTCGCGCGAATGCTCGATCTGTTCTCTACCGTTGGCCCAGACCGCAACTGTTTCACTGAATGGTACCACTCACTCATACATGGTCGAACGGGTCACACTGTACCGGGCACCGACGACGGTCGCCGACGTGGACGCTATCGCCGACTGGCTGGCCGCGCGGATCGAGGCCGGCGTCGAGGTGCGGGATCGCTTCCTCGATCTGTACGCCGACGACGAGCTGGCCGATGCGTTCGCCGCCGCGCGGGTGCTCTCGCCGTACGAGCGCGAGACGGGCAACACGATGCTGGGGATCGTTCGCTACGAGCAGCGGGCGCTGGACCACCCCGAGCGGGCGGGCGGCGTCATCTACGACGGCCTGCAGGTCCAGCGGAGCCTCGGGGAACGACTGCCCGCCGACGAGCGCGGGCTCGATCACCTCCACGTTCCGGTGCTCGATCGCGTCCTCGGAACCTGGGGCGACCACGACGGCCGCTGGCACAAGCGCGTCAACGTCCTCGGTCAGCCGGCGCTCGTGTCGGTCCCGGGGCTCTACGAGGCCCCCGCCAAGCCAGAACAGTACTACAAGGAACAACAGAAGCACGCGATGGTCGCTGGCGACTCCCCGCCACGAGAGGTCCTAGAGAGCGAGGTCGAGGGAGAGTTTCTCGTCGAAGACGACCCGCGCACGACCGAGGCGCTCAAGGGCTACGTCCTGCAGGCGTACCACTATCTGGAGACGGGCGAGGGATTCTGCGAGGAGTCTGGCTGCCGACTGGCGAACCCCCACCGCCAGCCCGGCGTCGTCGCCGCACAGCTCCAGGGAACCGCGTTCTGCCCGGCCCACGCCGAGCGGTACCGCCCCTGATTCGTCGTCCGGACCACCGTTGCCGACCGTCCGTCACTCGACGCGGCCACTCGCCAGCCGGAGGTAGCCACCGGCCAGCCGTCGCTCGCGGTAGTCCGCCGTGCGCTCGGCCAGCCGTCGATAGGCCTCCTCGACGCGCCGGTCGTGGCTGTCGGCCACGTCGCGCTGGCGCTTGTCGGTCGAGGACGCCCAGACGAACGCCCGGTAGCAGGCGTCGATCGGTCGCGCCCACGCACGCCGGCTCCTCGTAAAGTGCAACAGTGCGACCCGGTGGCCGGGTCCGACGAGGGTACACCACTCGTCGACGACCGAGCGGGGATCGGCGAACATGCCGACGACGAACGTCCCAAGCAAGCCGTCGACGCCACTCTGTAGGGGCGGTCGCGTCGCGTCACCTCGCAGCAGGTCGGCGTCGCCGCGACCGCGCGCACGGTCGAGCATCGCCCGTGTCACGTCGAGTCCGAGGACACGCCCCTCGGAGCCGACCGCCGACCGCAGGTGCGGGAGGTTCGCGCCGGTGCCACACCCCATCTCGACGACGGTCTGGCCGGCTGCCAGGTCGAGGTCGGACGCTGCCGCGCGCCGCCACGACCGGACGCCGGGCAGCGTCGCCAGCCAGTCGTAGAGGCGCGCCCACCGGCCGTAGAACGAGCGCACGTCGCCCATCACGCGATCTCGCGGACGATCTCCGCGACGGCGCTGGCGTCGGGCCCGATCACGTAGCTGATCGGTTCGATTCCCATGCCGCCGGTCTGGTAGAGCACGTCGGCGTCCGGGCACTCGTCGAGTGCGGCCCCGATCGCGGTCTCGGTGTCGGCCTCGGCGTCGAACGCGACCGTCGTGTACCCCGCGGCTTCGAGGTCGTCGACGACGCCGTCGTCGTAGCGGATGTTCACCATCGCGCTCGCGTCCGCACCGCCGGCCTGTGCCGCGAGCAACACGCCCGCGACGTGTTCGCTGACGCCGAACTCCGGCTCGGCCGGGATCGTCGCCCGCCCCTTCACGTCGAGGATCCGACCGGGGACGCCGGCCACGTCTTCGATGCCTGTCGCGTCGCTGAGGGCCTCGACGAGGTTGGAGCCGACCGCCGGAATGAGCGTGGCGAAGCCACTGGTGTTCTCCAGCAGCCGCAGCCCGCGCCGTACCGACGAGAGGGTCTGTTCTGCCTCCCGGAGATTGCTGTCGGGGTCGTGGACCGCGAAGTCGCCGCCGTACTCGGCGAGTTCCGGAACGGCGTCCTCGTGCAGCGCCGCGAGCGTGCCCCCCTGTTCGAGTTCGCGGACGACCACTTCCGTCTCGATCAACGCCTGGACGGGCGTCATCTCGCCGCTGGCCAGCCCGTCGGCCAACTCCTCGATCAGCGCCGCCAGCCGGTCGTTCTCCAGCAGGCGCTCGTTGCGCTCGACCTCTCCGTGGGCGTACTTCGAGACGGCGCTCTGGCTGATCCCCAGCAGCTCGGCCACCTCCGACTGGGTGAGGTCACGCTCGCGCAACGCCTCCGCGAGCAGCGACCTGAAGGTTGGCAGGAACTCGTCGACGACGATCTCCTCGACGAACCTCACGGCGACCGCCCTCCCCTGCTCTGTGCGGGTGTCCGGTTCACTTCTGGTCGCCTCCGAATTCGTGGTCGCTCTCGATCTTCGACGCCTGCGGTCCTTCCTGTCCCTGATACTTCGAGCCGCGTTCCTCGCCGTAGGGGCGTTCGGCCTCGGTCTTTAGCTCGGTGAAGGTCAGCTGGGAGATCCGCATACCCGGCGACAGCGCGACGGGCGCGGTCCCCAGGTTCGACAGTTCGAGGGTGATCTGGCCCTGGTACCCCGGATCGCACAGGCCGGCGGTCGCGTGCACCACGATCGCTAGCCGACCCAGCGACGACCGCCCCTCGACGTGGGCGAGCAGGTCGGCCGGGATCTCGACGCGCTCGCGGGTCGTCCCGAGCACGAAGTCGCCGGGGTGGAGGATGTACTCGTCGTCCCCGTCGACGGTGACGCGTTCGGTGTACTCCTCGGTCTCCTGCTCGCTGTCGGGGTGGATGCAGGGGATGTTGGCGTGCTGGAACTCCAGGAACTCCCGGCCCAGCCGGAGGTCGACGCTGGCCGGCTGGACCTGCAGGTCGATGTCGTCGAGTGGCTCGATCACCAGATCGCCGGCTTCGAGCCGTCGCAGGATGTCCGTATCCGAGAGGATCATACGCGTACTCGCGAGCGCGGTGGTGAAAACGTTCCGTTCCGTGCTCGTGGGGCTCTCTCGGCTCGCGTGGAGTAGTTTCAGGTGGAGATGGCGGCGAAAAGCGTAGCGGGGACCAGACATATACCTGCCCGGGTCCACCCCACTGGCATGAAGCAGGCCATCGTCGCCCGGACCGACGTCGGGATGGGTGAAGGCAAGCTGGCGGCCCAGGTCGCCCACGCCTCGCTCATGGCCTACGAGGACGCCGATCGACAGGCCACGTCCGAGTGGAAAGGGCAGGGTCAGAAGAAGGTCGTCCTCGCGGCCGCGGGCGAGGATGCGCTGTTCCGCCTGGCCGACGACGCCGAGCGGAAGGGCCTGCCGAATGCGATCGTCAGGGACGCCGGTCACACGCAACTCGATCCGGGCACCGTCACGGCGCTGGCCGTCGGGCCGGCGGCCGACGACCGGATCGACGCGGTCACGGGTGACCTCTCCCTGTACTGACTCCAAGCGAGCGACACCGCTGTCGGCAATAGCCGTCTGTGACACAAGGGTTATAGCTGGCAGCCCCTTACCCAAGGTGAACGAAGCCAATGCAAGGACAAAATCAACAGCAGGCGTACGACCGAGGGATCACTATCTTCTCCCCGGACGGACGCCTCTACCAGGTCGAGTACGCACGCGAAGCAGTCAAGCGCGGCACGGCGAGTGTCGGGGTCCGCACGGCAGACGGCGTCGTGCTGGCCGCCGACCGACACGCCCGTTCCCCGCTGCTGGAACGTGACAGCATCGAGAAGATCCACAAGGCCGACGACCACGTCGGCATCGCCAGCGCGGGCCACGTCGCCGACGCCCGCCAGCTGATCGACCTGGCGCGTCGACAGGCCCAGGTCAACCACCTGCGCTACGGCGAGGAGATCGGCGTCGAATCGCTCACCAAGGAAGTCACCGACTACATCCAGCAGTACACCCAGACCGGCGGCGCACGCCCGTTCGGCGTCGCGCTGCTGGTCGGCGGTATCGAGGACGGCGAACCGCGCCTCTTCGAGACCGACCCGTCGGGGACCCCCTACGAGTGGCAGGCCGTCGCGATCGGCGGCGACCGCGACGAGATCCAGACGTTCCTCGAAGAGGAGTACGACGAGGGCATGGACCTCGAAGCCGGACTCTCGCTGGCGCTGCGAGCGCTGGGATCGGTCAGCGACGACGGCCTCGACGCGACGGGCGTCGACGTAGCCACGATCGACGTCGAGTCCGAGCAGTTCACGGCGCTCTCGGAGGACGAGATCGCCGAACGAGTTACCGAGCTGGAACTCGAAGGTGATGACGATGAGTAAGTTCCCCGACCTCCCTGGTATGAAGAACCTCGACGCGAACCCCTACGAACCGGAACTCGCATCGTTCGACGACATGGACGCCGACGCCGGCGACGGCGACGCCGTCGCGAAGACCGGCACGACGACCATCGGCATCACGACCGACGGCGGCGTCGTCATCGCGACGGACATGCGAGCCTCGCTTGGCGGTCGCTTCGTCTCGAACAAGTCGGTCCAGAAGGTCGAGCAGATCCACCCGTCGGCCGCGCTCACCCTCGTGGGCAGCGTCGGCGGCGCGCAGTCGTTCATTCGGACGCTGCGCTCTGAGTCCGATCTCTACGAGGTCCGCCGCGGCGAGCCGATGAGCATCTCCGCACTGGCGACGCTGGCGGGTAACTTCGCCCGCGGTGGTCCCTTCTTCGCGATCAACCCCATCCTCGGGGGCGTCGACGAGGAGGGTAGCCACGTCTACAGCATCGACCCGGCGGGCGGGGTCATGGAAGACGACTACACCGTCACCGGCAGCGGGATGCAGGTCGCCCACGGGAAGCTCGAAGACCGCTACCACGACGACCTCTCGATGGAGGAGGCAGAGGAACTGGCCGTCGAGGCCGTGTACGCGGCGACCGAGCGCGACACCGGCTCGGGCAACGGCGTCTACGTCGCCACCGTCACCGGCGACGGGGTCGACATCACCGGCTACGACGACTTCGAAGGCGCGCGGTAGACGATTCGTCTCCCTTTTGTTCGTCGTCCGTTGCACTGTGAGATCCGCGTCTCGCTCTCTCCGGAGTCGCACCGCTAGCCCTATGTGCGCGCCGCGGCGAGAGCCCAGCAGACCATGCGCCCAGCCCAGCCGATCGAGCAGGCCGTCGGAATGCGCTACTACGTCAGCGACGGCGACGGCATCGGTGGCCGACTCCGTGCCTCGCCCGAGGACTTCGCGGTCCGGGAACTGGAGGCGTTCGAGGCCGAACCCGCCGACGCCGACAGCGGCGCGTACGCTCACCTCGTCGTGCGCGCGACGCTGCACAACTGGGACACGAACGACTTCGCGTCGGCGCTGTCGGATCGTCTCGGCATCTCTCGGGAGCGCGTCTCGTGGGCGGGGACGAAAGACAAGCGGGCCGTGACGACCCAGCTGTTCTCGATCGCCGACGCGGACGCGGCCGACGTGCCCGAGATCGACGGCGCGGAGATCGACGTCGTCGGGCGGGCGGGACGACCGGTGCTGTTCGGCGACCTCGCCGGCAACGCCTTCGAGATCATCGTCCGGGAGGTGGACCGCCCCGACGGCGTCGACGGGATCACCGAGCAACTGCGCGAGTTCGCCGGCAGCGCCGACGCCGCCGACGAGCCGACGGTCGCGGTGCCGAACTACTTCGGTCAGCAACGCTTCGGCAGCAAGCGCCCGATCACCCACGAGGTCGGGCTGGCGATCGTCCGGAACGACTGGGAGGGCGCGGTGATGGCCTACCTCGGGAACCCAAACGAGCGCGAGCCCGAGGCGACACAGGCGGCACGGGCCTACGTCGAAGAGACCCACGACTGGGAGGGGGCACTGGAGCGGTTCCCGCGAGCGCTGGGGTACGAGCGGGCGCTCTGTCACAGTCTGGCCGACGCCGACGACGCCTCCCCAGCGGCGTTCCGGAGCGCGCTGGAGACGCTGCCGACGAACCTCCAGACGCTCTTCGTCAACGCCGCCCAGTCGTACCTGTTCAACCGCGTCCTCTCGGAACGCCTCGACCGCGGGCTTCCCTTCGACCGCCCCGTCGCTGGCGACGTGGTCTGTTTCGCCGATAGCGACGCGCCAGACGGCCTCCCGCTCCCCGACACCGACCGCACACAGCGGGTCACTGCCGGGCGCGTCGACACCGTCGAGCGACACTGCGAGCGGGGCCGGGCGTTCGTCACTGCTCCCCTCGTCGGGACCGAGACGGAGCTGGCAGAGGGCGAACCCGGCGAGATCGAACGCGCGGTGCTCGCCGACGCCGAACTCGAACCGACCGACTTCGCGCTCCCCGGTGAGTTCGACTCGTCGGGAACCCGGCGTGCGGTTCAGGTCCGGAGCCAGATCGACGTCCGGCGACGCGACGGGGACGCGGTCGAGTTCGCGTTCTCGCTGCCGAAAGGCAGCTACGCGACGGTCCTGCTCCGTGAGTACCTGAAGCGCGATCCGGCCCAGTTGTAACGGGCCTAGCACCGCTCGGGTCGCCCGGTCGAACCGCCTCGCTTTTGCGTTCGTATCCCCGAAACGCTTGTATGTCGTGTCGGCAGTGTGGCTCCGAACTCGACCGACCGGGCGATTACTGCCTTGTCTGTCGGTCGGCGAACACGGACGTGGTCGTCCTCGAACTCGACCGCGAGCGGGCGACGGTCACCGCACTCGCCGACGAGACGGTCGTGGCCGCACGGACGATCACGACGACGCCGGAAGCGGGCGGCGAGACCGGCGTCGTCGAACTGCGCAACTTCGCGGGACTCGTCGCCGACGACGTACGCCGTAAGCGGCCCGAAGAGGTGTACGTCACCGGCGATCGCGACGTGGTGGGGGCCGTCCGCAGTCAGCTCCACTACCCGTTCTATCGCGTCGACGGCGATCAGCCGGTCGAACACGTCCTGGAGCGACGCGGCGAGCCGGCACTGGAGGTCGTCGACGCCGCCCCGGAGGAGAAACTCGGCGGCTCACACTCGACGCTCGTCGGTGGCCGGGCCGGCAAGCGAGCCATCCAGACGGTCGCCGCCCACCCTCACGTCAAGAAGGTGATTCCGGGGCCGATCGACGCCGGTGGGTCGGGATCGCGGACCGGCGTGCGCGCCAAGGCGACCCGAGCGGACGAACACGGCAACGTCAGACTGTTGATTCGGGACGGCTCCAGCGTTCAGGAGAACCGTATCGTGACGACGGCCGGCGACCGAGAACTCGGCGAACGCGTCCGGGCAGACCTCAACGACGCGCTGGCCGAGGCGGACCTCCAGGACTAGACGACGGCCAGCAGCGCCGTCGTGAGCGCGTCGACGATCGTCTCCCAGATCGAGAATCCGGTCAGGATCGAAAGCACCGTATCCAGCCCGAAGAAGCCGAACAGGATCGCTCCGAAGAGGTGGGCCTTCCGCAGGTCGAACCGGTGCGAGAAGGTGTAGAAGAAGTAGGCGTTCAGCAGGCTCACCGGGACGATCGCCAGCATCTCGCCGGCCCAGATCGCCGCCGTCGCACCGTACTCGGCCGCGAGCGTGATCGTGATTAGCTGGGTCTTGTCGCCGAACTCGCCGGCCGCCATCAGGAGGAAGATGGGGAGGAAACTCCCGAAACGGTCGGGGACGGTGAACTCACGGCCCGCGAGCGTGACAACCTCGGGCAGGTCGACGGTCGCGGTCCCGCCGTCGGTACGGTGGTCGGCCCCAGCCCCGTCACCGTCGGCGATCGCCGCCGGCTCCGGCTGGGCTCCCGTCGTCGGGGCGGACCGGTAGAGCAGGACGGCAAACAGGAGGAACATTCCGGCGGTGAAGGCATCGAGGTAGACGCCCGGCAGCGCTGCCTGGATGGCCGCTCCGAAGGCGATCTCCAGGGCCGTCCAGCCCGCGAAGGCACTCCCGGCCGCCGCGACGACGACCAGTGGATTGTACTTCGTCGAGAGGCCGGCGATGATGAACTGGACTTTCTCACCGGGCAACACGCTCAACTGCGCGATCATCGCGACCGCGACGATCTCGACGAATCCGGTCACGCTCTCACCTCGCGGTTGACGTTCGGTAGCTCCGCGTGGACGAACATGAGTCAGTCGGGTAGTATTAGACGGGTCTAATAAATAAGCGTGGCGTGTCGAACGCGGCGTCGGCCGACGACTCGATCGGATCGGGGCGGTGGCCAGTGGGGAGTCCGGGTCCCGCGGTCGGTCCAAACTCAACAGGTTTATGAAAGTCCTGGGCCGACAGTACGATACTATGGCCAAAGACAAGGGACGAACCGGAAGTGCCGGTCGCTTCGGCGCACGGTACGGCCGGGTCGCCCGCCGCCGCGTCGCCGAGATCGAGGACGACATGCGAGACGACCACGCCTGTCCCGAATGTGGCAAAGACCGCGTCGACCGCAAGGGGACCGGCATCTGGGAGTGTAGCTACTGTGGATACAAGTACACTGGCGGCACGTACCGTCCGGAGACCCCCGGTGGGAAGACCGTCACCCGTTCGATCCGCGCTGCGCTCGCCGAAGACGAGGACGAGTAATGAGCTACAAGTGTTCCCGCTGTAAGCGTGACGTGACGCTCGACGAGTACGGCGGCGTTCGCTGTCCGTACTGCGGTCACCGGGTGCTGCTGAAAGAGCGGTCGCGCGACGTCAAGGAAGTCGACGTCAAGTAGCGTGGATCACGAAGCCGTTCTCTCTTTCGAGTACGACGACGACCAGCAGGCACGCCGCGTCGCACGCAGCGTCCGCCCGGAGATCGGCGAGATCGGCGGGGAGCGGACGACCGCCACGCTCCGTCGAGACGGGGCGACAGTCGTCGTCGAGATCACCGCTGCCGATCTCGTGGCGCTCCGTGCCGGCTGTAACACCTGGGCGACCCTCGTCGCCGTCGCCGAACGGACCGCCGGCACCGTCCCGTAGCGCCGCCAGACTCCGCGAGTGTCGCTCCGCCCGTTGCCTTCGCCAGTCGATCGTTTGTGGAAATAGTTATGTGTACACAGAAGGAGGTGTTCACTGAGATAATCACAGCGGGGTGGGTACTATGACCGGCGAAACCGGGTCCGGATCGGAGACGAGCGACGGAAAGCGAGTGCTCTACGTCGACACGCCGACCGACAGCGTCGCCGACCGGCTCGCCGCTCGCCTCGCCGACTGTCGCCTACACCACGAGACCGGCGTCGAGGCGGTCACGGCCGCCGAGTCCGAATCGTGGGACGGGCTCGTCGTGACCGACGGTATCGAGGCGGACCGACGCAGCGCGCTCCTCGATGCCGTCGACTGTCCGTCGGTGCTGTACGCGAGCGCGGACCCGGCGACGATCCCAGCGGAGACGACACGCCGAGTCGAGACGATCGTCGAACGCGAGACCGCGGACGCGGCGTCTCTCCTCGCAGAGAAGATCGAGACGCTCGTCGGACAGTTCCCCGACGCCTTCGAAGACGCGCGTGGGAGTGCTCTCTCGACGATCTGTCGGGAGGTGACCGAAGGCAGCGCACTGTTCGCCGTCGACGACGAGGGCCGCGTGCGCTGGTCGAACCACAGCTTCGAAGCGCTCTTTCCCGTCGATCGGATCGAGCGCTCGATCCCGGAGACGGAGGACTTCTACGCGCGACTGGACGCGATCGTCTCGGCGGAGCCCGACGACGGTGGCCGCCGCGACATCGGCCCTCGGGATGGGCCGGTCGAGAACCACTCGGTGGTCGTTGCCACCCCCACTGGCACCCGCTACTACGTCCACCAGCGACATCGCCTCGAGAGTGTGGGAGACGGAATCACGATCGAGCAGTTCGAGGACATCACGGACCGCGTCCGTCGCGAGACGCGGCGGCGACTGCTCGCGTTGCTGGTCGAACAGGCGCGCGACGGCCTGTACACGCTCGATCACAACGGCGTCGTCGACTTCTGTAACGAGTCGTTCGCGGCGATGCTGGGCTACGAACGCGGAGAGCTGATCGGGATGCACGCGTCCGAGATGCTCGCTCCCGGCGAACTGGTGGCCGGCCAGCGCACCGTCCAGGCGCTGCTCGACGACCCCGACACCGACGGCGCGGAAGTCGACATGACCTTCCGGACCCGCGACGGCGAGGATCGCGAGCTGTCGATCCACTACACGCTCCTGTCGACCGGCGGGGACAGTTACGGCGGTCTGATGGGAGTCGCGCGCGACGTGACCGAACGCCGCGAGCGGACCCGCCGGATCGAGTCCCAGCGAGACGAACTCTCGACGCTGAGCCGGACGAACGTACTGGTACAGGACATCATCGGCGCGCTTGGCACCGCTGCCAGCACCATCGAACTCCGGCAGACCGTCTGTGATCGGCTGGTCGAGTCGGGTCGTTACGGACTGGCCTGGATCGGCGAGCGCCACGGTGGCGACGACGTGATCGTCCCGCTGACCAGCGCCGGTGCGTGGACCGAGCACCTCGACGATGTCGAGCTCCGCGCCGACGACGGGGCGGATGCCGCTCCGGTCGCTCGTGCCTACCGCACCGGCGAGGTACAGGTCGTCTCGGACACGCGATCGCTGGCGGCGTTCTCGCCCCGGCCAGAGCGAGCACCGGCTGCTGGCTTCGAGGCGGTGATCGTCACCCCGCTCTGTCACGGCGAGACGACCCACGGCATCCTCGCCGTGTACGCGACCGAACCGGACGCGTTCAGCGAGCGCATCGCACGTAGCTTCGCCGTCCTCGGGGAGACGATCGGGCTCGCTCTCACGGCGATCCAGAACAAGCGGCTGCTCCAGCACGAGGCCCCGCTCAGGCTGGCGTTTCGCTCCGACAGCGACGACGCCTGTCTCGTCCGGGTCGCGCGAAGCTGTGACTGTACGCTCGAAACGGCCGGCGTCGTCGAGACCAGCGACGGCGTGGTGCAGTACCTCCGGGTCGACGGAGCCGCCCCCAGTACGGTGGTCGACACGGTCTGCGAGTCCGAGCTCGTCGACGACGCGGCGGTGACCCGGACCGACGGGGACTCTCTCGTCGAACTCCACGGACCGTCGTCGCCGGGGACGGAGCTCGCAGAGGTGGGTGCCCGTCTCGTCGAGACCGAGATCGATCCCGGCGGGGCTCGCCTCGTTGTCGAGACGACCGGCGACGCGGACCTCCGATCGGTCCAGACCGTCGTCGAACGGTGGTTCCCGGACGTGACGCTCGTCTCCAAGCGCAAGCGGACCCAGCCCGAAAGCGACGGTGAACGGTCGCCGCTGTCGCCGCTGACCGACCGCCAACGAGAGGTCCTCCGGGCCGCGTACCTCTCGGGCTACTACGACTGGCCTCGCGAGACGACCGCCGAGGAGCTCGCGGACTCGCTGGGCATCGCCTCGCCGACACTCCACCAGCACCTCCGCCGAGCAGAGCGGAACCTCCTCGCTGGCGTGCTCGATCGGTAGTATCGCGCCACCGGACGACGCGCGGTCCTGTTGGCCGACCGATAGCCTAGCCACCTAGGTGGCTAGTTATTGGCACCCGGGAGTGTTACAACTGAGTGCTTGACCCATGACCAACCAGCCCACTGGCGAACCCGACGGCGACGAGTGGCGTGGGATGACGCCCCGCGATCGCGGTCTCACCGTGCCGATGATCGACGACGTGTTCGAACTGCTCGCAGACTGGCGTCGACGCGCGGTCGTCCTGCACTTCGTCGACACCGAGGCGTCGTCGGCGACGGTCGAGGCCCTCGCCACGGCGGTCACACAGCGCGGCATGGGTCGTGACTGTCTCGATGTCGTATCGGTGTCTGCCGTCCGGACGGACCTGGTGGAGGTCCACCTCCCGCGACTCGACGAGAAGGGCGTGCTCGACTTCGACCGCCGGAGCGAATCGGTCCACTACTGGGGCCAGCCGACCGTCGAGAAGTGGGCCGAACACGTCGACGAAGTCCTCCGATAGCACCGCCAGACACTAGTTGTCCCCTTCGGTAGTGGTCGTATGGACCTGCCAGCCGTCGGCCTCGGGACGATGGGTATCGACGAGACCGACCCGATCGCGCGCGCCATCGAACTGGGGTACCGCCACCTCGATACGGCACAGATCTACGAGAACGAGGCCACGGTCGGGGACGCCATCGCGGCCAGCCCGGTCGCTCGGGACGAGCTGACGGTCGCGACGAAGCTGTGGATCGACCGTCTCGCCGCCGACGACGTCCGTCCCGGTACCGAGGCGAGTCTCGATCGGCTCGGTCTGGACGCCGTCGACCTCCTCTACGTCCACCGCCCGCGCGGCGACTACGAGCCGGCGAGCACGCTGTCGGCGCTCGACGCGGTCGCCGACGCGGGCCTGACGCGGGCGGTCGCGCTCTCGAACTTCGAGCCCGACCAGCTGCGAACGGCACGCACGCACCTCGACGCACCGATCGCGGCCCACCAGGTCGAGTTCCACCCCTACTTCCGGCAGGACGAGCTCCTGACCCACGCCCAGGAACACGACTACCCGCTCGTCGCGTACTCGCCCCTGGCCGGCGGGAAGGTCTTCGACGACCCGGTCCTCGAAGATATCGCGGACAAGTACAACTCCTCGCCAGCCACCGTCGCGATCGCGTGGCTGTGTTCTCACGACAACGTCGTGACGATCCCCAAGGCCTCCTCGCCGGCCCACCTGCGAGCGAACCTCGCCGCGACCGACCTCACGCTCGACGAGGCCGACGTGGCCCGCATCGAGGGCATCGACGAACGCGTCGAACTGTATCCCGAGTAACGAGCCGGCCCGGGATTCGACACGCCTGCACCGAAAGCAATGGTTTTTCAGTGCGGCACCCGAGGTGGTGGGTATGCAGGGTAATCTGCCGCCGGAAGCACAGGAGAAACTCGAAGAGCTACAGGACCTTCAGGAGACCGCACAGCAGGTCGCAGCCCAGAAGCAGCAGGCCGAGACACAGCTTCAGGAGTCCCAGACGGCGCTCGACGAACTCGACGACATCGACGAAGACTCGACGATGTACCGCGAGGTCGGCGAACTGCTCGTCAAGACCGACTACGCCGAGGCCGTCGAGGACCTCGAAGAGAAGGTCGACGAACTGGAGATCCGAACCGAGACCCTCGAAAAGCAGGAAGAGCGCGTCCGCGAGCAGTTCGAGGACCTCCAGAGCGAGCTCCAGCAGATGCTGGGGGGCGGTGGCGGTCCCGGCGGCGCACCCGGTCCGGGCGGCGCTGGCGGCGCGTAAATGTCGACCGATCAGTCGCACAGTGACGACCCCACCGACGAGGCGGTCGTCGAGACCGCCGCGACGGCTGCCGAAGACGTCGTCTTCTCGCGATACGACACCGGTGCTGTCGAGGACCTCGACGTGACCGTCTCGTTCGAGGACGGCGTCCTCGACGTAGACGTGTATCTGAACGCGCCCGACGGTCGACACGACGAGTCACGCGTCGCCGACGACGCGGCACTGGCAGCGCAGGCGGCCGTCGACGACCTGTTCTCGTCGTAGCGGGCTACTCTTTTGCCGCCGTCTGTGTCCGTTCTTTGGTGAAGCCCGTCCGGAAGGCGATCCAGGCCAGCACGCTGATAAAGAGGATCGGCGGCAGGATCATGAACCCCCAGAGTGGGTCGAGCCCCCACTGGAGCAACAGGACGAGATCCGCCAGTCCGAGCAACAGGAACGGAGTGACGGCCTTGATCGCTTGCCAGCGGTTCAGTTCGAGGCCGTCACGCAGGTCGCTCGTGTCGATGCGGTCGGAGGACTCTGCCATATCCGGACCGAGGGTCGCTGTGGTAAAAAACGTCGCGCTCGGTCGGCGTCCGTATCAGCGGGGACGGTCGGCTTAGGCGTCCGCGTCGGTCTGCTCGTCGCTGTCTGCGTCGTCGATGTCCGCGTCGTCGCTCTCGTCGTCCGGCGTCGCGTCGCTGATCTGCTCGCCCAGCGAGCCGTCCAGCGCCCCATCGACGTGCTGGCCGATCAGCGAGTGGATCTCACCGACGAAGTCGGGGACCTGTGCGGGCGTGTCCGCGGGCGGACCGCGTCGGTCGTCACCGGGCACGTCGGCGGGCGGGCCGCGGTCGGCGTCGGCAGATTCGTTCGCCGCACCGTCGGCGTCGTCACTCTCGGCGGAGTCCGCGTCGCGATCGGCGTTCGCGTCCGCCGCGTCGGTATCGGCGTGGTCGTCGGCCTGTGCAGGTGCGTTGCCGGGCAGTGCTGCCGCCGAGCCCGTGACGAGGGCGACGGCCAGCACCAGCGTGGCGATTGTCTTGAGTTGCATCGTCGTTGTCTCCGGGCTCACCTACGCCGCCGATGGGACTTGAAGGGGGGACGCGTTACTGTCGAATCCCGCCGGATTAAGCCGCTTCAACCGGTTTTACGTTCCCAATCAACTCGCATTAACCGGGATTGTCGGTCCCCTCGGCGAGTGACTGCTGTCTCCCCCCGTCGGCAGCGCGGTCGGTCCCGCGCGCGCCGCCGACGAGGTAGCCGTCGATCGGCCGATCCTCGCGGTCCGGCGCGTCCTGGACCCACAGGTGTACGCCGTGGCCCGAGCACGCCCTGGCCCACTCCCGGGCCAGCGCCTTCGACGCGAAACCCCGCCGAGCGCCGTCGCGGTTCACCCACTCGCCGACCGCCCGCGAGCGCTGCCAGGCGGAGGGCTTGATCGCGACCCGGTACTCGTCGCTCACGACTCGGCTTTCGTCGCCACGCCCCTAAACTACTCGCCGGTGTGGCCCGGTAGTGTTCAGATAAGAGATCGGTGCAGGCAGTCTGAAGCACCGAAAGCCCTCGGCACGCTCCGAGGTTCTGTGGCAGATATCCTCACTCCGTTCGGATAGTGCCGCCGCAGAACCCCGGACTGCGCCTCGCCCTTTCATCCGCCAGGATTCGGCTGCCTCACAGTCTGAACCCTGGCGGATGAAAGGGCGAGTACAGTTGCGGGAACCCCGACGAAGTCTGCTCACGGGCGCAAAGCGCCCGTTCGCACGGCCAGAGGGACTCGGAGAGTCCCTCTCGGCAAGCACGCGAAGCGCGCGCAGCGAGTCGCGGGACCGCAACTGTACGAGGGTTTTCGGTGTCTACAACTCAGAAGATGCAGCGGCTTATCTGAACACGATCTGTGGCCCACTGCACAGCTTTTCATACCTCCGTACCGAACCGTCGGACATGGAACACGAGGCCACGGTGGAAGGCGTCGGAATCGGCGTCGGTGAGGAAGGTCCCGGCGCGCCGGTCGTTCTCTTGCGTGCGCGCGAGGAGGTCGTCCCCATCTTCGTCAGCTCCGACCAGGCCCAGTCGATGCAGCTGGCACTCGAAGGCGAACCGTTCGAGCGGCCGTTGACCCACGACCTCATGGTCGAGATGGTCGCGGAGTTCGGTGCGGCGATCGATCGCGTCCGGATCGACGATCTGGCCGACGGCACCTTCTACGCCAAGATCGACACCGAGCAGTACCTCGACGACCGACGAAAAGAGATGGTGTTCGACGCTCGCCCCTCCGACGGCATCGCGATCGCGCTGCGCGTCGACTGCCCGCTGATCGTCTCCGACGAGGTCGTCGACGAGGCCGGCCAACCGCCAGAGGCCTTCGAGGAGGCTCCCGAAGAGGACGACGACAGCGAGTTCGAGCTGTAACGATCCCCTCTCTCTGCCCGCGTGTCGTTCGCTTCGCTCACTCCCGCTCGCACTGACGAGGACCGCTGTTCGCTACGCTCACAGCGCCCCTCTCGCTGCTCCCGCATCGCTTTGCTCCGCGGTCGCGTCGGAGACCCTTCTCTTCGCTCAGGCTCTCCCTAATCGTCCGCGGGGGTCGCGTTCGTCGCCGTCACGTCGACCGGTTCGGCGTCGACTTCGAGTTCGTCCAGCGCGGCCTGTGCGGCGCGCTTGCCCGAGAGCAGCATGGCACCGAAGGTCGGACCCATGCGGGGCAGCCCGTAGGTGGTCGCGGTGGCCATCCCGGTGACGATGAGGCCGTCGTGGGCGAGGCCGGTGTGCTCGACGACGGCGTCCTCGCTCTTGCCGACCCACATCGAGTCGTGGCCGGGCGAGTCGTGGCCCGGTGCGCCGTAGGTGTCGTCGCCGGTGGAATCCATGCCGCTGGCTTCCTCTTCGAGACCGGGCGCGTTGAGGACGCCTCGCTCGTCGAGCTTTTTGACGGCCATCGCGTCGTGGCCCGTCGCGTCGATGACGAGGTCGGCCTCGACGGCGATCGGATCGACGCAGGTGATCTCGCGGGGCAGCGCGTGGACCGGCGTCCAGTTCATGACGATCCCGCCGACGCGGTGGTCCTCGCGGATGACGATGTCGGTGAACTCCGTCATGTTCTGCATCTTCGCACCGGCGTCACAGGCGGCCTTGATCAGGCCGGAACAGGCTTCGGGACCGTTGGCGACGTAGAGTCCGTCGCTGTCCTGGGACTGCTTGTAGTCCACGTCGAGTTCGTCCAGCACGTTCTGTGCGGGGTCTCGAACGGTGACCTTGTTCATCAGGAACCCGCCAAGCCAGAAGCCCCCGCCGAGGTAGTTGTTCTTCTCGACGACCATGACCTGGACGCCGCGCTCGGCCAGTTCCTTGGCCGCGGTCAGCCCGGAGGGGCCGCCGCCGACGATGATCACGTCGGAGTCCGAGAAGTCCATGAACTCCTCGGTCCACTCCTGCCCGATCGCGCGTGTGACTTCCGCCTCACCGACGTCGCTGAACTGCTCGAATTCGCTCATACAACCTAGTGGTACCACCACGTTGCAATAGTGGTTCCGGTCTGGACTCGCTGACGCGATTCGACAGCTACCGACGCCGTCGCTGTACAGCGACACTCGCGATCGAAAATCGTCGTCGCGCTAGCCGAAGTACCGGAGGTCCGACGTGTCCTCGCTCTGCTGGTAGCGCTGGCCGTCGTCCCACTGGCGCAGGCTCGACTCTGTGCGTTCGACGGCGTCCAGGAGGTGCGTCGTGTCGACGCTGTCGCCGGCCCGCAGCGCGCGGTGGGCGGCCTCGTCGGCGACGAGTTCGAGGTCGCTGGCGGCGTACCCGTCCGTGGCGGTCGCCAGCCGATCCCAGTCGACGCCGTCGGCGACGGGGCGATCTGCGAGGTGGACCCGAAGGATCTCGCGGCGGGCGTCGGCGTCGGGCGGCGGCACCTCGACGCGCTCGTCGAAGCGGCCAGAGCGCCGGATCGCACCGTCGACGTCCTCGATCAGGTTGGTCGCGCCGACGACGATCACGTTCTCGTCGGAGATGGCCTCCAGCTCGGTCAACAGCTGATTGACCAGCTGTTGGCCGCTCTGGTTCGTGCTGGAGCCGCGACTCCCCGCGACCGCGTCGATCTCGTCGAGAAAGACCAGGCAGGGCTGGTTCGCTCGCGCGATCTCGAACAGGTCCGCGACGCGCTGGGCGGGCTCGCCCATCCACTTGCTGACCAGCTCTGCCGGCGAGATCTCGACGAAGAAGTGATCGAGTTCGCCCGCCAGTGCCTCGGTGATGTAGGTCTTCCCACAGCCGGGCGGGCCGTACAGGAGGACGCCGCTGGTCGGTTCGAGACCGTACTGTTCGAACCGCTCGGGCTGGCGTAGTGGCTCCAGTACCTTCTCTTCGAGCGTCGTCTGCAGGTCGGTCATGCCGCCAACGTCGTCGAACGTCCGAGTCACGTCGCCGCTGACGATCGCGTCGGCCTGGAGGTGGTCGACACTCGACGGCTGGACGACCGTCCCCGTCCCGTCGGTTTCCTCGGCGACGAACTCGTAGCGGCCGATCCACTCGTCGATGCTCGTCTCGGTCCGCTCGGCGGCCGCCCGGAGGTGGTCGGTCCCGACCGGACTGTCGTCTGCCAGCGCCGCGCGGGCCGCTTCGTCGACGACGCGTTCGAGGTCGCTGGCGGCGTAGCCCGCCGTCGCGGAGACGGTCGCGGACAGGTCGAGGCCCTCGGTCGTGGGCCGTCCGGCGAGGTGGACCCGGAGCATCTCGCGGCGGGCGTCGGCGTCGGGCGGCGGCACCTCGATGCGCTCGTCGAAGCGGCCAGAGCGCCGGATCGCGCTGTCGATGTCGTCGACGTGGTTGGTCGCGCCGACGACGACCACGTCCTCGTCGCGGACGCCTTCCAGTTCCGTCAGGAGCTGGTTGACCATTCCCTGCTCGCTCTGGTTCGAGTCGTCGTTGTCCCGCGCGACCGTGACCGCGTCCAGTTCGTCGAGAAAGACCAGGCAGGGCTGGTTCGCCCTGGCGATGGCGAACAGCTCCTGGACCTTCTGTGCGGGTTCGCCCATGTACTTACTGGAGAGATCGGCCGGCGAGACGCGGACGAACGACTGGCCGAGTTCGCCCGCCAGCGCGCCCGTGATGTAGGTCTTCCCACAGCCCGGCGGCCCGTGCAACAGGACGCCGTCGACGGTACTGAGCCCGTATTCCCGGTAGCGCTCGGGGTGTTCGAGGGGCTTCAGCACCTTCTCCTCCAGCGTCTCTTTCAGCGCCGTCATCCCGCCCACGTCAGAGAAGCTCCGGTCGGGACTGGGATCGACGAGTCGCTGGGCGTCGAGCAGTTCCGTCTCCGGTGGGTCGACGACCTCGTCGTCCTGCCTGCGAGCCGGCCGGTCGTCCGACTCCTCGCGCCGACGGTCGATCCGGTCTTGCGTGCTCTCGACGGCCACGTCCTCGGCACCCAGCCAGTGGCCGTCCGATTCGAGCACCGACTGGTGGCTCGCCACGAACTGTTCGAGCCAGCCCACGGAGGTGATGGTGTCTCGCGCCCAGCCCTCGTCGGTCGGGCGGACGGCGACGTAGCACAGTTCGGACTGGTCCTGGGCACCGAGTTCGGCGATCCAGAAGGGGAGAGACACTCGATCGATCGACTCGACGCCCTCGAAGGAGTCGGCGTCGACACCGTCTGGCAAGCCGTAGATCTCACGGAGGTCGCGAAGCGGATCGCCGCCCTCGTAGGCGTCGGCCTGCTCGCGGAAGCGCCGGGCCTTCGTGTGGTTGCCCGCCGAGGCCTCTGTGTCGGCCTGTTCGTGCCACCGCTCGATCTGCCGGTCGATCCGTTCGCGCTCGTGTTCGAGCTGGGTCGGCAACACGGACGCCGCTCGCGCTTCGTCGCCGTGGAAGCCGAGCGCGACCGTCGGCACCGACGCGTCGCCGTAGCGCGCCCGCGGATCGATCGTCGTCGTCTCGCTTGCGGCGTGGCGATGCATCGCCAGTCCCGCGTCGTTGTCCTCCCAGAGGCCGTCGAGCAGCGCGTACTCGCGTTCGTGGGCCGGACTCGACCACGGGAACCGCCCCTCGACGGCGTAGGTGTACTCGACGCGATAGGCCGGGTACAACACCCTGAGAAGGCCCTGAAGCTGGTTGTGGCCGTCACACCACGTCTGATCGTTCGACCGGAACCCCGCCGCGACGGACCGTCCATCGAGAAGGGGCTGATCGATCTCGATGTGTTCCGGTATCGTCACGCCTCATTCACCCGTCTAACCCGACACATATCACTGTCTGAC